>LJHX01000074.1 GCA_001295935.1 alpha proteobacterium AAP81b
GAACGAGAAGCTGCCGGCGATGTTGGTCTGGGTGATCGTGGTGCCGTTGACGGTGGCGTTGGTGTTGGTGACGGTGCCGTTCAGGCTCCAGTTGGCATTGACGGGGCCGACGTTGTTGAAGGCACCCTGCAGGAAGGTGAAGGTCACGCCGCGCGCCGCCGCGGTGGTGGTGTTGTTGGCGGCCGTGGTGAAGAACACCGCGTTGCTGTTGCTGCCGGCGTTGAGGAAGTAGACGTTGGCACCGCCGGCGCCGGGGCCGAACGAAGCGAAGGTGGTGACGACGGCCGAGGCCGGCGCGGCCGAAACGGCGGCGGCGATGGCGATGAGCGAAAGAAGGCGCATTCCCTGTCTCCGATGCATGCAACCCTCGCGGGCTGACGGACGGCACCGCTTGATCGCAGTGCTCATTGCGCGGTTATGCAAACCTTGTGCCAAGCCGGGAAAGCGCGACAAGGCACTGATTTCTCTCGCGTCACACAATCATCGCGATTCGCAAGTGTAAAATTCACCGACACCTATCGGCCTTGGCGCGGCGGCACCTCGGAATCGGCTTCGGCGTCGGCCGGCGCCGCTTCGGCTGGATCGGCCGGCTCGGCGCCCGGCGGCGGGTCGCCTTCGCCGCCCAGAATCCCGTCGGCAAGATCGCCGATCGCATCGAGGGCGATGTCCGGGATGACCAGAGTCGCCGGCGCCTCGACCGCGGCATCGTCGATCAGCCCTTCCTTCAGCAGCGCCGCTGCCATGAAGCGCCGCCACAGCTTGGCGGGAACGCTGCCGCCGACAACGGCGCCGGCCATCGGGCTGTTGTCGTCATTGCCGACCCAGACGCCGACGACGAGATCGCCGGCAAAGCCGATGAACAGCGCGTCGCGGTGGTTCTGCGTCGTGCCGGTCTTGCCATAGGTGGCGATCGGCAGCCGCGCGGCGTTGCCGGTGCCGTTGCGCACGGCACTTTCGAGCAGCTCGAGCATCGGCGCGCGCGCCGGCCAGGGGGTCAGCGCGCCGATGGTGCGGCGGATCGACTTGATCAGCCCCGGCTGGCCGGGCTTGAGGCCGGTCGGCTCGACGGGGCGCACGCCGCTGGCCACCGCGGCATAGGCGGCGGTCATGTCGAGCAGGGTGATGGGCGAGGTGCCGAGCGCCATCGCCGGCCAGGTCGAAATCTTCTCCTTGAGGCCGAGGCGGCGCGCCTGGTCGATGACCTTCTGGGTGCCGAGCTGCTGCGCCAGCCGCACCGCGGCGACATTCGACGACGCGGCGAAGGCGGTGGCGAGGCTGATCTGGCCGCGATAGCGGCCGTCGTCGTTCTTCGGGGCATAGTCGCCGATGACGATGGGATTGTCGTCGACGGTGTCGCCCGGCCGCATGCCGGCTTCGAGCGCCGCCAGATAGACGAACAGCTTCCACGACGACCCCGGCTGGCGCAGCGCCTGCGTCGCGCGGTTGAAGCTCGACGCCTTGTAGTCGGTGCCGCCGACGATGGCGACGACGGTGCCATCGGGGCGCATCGCCACCAGCGCTGCCTGGCTGATGTTGAGCCCCTGCGAGCGCGACAGCGTCTCCTTGACGGCGTCCTCGGCGAGCGCCTGGAGGTCATGGTCGAGCGTCGTCGTCACGGTGACGTCGCCATAATCGGCATCGACGCGCTCGCGCGCCATCGGCAGCACCCAATCGGCGAAATAGCTGCCCGACGGCAGCACCTTGCGGCCAGGGGTGTAGCTCGCCGGCACGGCGCGCGCCGCCTGGGCCTTGGTGATCGTGCCGGTTTCGACCATCTGTTCGAGCACGACGGCGGCGCGGGCGCGCGCATCGGCGAGGTGGCGGCTGGGGGCGAGGCGCGACGGTGCCTGAACCAGCCCCGCGAGCATCGCCGCCTCGCCCAGCGTCAGTCGCTCGGGCGTGGTATCGAAATAGGTGCGCGCCGCGGCGCGGATGCCATAGGCGCCATCGCCGAAATAGACGCTGGAGAGGTAACGCTGCAGGATCTCGTCCTTGCTCAGCTGGCTTTCCAGCCAGAAGGCGATGATGATTTCCTGCAGCTTGCGCTTGATGCTGCGTTCGGCGCTGAGGAAGCTGGTTTTCGCCAGCTGCTGGGTGATCGTCGAGCCGCCCTGCTGGACGCCGCCGGCCTGGGCATTGCGGAACAGCGCGCGGACGATGCCGCGGGGATCGATGCCCCAATGGTCATAGAAGCGGCGGTCCTCGATGGCAATTAGCGCCGCGGGGACGTGCTTGGGCAGCCGAGCGATCTCGACCGGCGCCTCCTTGTAATCGCCGCGCCGCGCGATCGGGCGGCCGGCTGAATCGGTCAGGATCAGGCTGGGGGTCTTCAGCGGTTCGAGGGCGCGGCCGAGGGGGGCCGTCAGGGTCAGCCAGGCGATGAGGGCCGCAAAAGCAATGATGAAGACGCCCAGGCCGCCGAAGAGCCACGGCCGCGCCCGCCGCCAGCGCGATCGTGGCGGCGGCGCGTCGAAATCATCGTCCTCCGCCAAGGTCGCCATCAGGCGCGCTCCCTTGTGGCGCTGAAGCGCAGCGCCGTCTCGCGCTGGCTGACGTAGTTCAGTTCCCAATTGTCGCGCGCCATGAACACCGGCGCGCCGTCGCGATCCTCGGCCATGGCGCCGCGATGCTCGTCGGCGAAGCGCTTGAGGTCGCCCGCTTCGCCGTGCAGCCAGCGCGCCGTTTCATAGGGCGAGGCCTCGAAATCGGCCGCGACGCGATATTCGGCGTCGAGGCGACTGATCAGCACTTCCAGCTGCAACTGGCCGACGACGCCGACGATCCACTGGCTGCCGATCGACGGCTTGAACAGCTGGGTGACGCCCTCCTCGGCCATGTCGGTCAGCGCGGTGCGCAGCTGCTTCGACTTGGTCGGGTCCTTCAAGGCGACGCGGCGCAGGATTTCCGGCGCGAAATTGGGGATGCCGGTGAAGGTGACATCGTCCTTCTCGACCAATGAATCGCCGACCCGCAGCACGCCATGGTTGGGGATGCCGATAATGTCCCCCGGCCAGGCCTCGTCGGCGATCTCGCGGTCCTGGGCGAAGAACAGGATCGGCGAGTTGATCGCGATGACCTTGCCGGTGGCGACCTGGCGCAGCTTCATGCCGCGGCGGAAGCGCCCCGACGCCAGCCGCAGAAAGGCGATGCGGTCGCGGTGCTGGGGGTTCATGTTGGCCTGCACCTTGAAGACGAAGCCCGAGACCTGGGCGTCGCCGGGGTCGACCGTGCCGGCATGGCCCGCGACCAGCGCCGGCTGGGGACGCGGGGCAGGGGCATAGGCGGCGAGCGCGTCGATCAGCGCCTCGACGCCGAAGTCCTTGAGCGCCGAGCCGAACAGCACCGGCGTCAGCGCCCCCTGGCGATAGAGTTGCGGGTCGAGCGTCGCATAGCCGCCGAGCGCCAGTTCGGCCTGCTCGCGCAGCCTTGCGGCGATCGGCCCGCAGAGGTCGTCGATCATCGGGTCGTCGAGGCCGCTGGTCGCGACCGTCGCGCCCGCCGCGCCGGTGGCGGTGCCATCGGGTTTGAGAAAATTGTAATTGTAAAGGTCGTAGAGACCCTTGAACTCGCCGCCCATGCCCGCCGGCCAATTGAGCGGCGCGACGTCCAGGGCCAGCATGTCCGAAATCTCGTCGAGCAGCGAGAAGGGGTCGCGGCCTTCGCGATCGACCTTGTTGATGAAGGTCAGGATCGGCACATCCCGCAGCCGACACACCTCGAAGAGCTTGCGCGTCTGCGCCTCGATGCCGCGCGCCGCGTCGATCACCATCACGGCGGAATCGACCGCGGTGAGCGTGCGATAGGTGTCTTCCGAGAAATCCTCATGGCCCGGCGTGTCGAGCAGGTTGAACACCGTGGCCCCCCGCTGGAAGGTCATCACCGACGACGTCACCGAAATGCCGCGCGCCTGTTCGATCTTCATCCAGTCCGACCGCGCCCGCCGCGCCTGGCCGCGGGCGCGCACCTCGCCGGCGGTATGGATGGCGCCGCCGAACAGCAGCAGCTTTTCGGTCAAGGTCGTCTTGCCGGCGTCGGGGTGCGAAATGATCGCGAAAGTGCGGCGTTCGGGCAAGGAGGTTGCAGGGGCGCTCATGCGTGGGGCGCGGCATGGCAGGGAGCACGGCGCGGCGCAACGGTTTCGTCGAAACCGCCTATAATGGTCAGGACGAGCCGTGCCTGCGACGGGGCGAGTCAGTCTAGCGATGATATGACGTCACACCTGCCCTTTGGGGCTTTTCTTCTGGCGCGAATGAGTCTTATTGTTGCGCTGACTGGTGGGGAAGGGACTGACGCGTTGCGCTGGCGGCCGAACACCTCTGCATTGGCGATTGTCGCGGCGCTGCTCGCCGGCCTGCCGTCCGCTGTCGCGCCTGCCGCCGCCGCCACCAGCCTTTATGCCGTTCCCAAATATGCGGCGGTGCTGATGGACGCGGCGACGGGCGAAGTCCTTTACGCGCGCCAGGCCGATGCGGCACGCTTCCCGGCGTCGATCACCAAGGTGATGACCCTCTATGTCGCCTTCGAGGAACTCGCCGCCGGCCGGCTGCGCGAAGATGACCGCCTGACCATCTCGCGCAACGCCGCCTGGCAGCCGCCGTCGAAGCTCGGGCTGCGCCCCGGCGCGACGATCAGCGTCCGCGAGGCGATGGGGGTGCTGGTAACCCGCTCGGCCAATGATATCGCCGTGGCGCTCGCCGAACATATCGCCGGTTCCGAAAGCGCCTTCGCCGCGCGGATGACGGGCACGGCGCGGCGGCTCGGCATGAGCCGCACCACCTTCCGCAATGCTTCGGGGCTGCCCGATCCCGGCCATGTCACGACGGCGCGCGACATTGCCACCCTCAGCCGCGCGGTCATCCGCACCTTCCCCGATCGCTATCGCCTCTTCGCCACCGTCGGCTTCGATTATGAAGGCCGCATCATCGACAATCACAACAAGCTGCTCGGCGTCGTTCCCGGCGTCGATGGCATCAAGACCGGCTTCACCAACGCCGCCGGTTTCACGCTCGCCGCGTCGGCGCAGCAGGGCAACCGCCGCCTGATCGCCATCGTGCTCGGCGGCCCCAGCCGGATGATGCGCGATGGCAATGTCACCGATCTCCTCGAAACCGGCTTCGAAGTCCTCGATCGCCGGGCGCGCGGTGAATACACCACGGTCGCCGCCAATCTCGCCGAGCCCGACGACCTCAACGATTGGGTGATGGAGCGGCTGGCGTCGGACGATGTCGTCGCCGATGGCGGTATTGCCGGGGCAGCGGCGAATGGCACAGCGGTCGCCGGGGCGCGCGCCGTTGGACCGGCAGGGCGCGCCGCCGTGCGGCTCGCCGGGGGCAGCCCGCAGCCTTGAGCGGGCGTTACGCCGCCATGGACAACCGTCGCCACATCACCTCCGGCAGCCCTTTCGAGGCCAGGGCTGGCTATTCGCGCGCCGTCGTCGCGGGCAACATGGTGTTTGTCTCGGGCACGGTCGGCCGCGATCCCGAGACCAATCTGATCCCCGAAGGTGTCGAGGACCAGTGCCGCAACGCGCTGGCGATCATCGCCACGGCGCTGGCCGAGGCCGGGGCGAGCTTCGCCGACGTTGTGCGGGTGGTCTATTATCTGCCCGACCGGCGCGATTTCGAAGCCTGCTGGCCGATGCTGCACGACGCTTTCGCCGCGCACCCGCCGGCGGCGACGATGGTCGAAGCCGGGCTGATCGACGCCGCGATGAAGATCGAAATCGAAGTCACCGCGGTGATCGCCTGACCCCGCTCAGGGTTTGACGAAGCGATAGTAGAAGCGGTCGGTCTTGCCGCGCACCGAGGCATCGAAAACCGGCTTGGCGGGATCGTCGCCTTCCGTCGCCAGCACCGCCGGCGTGTCGACGAAACGAAAACCGGCCTTTTCGAAGTCGGCCCTGACCCGCGCCGGGTCGATGCGGTGCGTCTTGTCGGCCTGCGCCCGCGGGTCGATCCCGGCGATGCCGACATGATCGATGACGATCACCGTGCCGCCCCGGTTCATCGCGGCGAACAGCCGGGCGTCGAACGCCGCGGGATCGAGCCGCGGGAAATGCGCCTCGGCCGATTCCCAATAGAGGTCGTGATAGGTCAGGTGGAAGAAGGCGATATCGAGCCGCTTGGGCAAGGCGACGGTGGCGAGATCGCCGGCGACGTAGCTGACATTGGGCTGGCGCGCCTTGAGTGCCGCCCAGCCGGCCTCACCCTTGGGATCGACGAACCCCGCCGCCTCGATGGCGATTACCTTGCCGCCGGGGCCGACGACGCGGCCGAGCAACTCGCTGTAATAGCCATTGCCCGGCATGATGTCGGCGACAACGGCGCTGGGCTCGATGCCCGCCACCGCCAGCACCTCGACCGGCTTGCGGCCGGCATCGAGTGCCACCGCGGCGGCGGGCCGACCGACCAGGCTGACCGGCGGGTCGGCGGCGAACGCCGGTGCCGCAAGCGCCAAAACCGCGAACACGGGGGCGGTGACGGCGATCAAAAGACGCATGGCGAGGCTCCGGTCGGGTGACCCGCCATGATAGCCGGCGATCCTCAGGCGGCAACCATGCCCGGCTTCAGCACCACCTTGGTGACGCGATCCTGCTCTTCCTTGAACAGCTTATAGGCCTCGGCGGCCGCTTCGAGCGGCATTCGGTGGCTGATCAGGAAGGTCGTATCGATCTTGCCATCGAGGATCGCCGTCAGCAGCGCCGGCAGATTGCGCTGGACATGCGTCTGGCCGGTCTTGACCTGCAGGCCCTTCTCCATCAGCGCGCCGATCGGGAATTTGTCGACAAAGCCGCCATAGACGCCGGGGATCGACAGCTTGCCGCCCTTGCGACACGCCATGATCGCCTGGCGCAAGGCATGCGGGCGATCCGTTGCCATGAAGCTCGAGACCTTGATCTGGTCATAGACATTGTCGGCAGTGAGACCATGCGCTTCGAGGCCGACGGCGTCGATGCAGGCATCGGGGCCGACGCCGCCGGTCAGCTCGCGCAGTGCCATCGCGACATCGGTTGTCTTGTAGTTGATCGTCTCGGCGCCGAAGCGCTTGGCGAGCGCCAGGCGATTGTCGAAATGGTCGATGGCGATAACGCGCTCGGCACCGAGCAGGAACGCCGACTGGACGGCGAACAGCCCGACAGGACCGCAGCCCCAGACGGCGACGGTGTCGCCCGGCGCGATGTCGCAATTCTCCGCCGCCATCCAGCCGGTCGGCAAAATATCCGACAGGAACAGCACCTTGTCGTCATCGACGCCGTCGGGGATGACGATCGGGCCGACGTCGGAGAAGGGCACGCGGACATATTCGGCTTGGCCACCGGCATAGCCGCCGGTCAGGTGGGAATAGCCGAACAGCCCCGACATGGTCTGGCCGTAGAGCTTCTCGCCGGCGTCCTGGTTCTCGGCCGGGTTACCATTGTCGCACGCCGAAAACTGCTGCTTGCCGCAGTGATAGCAGCTGCCGCAGGCGATGGTGAAGGGCACGACGACGCGCTCGCCGAGCTTGAGGGTCGACTTCGGGCCGATTTCGACGACTTCGCCCATGAATTCATGGCCAAGGATATCGCCCTTCATCATCGACGGGATGTAATTGTCGTAGAGGTGAAGGTCGGAGCCGCAAATGGCGGTCGAGGTCACCTTGATCACGGCGTCGCGGGGGTTGACGATCCCGGGATCGTCGACGGTTTCGACGCGGACGTCGTGTTTGCCATGCCAGGTCAGCGCGCGCATCAGCGGCTCTCCTCATCGTCGATCAGTTGCGCGAGGTTCATCGCCGGGGTGGCGATTTCGCCGGTTGCCATCAGCTGCTTGAAGCGGCGCAGGTCGTGCGCCGCCTGGACGGCGGGTTCGCGGCGGAACAGCTTGGCGACGAGCTTGCCGAGCGCGCCGCCGGGGGGATCATAGGCGATGGTCGCGGTGACGATGGTGCCGCGGGCCCCCGCGTCACGAAACTCGACGCGGCCCGAATTGCGGATATCGCCGCGGCCTTCCCAGGCGATCAACCGGTCGGGCTGGTCCTCGGTCACCTCGGCGGTCCAGCCGACCTCGCGATCGCCGGGCGCCTTGACCGTCCAGCGCGAATGCGTCGCATCGACGACATCGATGACGACGATATCGGCCATGAATTTTGGCAGATTGTTGAAATCGCGCCAGAAACGATAAAGTTCGGCGGCGGGACGGTTGATGGTGACGCTGCGCGCCGTCACCGAATCGCGCGCACCCTGGCCGGCTTCGGCGGTAGCGCGGTCGCCGTCCCGGCGGGTGGCGGCGGGGGTGTCGTCGGTCATGGTGCTGGCCATGGCGGACCTTTCTGCTGTCGTGTCCCCCGGCTCGCTAACGCCCGTCCCGCCGGCGGGTTCGCCGTGCCAGAACGCGGCGCGACGGATTGCCGTCGCGCCGCGCCCAATCAGGCTTGGCCGCGGGTCAAATTGGTCTCGGCGAGATGCTCGGCGATGAACCAGACCTGCAGTTCGTTGGTGCGCACGACCTCGGAGATCAGCAAATCGTCGGTGCCGCTGTCGCCGGCGTCGGCGGCGGCTTCGGCGGCGTCGCGGGCATAGCGCAGGATCAGCTCATGCGCTTCGAGCAGCCGGGCGAGCTGGGTCGGCACGTCCTCGCGGCCCTTGGGCGGGCGCGGGATGCGGGTCGCGTCGGCGACATCGGGGGCCATGGCGAGGCTGAGGCCGCCCAGCGTCATGACGCGCTCGGCGATCGAATCGACGAGTTCGGCCTGGGCCTCGTAGTGCTTATCGAGCAGCAGGTGGAGCTGGTAGAAGGTGGCGCCCGACATCTGCCAGTGATGCTTCTTGTAGAGGTCGCGCAGCGTCATCGTATCGGCGAGGACCTGGTTCAAGGCATCGACACTGGCGGCACGGGCATTCGATTCAAGCCCGAGCGGCAGGTCCTTCAGCGTACCGAAGGGCTGGATCTCGCGATATTCGATCTTGTAGTTGGGCTGGGCGGCGTCGGTGGCAGCATCGGTCATCGGGGCTGCGCTGGGCTTCTTGGCCATGGTCGATCTCCTTCTGGGGGTCGCCGGGCAAACGTTGCGGGGCAGAGAGCGTTCCTTGACCGCGACCAAGGCGCCCGCGAGGATGCGGCATGGACGCGCCCCGCCTGTTCGAACTCGCCAATGCCGCGGTCCTGCCGGGGTGGGCGATGCTGGCGCTGGCGCCGCTGCGACGCGAGTGGGCGGTCGTCGGCGCGCGAGTCGTCGCGGCGCTGCTCTGCGGCTTCTACTTCAGCCTGCTGGTAACTGGCCTCGCCGGTGCCGGACCGCCCGAAGGCGCCGGCTTTACGTCGCTGGAGGGCGTGCGCCTGCTGCTGTCGTCGCCGCCGGCGCTGCTTGCCGGCTGGGTGCATTATCTCGCCTTCGACCTGTGGGTCGCGAGCTGGCAGGTCGCCGACGCGCCGCCCGCGCGCCTGCCGCACTGGCTGGTGCTGCCGTGCCTGGCGCTGACCTTCGTCGCCGGCCCGGTCGGGCTGCTGATCTACCTGCTGTTGAAAGCCGGCCGGCTGTTGAAAGCCGGCGGGCGGGGGAGCATCTGATCGCCATGGCGCTGCGTTCCCCCTGCATCAACATCTGCCGCATCCACCGGCGCTCGGGGCTGTGCGAGGGCTGCAAGCGGACGGTCGACGAGATCACCCGCTGGCCGCTGGCAAGCGAGGCCGAGCAGGCGGCGATCCTCGCCGCGCTGCCCGATCGCCACCTGCCGCCAAAGATCCTGGGAGTGCGCTGGTGATCCTCTCCGTCCTCGACCAGACGCCGATCGCCGCCGGCACCACCCCGGCGCGGGCGCTGGCCAATTCGATCGACCTCGCCCGCCATTGCGAAGCGCTTGGCTATCACCGCTATTGGCTCGCCGAGCATCATGCCTCGCCGGCGCTCGCTGGGTCGGCGCCCGAGATCCTGATCGCCGCGGTTGCCGCCGCGACGCGGACGATGCGGATCGGCTCGGGCGGCGTCATGCTGCCGCATTATTCGCCGCTAAAGGTCGCCGAGCAGTTCAGCCTGCTCGCCGGGCTCTATCCGGGTCGCATCGACCTCGGCCTCGGCCGTGCCCCAGGCAGCGACCAGCGCACCGCGGTGGCGCTGCAGCAGGACCGCCGCCAGCACGCCCCCAACGCCTTTCCGCAAGCGCTCGCCGAACTGATCGGCTATCTCGAGGACAGCCTGCCTGCCGGCCATCCCTTCGCCGCCTATGCCGCGACCCTGCCCGGGTTGCCGCACGCCCCCGAACCCTGGGTGCTCGGCTCGTCGCCCGACAGCGCCGCCTTCGCCGGCGACCTCGGCCTGCCCTATTGCTTCGCCGACTTCATCAATGCTCGGGCTGGCGACATCGCCGCCGCCTATCGCCACCGCTTCGTCGCGCGCCATGCCGGCGACACCCCGCGCGTCATGGTCGCCGTCTGGACGATCTGCGCCGAAAGCGACGCCGAGGCCGAGCGGCTGGCGGCGCCGGCGCGGATGATGTTCGCGCATCTCTTCGCGCTGGGCCGCTCGATCGCCGTTCCCGATGTCGACAGCGCGCTCGCCTGGCTCGCCGCCAACCCGCAGTTCGATGTGGCGAGGGCCGGGCGCCGCGTCGTCGCCGGCTCGCCCGAAACCGTGCGCCGCGGCCTCGCCGAGGCCGCCGGCGACTATGGCGCCGATGAGGTGATGCTGGTCAACATCCTCCACGATCACAACGCCCGCAAGGCCAGCTATGCCCTTGCCATGCAGGCAATGACCGGGCTCGCCAGGGCCGCCTGAGCCCGGGAACGCTTGACACATGCTGCACCGCAGCGTGAAAGGCGCGACGGGGAACGGAACACATGGCCGGCAAGAAGCGCATTCTCGCCATCGCCTCCGGCGGTGGCCATTTCGTCCAGTTGCTGCGGCTGCGCCCGGCCTGGGCCGGGCATGACGTCGCCTATGCCACGGTCCACGCCGACATGGAGGCCGAGGTCGCCCCGGCGCGGCTGCTGACCTTCCGCGACGTCAGCCGCGCCGATTGGTGGCGGCTGCCGCTGACTTTGTGGGACATTGCGACGATCCTCATCCGCGTCCGCCCCCAGGTGATCGTCACCACCGGCGCGCTGCCGCCGCTGCTGGCACTGGCGCTGGCGAAACCCTTCGGCGTGCGCACCTTGTGGGTCGATTCGATCGCCAATTCGGAAGTGCTGTCGGGGTCGGGCGGCCATGCCGGCAAGGTCGCCAGCCAGGTCGTCACGCAATGGCCGCATCTCGCGCAGCCCGGCGTCGACTGCTGGGGGTCGGTGCTGTGAACGGCGTTTTCGTCTCGGTCGGGTCGATGATGCCCTTCGATCGCCTCGTCCAGGCGATGGACGAATGGGCGGCGGCGCACCCGCAAGTGCCGGTCGAGATCCAGATCGGCCGTGGCAGCTATGAGCCGCGCCACGCCAAATGGCTGCGGCTGATGCCGGTCGCCGACTATCGCGCCCGCGTCGAAGGCGCGCGATTGTTCGTGGCGCATGCCGGCATGGGGTCGATCATCGCGGCGATCGAGGCGGGCAAGCCGCTGCTGATGCTGCCGCGCCTCCAGGCGATGGGCGAGCACAATACCGACCACCAGCTGGCGACCGCGGTCAATGTCGGCAACCGCCCCGGGCTGCATGTCGCCGGCGACGTCGACGATCTGAAGGCGCGCGCCTCGGCACTGCTGGCGGACACCGGCACGCCGCCGGCGCCGATCGCGCGCTTCGCCGATCCCGCCTTCACCGACCGCATCCGCGCCTTCATAGAGGCTTGAGAGGGGGCCTGATGCCACTCTTCACCCTCGAACCCGCCGGCGAAAGCCGCTTCGCGTTCACGGTCCCGCGCAGCATCTGCGTCGGCCCGGCGGGGCGCGAGTTCCTGTTCGGCGGCGCCGGCCTCGGCCTCGGCATCGCCGCGCTCGAAGCGGTCACCGGCCGCCCGACGGTCTGGGCGGCGGCGCAATATCTCAGCTACGCCCGGCCGGAGACGCGACTGGCGCTCGAAGTGACGGTGCCCGTCGCCGGCAACCACACCAGCCAGGCGCGGGTGGTGGCGCGTGACGGGACGCGCGAGATTTTCACCGTCAACGCCGCGCTCGGCGGCCGCCCGCACGAAAGCGCCGGGCAATGGGCGACGATGCCCGATGTGTCGCGCCCGCTCGATTGCCCGGCGGTCGTCCACAATTGGCCGCGCACCGGCAGCGACATGCACGCCAATTTCGACGAACACGTCGCCGCCGGCCGCTTCGGCGTCGCCCGCACCGCGGGCGGCCCCAGCGACGACGGCATCGCCCGCCTCTGGGTGCGACCGCGCGGCGACTTCGGCTTCGATCGCCCGCATCTCGCCGTGGTCGCGGATTTCCTGCCGTCGGGCCTCGGCAATGCGCTGGGCGCCAACGCCGGCGGCAACAGCCTCGACAACACCATCCGCTTCGGGCGCTGGCAAGCGACCGAATGGGTGCTGCTCGATATCCGCATTCACGCGGTGGTCGACGGCTTCGCCCATGGCCGGCTGCATCTCTTCGCCGAGGACGGCACGCTGCTGGCGACGGCGAGCCAGTCGATGATTTTGCGGCTGCATTAGGTCGTGGACCCGTTCGGTAGCTAGCACACAGCCGCGAGTCGCTTTTTTGCGACTGAACCCGCAAGCCTGTCCTACACAGGCTTTTTCTGCCAATGTTTCCGGGTGGATCGATCCGCCATCTCGACACGCCCGGATACCTGCCGGGGCGACGCGACCGGGCAGGCGATGGCTCGGCGTGCCCTGGCACTTGCCGGTTCCTGCATGGCTGGCCGGCGGCCTGTCGGCGCGGTAGCAGCGGCCTGCGAAGATTCCGCACAAGAGGGAAATCGACTGAACTTCGGTGTACTTCCGCGCCGAAGCCGCGCTGCCGGCGGTTCGGACAAGCCGAGCCGATGCGCCGAAACCGGCCGAAACGGTAAACTTGGTCAACTTCCAGCTGTCCTTCCCACCCCCAGCCCCTCCCGCAAGCGGGAGGGGAGCAGGGGCGCCAACCGGCGTAACCCTGCCGTCATGATCCGCACCCTCGCGCTTTCGCTGCTGCTCGCCGCCCCGGCACTGGCCGCCCCCGCTTCGCCCGCCGTCCGCGCCGACAATGCGGCGCTCGCCGCGAGCCTCGACTGGCAGGACCGGCAGGATTTCGATTTCGCCGCCAAGGGCCTGGTCGCCGCGCCGCTGGCGCCGCAGATCAGGGACAAGGCCGGCGCCGTGCTGCGCGATTTCACCGCCGACGCGCAATTCGCCGGCGACGCCCCCGCCACCGTCAACCCCAGCCTGTGGCGCAACGCCCGGCTGCTGGCGAAATCGGGGCTGTTCGAGGTCGCCGACGGCATCTGGCAGGTGCGTGGGCACGACCTTTCCAACATGACCGTCATTCGCGGCAAGACCGGCTGGATCGTCGTCGATCCGCTGACCACCGTCGAAGCGGCGCAGGCGGCGCTGGCGCTGGTCAATGCCAAATTGGGCGCGCGGCCGGTGGTGGCGGTGCTCTACACCCACAGCCATGCCGATCACTTCGGCGGCGTCGCCGGAGTCACCACCGCCGCCGACGTCGCGGCGGGCAAGGTCGCCATCATCGCCCCCGAAGGCTTCATGGAGCATGCGATCTCGGAAAATGTCATCGCCGGGCCGGCGATGCTGCGCCGGGCGCTCTACATGTTCGGCGCGCTGCTGCCGCAGGGCGCGCAAGGCCATGTCTCGGCAGGCCTCGGCAGTGTGCGCACCGGCGGCACCATCTCGATCCTGGCGCCGACCGACAGCATCAAGGCGACCGGCGAAACGCGGACGATCGACGGCGTCCGTTTCGACTTCCAGCTGACGCCCAATACCGAGGCGCCGGCGGAGATGAACTTCTACCTCCCCGATTTCAAAGCCCTGTGCATGGCCGAGAACGCCAATGGCGCGATGCACAATCTGCTCACCCCGCGCGGCGCGCTGGTCCGCGACGCCAGGGGCTGGGCGGGGTATCTGCTCGAGGCGCGGCGGCGCTTCGCGGCGCAGTCCGACGTCGTCTTCACCTCGCACTTCTGGCCGCGCTGGGGCAGTGCCGAGGTGTCACGCTACCTGCTCCTCCACGCCCAGGCCTATGCCTTCGTCCACAACGAGAGCGTGCGGTTGATGAACTCGGGGCTAGATGCCGTCGAGATCGGCGAAGCGATCCGCCTGCCGGCGCCGCTCGCCCGCGCCTGGTTCAACCGGCCGAACTACGGCAGCCTGAAGTTCAACGCTCGCGCCGTCTATCAGCGCTATCTCGGCGCCTTCAACGGCGATCCGGTCAATCTCGACCCGCTGCCGCGGAACGAAGCGGCGACGCGCTATGTCGCGGCGATGGGCGGCGCGGCCAAGGTGCTGGCGCTGGCCAAGGCCGCTTCGGCCAAGGGCGACGATCGCTGGGCGGCGACTTTGCTCGGCCATCTGGTCCGCGCCGTGCCGGGCGATGCGGCGGCGAAAGCGGCGCTCGCCGGTGTCTATGAGCAATTGGCGTATCGCGCCGAAGCGGCGCCTTGGCGCGACTTCTACCTGACCGGCGCCAGCGAGCTGCGCAATGGCATCAAGCCCGCCGCGGCGCCCAACAGCAACGCCATCGCCGCCAATCTGTCGGTGGCGCAGCTGCTCGACACGATGAGCGTGCGGCTGCTCCCCGACCAGGCGGCGGGGCCGGCCTTCACCATCGCCTTCGTCATTCCCGACGCCGGCGAGCGTCACCTTGCCACCATCGGCAATGGCGTCATGCTCCACGAGCAGGGGGTGGACGACAAGGCCGACGCGACGTTGACCGCGCCGCGGCTGGCGCTGATCGCGCTGATCGGCGGCCAGGCCAAGGCGATCGAGCTGATCCAGGCAGGCACGCTCAAGGTCGATGGCGATATCGCCGTGCTGCAGCGGCTGACGACGCTGTTCGGCCGGCCACGCGACAATTTCCCGCTGGTGACGCCCTGAGCGCGCGCGGCGCGGCGCTGGCGGTCGGCGCGCTCCCCGATTATCTGAGGGCGAATCGCCGCGCGGCGGTGACGGGAGCAAGAATGGCGCGCCATGGCCGCAAGGACGATTGGGGGTTCCCGCGCTGGCGCAGCTATGGCGCCGGCGGGACGGCGGCGGCGACGGTGCGCGGCTGCGATCGCGCCGGCTGCGCCGAGGTCGGCGACCGCCCGGCGCCGAAAGCGCCCAACCGCCCCGAACGCTGGTATTTCTGCGAAAAACACGCCGCCGAATACAACGCCAATTGGGATTATTTCGCCGGCCTCACCCCCGAAGAGGCGGCGGCGCGCGCCGCCAGCGAGGCCGCCGACACCAGCTATTCCCAGGCGTCGCACTGGCAATGGGGCGGCCCCGGCGACGGCACCCGCAGCCGCGCCGAAATGGACGCGTTGGCGGTGCTCGGCTGCGCGCCCGATGCCGACATGACCGTGATCAAGGCGGCATGGCGCCAGGCCGCCAAGGCCAGCCACCCCGACGTCGCCGGCACCGGCGACGAGGCGGCGAAGCGTTTTCGCGCCGTCCAGGCGGCATGGGAAGTGCTGTCGGCGGCCGATGCGGTGCGCACCGCGGGGGGCGTATGATGGCCGACATTCGGGCGGTGATCTTCGACTTCGGCGGAGTGATGACGTCGTCCCCCTTCGAGGCCTTTGCGCGCTACGAGGCCGAGCAGGGCCTGCCGGCGGGGCTGATCCGCCAGGTCAACGCCACCAACCCCGACGACAATGCCTGGGCCAGGCTCGAACGCAGCGAGATCGACGTCGAAGGCTTCGACGCGCTGTTCCTCGCCGAAGCGACGGCGCAGGGGCATCCAGTGCGGGGCAGCGCCATCCTGCCGCTGCTCGCAGGCGACCTGCGGCCGGGGATGGTCGCGGCGCTCAAGGCGTGCAAGGCACGCTTCCGCGTCGGCTGCATCACCAACAATATCAGCGGCGACCGCGACCCCGTCACCGCCGCCGGCGTCCATGACGTCCTCGGCCTGTTCGAGATTGTCATCGAAAGCTCGAAAGTCGGCCTGCGTAAGCCTGACCCGCGCATCTACATGCTGATGTGCGAGCGCCTCGGCGTCGCGCCGGCGCACTGCGTCTATCTCGACGACCTCGGCATCAACTGCAAACCCGCCGCCGCGCTCGGCATGTCGGCAATCAAGGTGACGAGCGAAGCCCAGGCGCTGCGTGCCCTCGCCGCGGCGACGGGCCTCGACCTTGGCTGAGCCCTATTTGCCGATGGCGTCCGCCAGAAATGCCGCGCTTTCGCGCAGCATCCGGGCGCGGGCGTTGCTGTCGTCGATCTGGTGGTCAGCGCCGGGAAACATCACCAGGCGATGCGGCTTGCCGGCCCTGGTCAGTGCCTCGTCCAGCTTTTTGGCGTGCTCGGGCTCGACATTCAGGTCCTTGTCGCCCTGGTAGATCAGTACCGGCGCGTCGATCCGGTCGGCGTGACGCGCCGGCGAACCTTCGCCCAGATCGTCGCCTGCCTTGAACTCGCGCGCCAGCAGCAAGCCGTTGGAATAAGATCGATAGTCCTTGATGAGCAAGGTAAGGTCGGTAACCGGCGCCACCGCGACGACGGCGCGAAACAGCCCGGGGCGCGTCGCCGCCGTCTGCAGCACGGCGTAGCCGCCATAGCTCCAGCCGACGGCGACCAGTTTCCTGGGATCGGCGATGCCCGACGCCGTCAGCCAGCGCGCGCCATCGGCGATATCCGCGATCGCCGTTTTCCAGCTCTTGAAGCCATTGCCATTGTACCAGGCGGCGCCATAGCCCGCCGAGCCGCGGTAATTGGGCTTGAGCACGGCATAGCCGAGCTGGGCGTAGAATTGCGCCATCCAGTCGAAGCCGAGCTGGTCGCGCGCCGAAGGGCCGCCGTGCGGCATGACGATCGCCGGCAGGCCGCGGGGGTCGGTGACGCCGGGCGGCAAGGTCAGATAGGCGGGTACCGGCGTTCCGTCGGCGGCGGGATAGGTGACGCGGCGTTCGGGAGCGAAGCGATAGCGTTCAAGCGCCGGACGCAGCTTGACGAGTTCGGCGAGCTGCCGGGTCTGGGTATCGAAGCGATGATAGGTGCCGGGGTCGGTGATGCCGCCGGCGAAGATCAGATTGTAGCGACCATCCCAGCTTTCATCGAGGATGTAGACGGGCGGCTTGCCGGGCAGCGCGGCGGTGAGGGCGGAACTGCGCTTTTCCAGCGCCGGCTCAAAATAGGCGAGCTTGTCGACGTCGGTGGTATAGGTTGCTGCCACGGGGCGGTTGTATTTGCCGATCCGCAGCACGCCGTCGACATCGACATCGGCGTGTTTGAAGACGAGGCTGCCGGCCAGCCGGGCATCGGCGCTGACATGGAAAAGCGCCTGGCGGCCGTCGACGGGCTTCAGGCAATAGAAGCCGTTGGCGTCGCCATCGAAGCCGAGGAAATCGAACTGCGGAACGCCGCTGATCGGGCTCCGTCCCGCCGTTACCCATTGGCCGTCGCGCGCCTTGATCTGGTGGATGACAAAGTCGCGAACATAGCCGTTGGGATCGCGGTCGGCCTGGAGACGATGGCGCAGCTCGCCATGATTGTCCGAATCGAAGCCGAAAGTCATGTTGCCGGACGGCCATGCCCCACGTCTGAATTTGTTGGTCCGGACATCGAGCTTGCCGACGCCGGCGCCATCCCACAGCACATGGTCGGGATCGTCATGGAGTTCGTCGAGAACGCTCCCCGTCGAGAAGCCGCCGCCGTTCAAATAGGTGCCGAGCTCCATCGCCGCGCTGCCGTCGGCGTCGACGGCGATCGTGCGGACCAGCCCGTAATTGTCGCCCTGCACCGTCCCGATGCGCGTCACTCGGCAGATCAGCCGCGCATCGGTTTTCCAATTGCAGCCGCGCAGCGTGAGCTTTCCCTGGCTGGCCAGGATCGCGGTCGTCTTGCCGGTGGCGAGTTCGGCGACGATCGCGGTGGTGCCGAGATCACCGCTGGCGGCGAGATAGACGATCTTCGTGCCGTCGGGCGACAGCCGGACCTGCTGCGCCGCCGGCCGTGCGCCGAAATCGCGGGCCAGCTGGTCGACATCCGGCGCCGCGGTGCCCGCCAGCAACAACAATCCGATCAACGCTGTCACGCCCGGCCCCCTTGCGCTTCCCGATCGATGTCATGCCGACACGTTCGTTCGGTGCAAGGGGCAAAACGCCGTTAATCGCGGGGAATCAGGTCCATTCCGATCACCAGCCGGCAATCGATGACGCAGCCCTCGCGGCGTTTGGCGGCAAGGAAAGCCGGCAGGTCGGCGAGCGGCACGATGTGCGTGGTGATGTCTTCATTATCGACGCCGCCGCCGGGGCCGGTGCGGGTGAGGCCGCGCGCCCGGACGAGGTTGAAGACTTCCGACGTCATTCCCGCCGACGTCGCGAAGCGCCCGAGATCCTCGACCTCGGCCGCCTCGAAGCCGGTTTCCTCGGCGAGTTCGCGCGCCGCCGCCGCTGCCACGCTGTCGCCCTCGCCGGTGTCGCCGATCAGGCCGGCGGGGAGTTCGATGGTGCGCGCGTGATGCGGCACGCGATATTGTTCGACGAGGACGATCTCGCGCGCTTCGGTGATGGCGAGGATGACCGCGGCGCCGATGCTGCGGGTGCGCGCGGCATACTCCCAGGTGCCTTCCTTATGGACCTCGAGATACTTGCCCTGCCATTGCAGCGTCATGGCTCGTCTCCCGTCACGTCGGCGAGGCGAAAGCCGTGCCGGTGCGCATCAGCTGCGTCGCAATGGCGAACTTATGGACCTCGGTCGGGCCGTCGTAGAGGCGGAAACCGCGCATGTCGCGGAAGATCATCTCGACGACGGTTTCGCTGGTGACGCCGATGCCGCCCAGGATCTGCACGCAGCGGTCGGCGACCTTGAACAGTTCCTCCGAGACGAACGCCTTGACGATCGAGCTTTCGTGGCGAGCCCTTACCTCCCGATCCAGCAGCCAGGCGGTGTGACGGATTGCCAGCCGGCATTGGTGCATGGCGATCTCATTGTCGGCGAGCATGAAGTTGACCCCCTGATGCTCGATCAGCGCCTTGCCGAAGGCGGTGCGCTCGCGCGCATGGTCGAGGGCGATCTGCTGGCAGCGCGCCGCGGCGCCGAGCCAGCGCATGCAATGCGTCAGCCGCGCCGGCGCCAGCCGCATCTGGGCATAGCGCAGCGCGCTGCCGACCTCGCCGAGCACCTGCGTCGGCCCCAGCCGCAGCCCGTCGAAGCGCACCACGGCATGGCCTTCGACATAGTTGCGGTCCATCGAATCCATGATCCGCTCGATGTGGATGCCGGGGGTGTCGCCTTCGCAGAGGAACAGCGTCGGGCCGGAAGGACCGTGCGGATTTTCCGGCACGCGCGCCATGATGATCCAGGTCCTGGCGCCATTGGCGCCGGTGATCAGCCATTTCAGTCCGGAAATCTCATAATCATTGCCGTTGAAGACCGCGGTGGTCTTCAGCTGCGCCGGATCGGAACCGGCCCCGCCCGGCTCGGTCATCGCGAACACCGAGCGGCGCTCGCCGGCGATCATCGGGCGGAGATACTGCTCGATCTGGTCGGGCCGGGCGATGCGGCCGAGCAGGTACATATTGCCCTCGTCGGGCGCCGCGCAGTTCATCGCGACAGGGCCGAGCGTCGACCAGCCGGCGGCTTCGAACACCGCCGCCTGGGTCTCGTGATCGAAACCGAGGCCGCCCAGCGCCACCGGCGCCTGCGGGGTGAGCAGGCCCTCGTCGCGCGCCAGTTCGACGAGTTCGGCGCGCAGCTCGTCATTGGGGCCATGCGCGGTCAGTCGCGGATCGCGCTCGAAGGGGATGATCTTGTCAATGACGAAGCGGCGGACGCGCGCGGCGAGGTCGACGGTCGCCGGGGGCAGGCTGAAATCGGTCATGGTTCGCTTCCGAATTGGTCGAGGGCATGGGCAAGGACTGCCAGCGCCAGCGGTTCGAAGCCGGCATAGCGGTCGCCGACCACCTCGCCGCGCTGCCATTTGCGATAGAGCTGCAGCCAGGCGACCGCCAGCCGCAGCCGCGCCAGCGCCAGCGGCCAGGCCAGCGGCCCGGGATCGCCGCCGCCGAGCGTCCGATAGCGGGCGACGACGTCGGCGCGGGACGGCGCGCCTGGAGCCAGCGACGGCACTGCCTGCAGAGCATGGGTCGCCGGCGGGTCGCCGGGCTCGATCCAGTAGGACAGCAGCACGGCAAGGTCGAAGCCGCGCGGGCCGCGGGTCGCCATGTCCCAGTCGATCATCGCGCGGGGGGCGAGGCTGGCGGGGTCGACGAGCAGATTGTCGGGCTTCAGGTCCATGTGGAGCAGCACCGGCGCGCCATGTTCGGGCGGGATTGCCGCCGTCAGCCGCTCGACCAGCGCGGTCGCCGCCGCCGGCATCCCTTCGGGCCACACCGCCGCGGCGCGCGCCGTCCAGCCCTTGAGCTGGCGGGCGTGAAAGCCCTCGGGCTTGCCGAGATCGCCGAGCCCGACGGCGGCGGGATCGAGGGCGTGCAAGCCGACCATTGCTGCCAGGGTGGTATCGAGCAGCCCGCCCGCGTCGGCGCCCGGCGGCAGGCTGGCAGCGATCGCCACCCCTGGCCGCCATTCGAGCAGCAGGAAGGGCGTGCCGAGCACGGCGGGGTCGTCGCAGAAGGCCAGCGCGCGCGGCACCAGCGGCAGGTACGGCGCCAGCGCCGAGACGACCTTCCATTCGCGCGCCATGTCCGAGGCGCCCGCCGCCAGCACGCCGGGAGGCGGCCGGCGCAGCACGGCGGGACCGCTGGCAAGGTCGATCCGTTCGTTACGGTTGGCGATGCCGCCCGACAGCGGTTGCAGCGCGCCGGTGACGATCAGCCCGCGCGGTGCCGCCCAGGCTGCCAGGCGGTCGCGGTCGGTCGCGGCGGACATCACAGCCACCAAAGCATCGCGCAGCGATTGGCGGGGTCGAGGCCGGTCTCGGCCTCGCGGCGCAGGATGCCCCGCAGCCAATCGGGCTGGTCGGCGGCGGCGATCTCGGCGAAGCCGAGGCGGCGGTACCAGGGCGCGTTCCATGGGATGTCGATGAAGGTCGTCAGCGACAGCCGGTCGCAACCGAAATCGCCCGCCGCGGCGCCGGCGGCCGCGATCAACGCCGCGCCGAGTCCGCGACCCTGGGCGTCGGGGTGAACGTCGAGCTCGAGGATGTGCAGCCAGGTATCGACGGGTTCGGCGAGCAGGAAACCGAGCGGCGCGTCGTCGCCGTCGACCGCCACCCACAGGCTGCCGCGCGCGCAGGCCGCGGCATGGACGTCGATCGGCGTCGTCGTCAGCGTCATGTCGGCGGCGGCACTGGTGCCGGCGAACATCTCGCCAGCGGCGTCTTCGATCGCGGCGAGGAGGGCAAGATCGCGTTCATGAGCACGCCGGACGCCTGGCGGCAGAATGTTGGTTATCATCAACTCATTCTTTGCCTGTCATCGCCACCCCGCCTAGGCTGGCGGCGCAATGACGATTTCGCTCGCCACGCCACGTTTGAGCCTGCAGCCGCACCGTGTCGAGGATTTCGATGCGATGAAGGCGATGTGGGGCGATCCCGCGGTGGTGCGCTTCCTCGGCGGCGTGCCGTCGAGCGAGGAGGAAAGCTGGGCGCGGCTGCTGCGCTATGCGGGGTCGTGGAGCCTGCTCGGCTATGGCTTCTGGGCAGTGCGCCGCGCCGATAGCGACGCCTATATCGGCGATGTCGGCTTTCTCGACGCGCATCGCACCGGGGTCGATGGCTTTGCCGGCGATCCCGAGATCGGCTGGAGCCTGGCCACCGCGGCGCACGGCCAGGGCTTTGCCACCGAGGCGGTGACGGCGGCGCTCGGCTGGGGCGCCGGGCGCTTCCGCCGCTGTGTCGCGATGATCGCCCCCGATAATGACGCCAGCGTCGCCGTGGCGCTGCGCTGCGGGTTCCGCCATTTTCTCATGGCACGCTACAAGGACGCGCCGATCGCGCTGTGGGAGTATCGCTGGCGCTAGAGCGGCTTTCACGACTGTTGAATCGCCATCATCGCCCTTCGGGCGACCGCTTCGCGGCGGGGCGCTTTTGCGCCGTGGCAGCGTCG
>LJHX01000075.1:7500-21536 GCA_001295935.1 alpha proteobacterium AAP81b
CCGCACACGCCGCGCTCGTTGCCGCCCTCGACCTCCAGAACGCGACGATCTTCGTTCAGGACTGGGGCGGCCCGATCGGCCTCGCCCAGGTTGCCGACGCCCCCGAGCGTTTCGATCGCATCGTCGTCATGAACACCTGGCTGCACCACGACGGCTTCGAATATACCCCGGCGATCCGCCGCTGGAATGCCGGCTGGAACCCGGGCGGGCTGTTTGCCGAAATGCTCCCTGATCCGCTAACCATCGGCTGGTTCATGCAGGTGGCGCTCGGCAACATGGATGCGGCGGCCATTTCGGGAATCGTCCGCGATCGCCACTTCCCTCAGCTGCCTGCCGCCGCCGCGGCGACCCGCGCTGGCTATGACGCGCCCTTTGCCGGGCTCGGCAATGCCGGCCTCACCGGCGCGCGCCGCTTCCCGCTCAGCCTGCCGTTCGTCAATCCCGAAGGCGGCGCCGCGGCGCGCCAGGCGGCGATCTTCGCGCAGCTCGCCGGCTGGACCAAGCCGATCCACTTCGTCTGGGGCGGCGCCGACGATGTCTTCACCGCCGATTGGGGCCGCGCCTGGGCGGCACGCTTCCCCCAAGCGAGCTTCGACCTCCTCCCTGATGCCGGGCATTTCCTGCAGGACACGCATGGCGCGGCAATTGCCGCCATCATGCTCGGCCATATCGCCGGCGGTTGATGCGAGAAAGCAGGTCCGCGGCGGGGGGCGGAGCCCCCTGGCCGCCGACGGCCATTGTCACTGCCGCGTCCACACAGGAAAAGGGGCGCCGGTTGCCCGACGCCCCTTCGCCATTCGGTGGCAATGCCGATCAGGCGATGGCGACGATCTCGCCGGTGCCCGGCAGCGGACGCGCATAGGTCAGGTCGAGGCCGAGCACGCCTTCCCAATAAGCGTTCGAGCCGAAGCCATAGGCATCGAGGATCTTCACCGTCTGGGTGTTGCCACCCTGGGTGAGCGTCAGCACCAGATCGAGGGCGCGGGCGCTGTTGTCGACGGCGAAGCCGTTGACGGTGGCGCCGGTGGTGTCGAAGCCGATCTGCACACCGGTGACGGTGACGCCGGCGCCGAAGCTGATGACGTCGCCCGCGGCGATCTGGAAGTCGGTGACGACATCGACCGCGCCATTGCTGACGCTGCTGAACAGGAAGGTATCGGCATCGAGGCCACCCTGCAGCACGTCGTCGCCGGCACCGCCGACCAGCGTGTCATTGCCGCGCGCGCCGAGCACGACATCGTTGCCGGCGCCGCCGTCGATCCGATTGGCGCTGGCGCTGCCGGTCAGGCTGTCGCCGAAGGCCGAGCCGATGGCGTTTTCGATGTTGCTGAAGCGATCGCCGCTGGCATCGCCGCCGGTGCCACCGACTGCCAGGTTGATGCTGACGCCGGCGCCGGCGTCGGCATAGCTGGCCGTGTCGATACCATCGCCGCCGTTGAGGCTGTCGGCGCCGGCGCCGCCGATCAGCGTGTCGTTGCCGCCATTGCCATTGATCGTGTCGTTGCCACCGCGGCCGTTCCAGGTCTCGCCGTCGGCACCGCCGTTGATGCTGTCGTCGCCGGCGGACTGGGTCTGGATCGAATAGAGGGTGACGGTGTTGCTGATTTCCTGGGCGGAGATCAGCAGCGCCTGGCCGGTCGGGCTGTTGGCGGCCGAGACGAAGGCGCTCGTCTCAGGGCCCAGGTCCTGCGCCGTCTGCGCACGATAGCTGACGAAGCTCGCGTTGGCCGGGTCGGTGACGTCATAGACCATGTAACCGCCGACGCGCTCGAGGCCGACAAAGGCATAGGTACGGCCGCCGACGACGCCGATGCTGACGCCTTCGGGCTCGGGCCCCTTGTCGTCCGAGCGGCCGTCGAAGCCGGTGACGCTCTGGTTCGAGTTGAACGAGCCCGGCACCAGCGCCGCGGTGATCGCTTCGAACTCGCCGCCGGTTTCGCGGACCTTGGTGATGGTGCCATCGGCGTTCTGGCGGAAGATCGAGATGCCACGGCCGCCGATGGTGTGGATGACGTCGATGTCGCCATCGCCATCGGTGTCACCGACATTGGTCAGCACATTGAGGCGGCCGAGGTTGGCATTGGCCTTGAGCGCCGCGGCATTGGGGAAAATGGTCGGATCGAGGACATAGCTGCTGGCGCTGAAGCGGCCGAGGTCGGAGGGGCCGGTGGCGCGCGAATCGCCTTCATTGGCGGTGACGAAATAGGTGATGCCGCCGACATCGAAGGACGCGATGGCATCGGGCTGGATCAGGCCCTGCACCGGCACGTTGCGGATGTTGATCGCCGCGCCGCCGCTGCCATTGTCCTGGTCGCTGACATCGACGGCATTGCCGGGCAGGCTGAAGTCGACGGTGCCGAGCGCCTGGATGGCGATCGGGCGGTCGGCGGCGGGGTTGGTCAGATCGATGACCGCGACGCCGTTGACTTCCTGCAGGGTGACATAGGCGCGGGTGCCATCGGCCGAGACGGTGATGTACTCGGGCTCGATATCGTTGGCAGCGGTCTGGCCGGGGAAGACCTGGATGCCGCGATCGCGCAGGACGGCTTCAGCGCCGTTCAAGGAGGCGAAGCCGATGGTATTGCTGACAAAGGCGTTGGCGGCGCCGCCCGACAGGTCGATGATGCTGACGCTGCCGTTGGAGGTGCGATCCTCGGCTTCATTGGCGACGAGCAGCTTGCTGCCATCGGGGGTGAAGGTGACATCGTCGGGCAGCACGCCGACCTCGATGGTCTTGATCAGGCTGTTGTCGGCGGCGTTGAACAGCGCCACGCGGCCCGGCTGGTTGGCGACGCTGTTTTCATAGCCGACGGCAATGATGCCGTTCTTGACGTCGACGCTGTTGACGCCGCCGTTCAGCAGGAAGGACGGCAGGCCAGCGAGCAGGATGGGCGCTTCGTTGCTGAGCGTGCCATCGGCGTTGACGCGGTGGACGTTGATGGCGTTGCCGGCGAGGTTGGTCGCATAGACCTTGCCATTCTCATAGGCGACGCTCTCGGCGCCGGCGACACTGCCCTGGATCGAGCCGAGGCGGACGAGGACGACGTCGTTGGTCGCGGTCGGCGTCGTCGTGCTGCCGGCGAGCGAGGCGCCGGCTTCGTAGACATTGATGCCGCCGATGGCGAGCGTCGCATCGTCGTTGACGATGGTGGCGTTCGCGGTGGCCGTGGCGCCGTTGACGGTGACGGCGGCGAACAGGCTGTTGGTGCCGCCGGTCAGGGTCAGGCTGAAGGCTTCGTTGGTTTCGATCGTGGTGTCGCCGGTGAAAGTGACGGTGACGGTGCCGTTGGTCTGGCCGGCGGCGATGCTGCCGCTGAACGTCGTCGGCAGGGTGCCGCCGAAGTCGGCGGCGTCGGTCGTGCCGGCGCCGATCGTGCCGGTGAAATCGACCTGGCCCGAGGTGCCGCCGGCGCGGGTGACGGTGAAGGTGATGCTGCGCGGCGCGCTGTCACCCTCGGGGCGCGAGACGTTGAGCGAGTTCGCCGCGAAGCCGATGGTCTGGCCGGCGGGCGCCAGGGTGAAGGCGCTGGTGCTGAAGGGCACATCGGGGGTGGTGCCGTCGATCGACTGGTCGCCGCTGCCCTGCTGCACCGTCCAGTTGCCGACGGTGTTGACCGCAGCGGCATAGGCCGAGAAGCTGCTCTGGTTGGCGCGACCGCCGGTATAGGCGCCGATGTCGGTGCTGCTGGCCAGAGCGATGGCGGTGGCTCCGATGGCGAGGCCGGTGCCGGTGGCGGTGGCGTAATCGGAGTCGCCGGGGGTGTTCGAAACGTTGCCGGCGATTTCCAGACTGTCGTTGGTGACGGCGGCGAGGAAGGTCGGCGTCGACGACGGCGTCGCGGCGACATAGGCGTAGACGATGTCGCTGCCGGCGGCGAGGCCGCGGTTGCTGGCGTCGTTGAAGACGACCGTGCCGAGGTTGCTGGTTGCGGTACCGGCGCCGACATTGTCGATGGTGACGACGGTGCCGGCGGCGACGGCGCCCGAGGCCGTCCATTGGAAGACGCTCTCGCCGCTGTTGAAGCTGGCGCCCTGCCACTCATTGTCGGTGAAGAAGATCGTTTCGCCGGCGTTGATCGCCTTCAGCGCGACAAAGGCGATGTTGTCATTGCCGTCGGCGTTGAAGCCGGTGAAGGCGATATCGCCGGCGGTGAGCGCGGGCACGGCGAAATCATCGTTGGTGATGGTGGCGGTGGCAGTCGCGGCGCCGCTGTTGACGGTGGCGCTGGTGACGCCGGCAGTGGCGTTGCTGGCCGTGGTCAGCGTCAGGCTGAAGCCTTCATTGGCCTCCACCGTCGTATCGCCGGCGACGTTGACGGTAACGGTAGCGGTCGTCGCGCCGGCAAGGATGCTGCCCGAGAAGCTGGTCGGCGCCGTGCCGCCGACGAAATCCGCCGCGGTGGCGCCATTGAGCGCGACCGTGCCGGTGAAATCGAGCTGGCCGGTGGTGCCGCCGCTGCGGGTGACGGTGAAGCTGTAGGCCGTGCTGCCCGAATTGCCTTCGTTCTGGGCGAGCGTGCCCGGCGAGATCGCGATCGCCTGGTTTTCGCCGCCGCTCGCCAGGGTGAAGGCGGTGGTGGCGAAGGGGGCGTCGGGCGCGGTGCCGTCGGCCGACTGGTCGCCGCTGGCATTCTGGAAGTTCCAGTTGGCGGCGGTATTGATGATGGCGGCATAGGCGCCGAAGCTCGATTGGCTGTCGCGCGCGCCGTTGAAGGCGGCGATGTCGACGCCGGCGACCAGCGTCGAAAGGTCGACGGCGGTGCTGCCGGCGACGAGGCCGGTGCCGGTCAGCACGCCGCCGGCGACGGTGAAGCCGAGGCCGGTGACGGCGGCGAGGAAGGTCGTCGGCACCAGCGGCGTCGCGGCAACGGCGAGATAGGCATAAATGGTGTCGCCATCGCTCGACATGCCGCGGTTGGTGCCGCCGGCACTGTTGTAGGCGACGGTGCCGGCGTTGCTGGTCGGCGAGGCATTGTTGATGGTGTCGATGCGGACGATCGAGCCGGCGCTGACGTTGCTCGTCAGCGTCAGGCTGTACTGGCTTTCATTGAAATCGGCCCAGCCGGTGCCATTCCACTCATTGTCGGTGAAATAGATCGTCGTGCCCGACGCCAGCGCTTCGAGCGCGACAAAGGCCAGATTGTCGTTGCCGTCGGCGTTATAGCCGGTGAAGGCGATCGATCCCGCTTGCAGAGCCATGGTTGTTCCCCTGTCCATGATGTGGCGCCGGCGACGATCCGCCCCCATGGCGTCCGGCCGGCAATGAAGAGATCGGCAGACCCGCCGCCCGCCGGCGTTAACGCAAATTCACGTTACAGCATGATGTCAGTGGCGAGGGCGTGCGGCGATCTTACCGGCCGAAAGAACAACGGCCGGGGCATCGAGCGCCCCGGCCGTTGTCTTGCCATCGCGGCGGGTCCGTTGCCGCGGCGCCGATCGCTCGGGGCCGCGGCGGTCGGGTCGCGCGCGCCCGGTCGCTGGATCAGGCGATGTCGACGAGCTCGCCGGTACCCGGCAGCGGCCGCGGATAGGTCAGGCCGAGACCGAGTTCACCGACCCAGAAGGCGTTCGAGCCGAAGCCATAGGCATCGAGGATGTGGACCGTCTGGGTGTTGCCACCCTGGCTCAGCGTCAGCACCAGGTCGAGCGAACCCGCGCCGTTGTTGACGTCGAAGCCGTTGACGAACTCGTCGGTGGTGGTGAACCCGACCCGCACCGCCGTGACAGTGACGCCGGCGCCGAAGGCGATCGAGTCGCCGCCGCCGATCTGGAAATCGCTGATCACGTCGATGGCGCCGTTGCTGACGCTGTCGAACAGGAAGGTATCGGCGCCGACGCCGCCCTGCAGCACGTCGTTGCCGGCGCCGCCGACCAGCGTGTCGTTGCCGCGCGCGCCGAGCAGGACGTCGTTGCCGGCGCCGCCATCGACGATATTGTCGCCGGTGTTGCCGGTCAGATTGTCACCGAACGCCGAGCCTTCGAGGTTCTCGATGCTGTTGTAGGTGTCGCCGGTGGCTTCGCCGCCAAGCCCGCGCTGGGCGAGGTTGACGGTGACGCCGGCAGCGGCGTCGGCGTAGCTGGCGGTGTCGCTGCCATTGCCGCCGTTGAGTTGGTCGGCGCCGGCGCCGCCATTGAGCGTGTCGTTGCCGTCGTTGCCGTTCAGCGTGTCGTTGCCGCCGAGGCCGTTGATCATCTCGCCAACATTGCTGCCGTTGATCGTTTCGGCACTGTCGGTGCCGGTGAGCGCGTCGCCAGCATCGTAGCTGCCGGCGATGGTGAGATCGAGCTGCGCCGTATCGGAGAGGCCATGGGCATCGGCGACGCGATAGGTAAAGCTTTCGGTCGCAGTCTGGCCGGCCTGCAGCGCCTGGGTGGCGGCGCGGGCGTTGTCGAGGGCGTAGCTGTAGCTGCCATCGGCGTTGATCGTCAGCTGGCCATAGGTGCCATTGATGATCGTCGCGCCGGCAACGGCGGCGAGCGCCCCGCCGGCGGCCTCGATGCCGCTACGCGCGCCGGTGACCGTCTTGGTTTCACCAAGGCCGAGCGCCGCATCGGCGTCGGTATCGTTGGTCAGCACATTGCCGACGGCGCTGCTGTCACCGTCCTCGACCAGGCCATCGCCGGCATTGTTGTCGTTGACGCCGATCGGCGCGTCGTTGACGGCGGCGGCCGCGGTGACGGTAACGCCGTTGAAGCGAAGCTGCTCGACACTGTTCAGCGTGTCGGTGCCGTCATTGCCGTTGCCGGCATCGATGTCGGTGACCGTCGTGCCGCCGTTGCTGACGTCGTAGCCGACCCAGGCGCCGGCATAGACCGCCGTGTCGTTGCCGCCCCTGCCGTTGATGTTGTCGTTGCCGCCAAAGCCCTGAAGCACATTATCGCCGTTGTTGCCGACGACATTGTTGGCGAGGCCGTTGCCGTTCAGGAAATAATCGGCGGCAAGCACGGTATCGGTGCGAGCGCTGGTGTTCTGGATGCGCAGGTCGCCCGAGACCGGGGTATCGGCCTGGTTGAACGCGGTTTCCGGTGTCGCATAGCGCTCACCGAAATATTCCTGCAGCGCGCGGATTTCGCCGAGCGCATTGGCCGGCCGCGCCGATTCGAAGTTCAGCGATTCGTCGAGGATCGGGCCAAGCGTGCCGTCGTTGAGCAGGAAACGGAAGTTCTCGCCATTGGCCTTGATCGGATAGCTGTCGCCGCCATTGGCGAGGAAGTTGAGCGTCACCGCCTTGATCACGGCCGGCACGCCCGCCTGCAGCACGCCATTGTCGTAGAGCGTCGCGATGATCTGGTTGTCTTCGTTGATGATCGCGATGTCGCTGACGCGGCTGCCGACCGGCGCGGTCGGATTGAACGAGAAGGAGATGCCGCCGATCTGGCCGAAGCGGCCCGGCGTCGCGCCCGGCGCCGTCTGCGAGACGCTGTGCTCGAGGATCGCCTTGATGCCCTGGGCGGTGGTATCGAACACCATCAGCGCGTTGTCGAAGCGCAGCGAATTTTCGACGTCGAGCTGGCTGACGGTGCCCGGGCCGACCTTGGTGACGGTGCCATCGGGGTTGTTGGCAAGCGAGCCGATCTGGGCGCGGATGCCGCCGCCGTTCTTGATGCTGATTACAAAGTCCGACGCGCCAAGGCCGAGCGTATCGCGCAGCGCATCGGCATTGGCATCGGCGGTGACGTTGCCAAGGTTCGATTCCTCGGTGCGAACCGCGGTGCGGTCGCCTTCGAGATAGACGTTCGAATAGCCGAAGACATTGCCGTCCTTGACCTGGATGACGGTGTTGACCGCATCGGTCAGCGCCTTGACGCGGGTCGCCTTGGTGCCGGCGCCGAAGGCGTCGCTGGTGTAGACATCGGCCGCGTTGACGCCATAGGCGGCAGCGACGTTCTGGACTGTCGCGGCATAGGCGCCGTTGATCGCGGTGTTGGCGGCGAGGCTCGACAGGATGATTTCGCCGGCGGCGTCGAAGTCGACGACGAGGCGGCCCATATAGGTGTATTCATTGTCGGTGTTGACGATCAGCGTCGTTTTGCCATCGGCGTCATTGAGCACCAGCGGATAGGTGTCGGCGAAATTCGCGGCATGGCCGGGGAAGGCAACGGCGGTATCATTGGCATCGCCGAGACGGGTGTTCGAACCGGCAGCAAGAATGATGTCGACGCCCTTGAGCAGAGTCGCCAGCGTCTTTTCGTTGTTGAGCAGCTGCAGGTGGCTCAGCAACACGATCTTGTTGACACCCTGATTGCGCAGGTCGTCGATCACCGGCTGCAGCTGGCTCGCCAGCAGCACCATGTTGTCGATCTCGCCGTTCGGCCCGGGGCCGAAGGGGAAGCCGATGACTTCGGCGCTGGTCGGCGACGAGATCGCTTCGAGCACCTGGGTGGTGACGCCGACGAAGCCGATCGGCTGGCCGCCTTCGTAGATCACGGCAGACGGCGCGACCCGGCCCTTGAGGTCGGAGGCTTCTTCATTGGTGAGCAAGCCGGTGCCGACAGTCTGGGTGAAGCGACTGTTGATGGCGTCGGCGGGGATGCCGCCGCCGGGGTTGAAATTGAGGTTGGCGGTCAGCGAGGCATAATTGGCGCCGACCCAGCCGGCGGCCGGGGTGATCGACGCCGAATAGACGTTCGAGCCGAGATCCCATTCATGGTTGCCGATGCCCGAGACTTCGACGCCGATGATGTTGTGGATGGCGGTATCGACCGCGGCGATCGGCGCCAGCGCGCCGGCGGCGAAGCTCGCCCCGGCGACGGCATTGAGCACCGGGCTCAGCGACGGATCGGTACCGGCCGCCAGGAACGGCCCCGGAATATAGGTATCGCCGCCGGCGATGGTGATCGAGTTGGCATACTGGTCCTCGAACCTGTCGAACAGCGCGGCGAGCAGCGGTGCTGTCGTCGGCGCGAGCAGGCCGGCCTCGCCGTCGGAAAGATGCAGCAGTTGCAGGGTATAGGTCACAAGGCTCTCCGTCGTTACCGTTTGATCGCTGAACGCAAGGAACTCGATGCCAGTAAGAGTGTCGGTGCCGTCGTTGCCGTCGGCGAGGTTGATGTCGGTGACGACCGTGCCGTTGTTGGTGATCTGGTAGCCGGCGCGGGCGCCGCTGAAGACCACCCGGTCGCTGCCGGCGCCGCCGATCAGGCTGTCGTTGCCGGCACCGCCGCTAAGCGTGTCGTTGCCGCCTTCGCCGTCGATGGTGTCATTGCCGGTGGTGCCATTGATGCGCTCGCCGAAGCTGCGCAGGTTGAAGCGGGCAAGGCTCGGATCGTGGTCCGACGACGCCGGGTTCACCGCGCCGCTGCGCTCGTTGAAGCCGGTGTTGATGTGGACCGAGTCGTACTCGGCGACCGCGGCGAGCGCCTGGTCGGCGATCAGGCCGTCGAGCGCCTGGCTGCGGCCGTCGAAGTCGTAGGAATAGCGCTCGTTGACGGCGAGCTTGTCGACCATGAGGTTGACATAGCGGGTGCCGCCGACGCGGGCGGTGCCGGCGGCCGACAGATCGGCGGTGGCATAGCCGGTCAGCACTTCGAGCGGGCGATAGAACCAGAATTCGTTGAAGTCGCCGCCCGAAATCACCCGGCCGTCGGTGATCGTCGTCGAGACGAGGTTCTGCACCGACCAGACGTCCTCGGCGAGCCGCACCCGCGACTCCCAGCCGCCGTTGGCGGGATTGCCGCTGCTGTTGTCCTGGTTCAGCTGGAAGAAGTCGCCCGAACCGCCCTTCGAGGGCAGGTGGCTGTTGAAGGCGAAGATCTTCTGACCGTTGAAATTGAACTCGCCGACGAGGCTGCGACGCGTGCCGACCCAATCGCCCGGCGTGATGCCGCTGACCATCGAGTCATCGACGGCGATCAGGTCGCCCGAGTCGCGGACGCCGTCGCCGATGCGATCGGTGTATTTGCGGCGATCGGCGAGGCTGGCGTCGGCGGCAAGGTCGCCGAGCTGCACGCGCGCCGTGTCGTAGAGGAAGCCGACGCGGATGTTGGCGCCGGGGGCGCCGCCGACGTCATTGGCGAGCACCGGGGCTTCATCGACCCACTGATAGACCTTGCCGGTGGCGAGGTTGACCGCGGCGACCAGCGCTTCCCAGGTCTGCGTCGCATCGGTGCCGCCGGCGCCGACGCCATTGTTGTCCTGGACTTCCTGGATGGCGATGATGTCGGGCGCGTCGAGGTTGACGTCGATGTGCTGCGCCAGCAGGTCGAACTTGGCCTGGGTGGTGATCTCGACACCATTGTTGGTCGAGAAGGTGGTGCCGACCGGCGATAGGTTCTCGACGTTGAAGGTGGCGAAGCGCAAGCTGCGCGCGTCGGCGGTCAGCGTCGTCACTTCCTGTACCGGCGTGGTGTCGTCGAGCGCCGCGACCTTGGTCGCATCAAGCGCGTCGGTAACGTAGAATTTCGTCGCGCCGAAGTCGAAATCGATGATGCCGGTGACATCGCCGAGGCTGTCGCCCATGGTCAGATGCTGGTCGAAGGCCGAGGCACCGCCGCGGCCGACATTGCCGAAATCGAGTTCGAGGATGTCGGGGTTGACGATACCATCGGTGTTGGTGCGACCACCGTTCGCCACATCGTCGGCGGCGCTGGCGGTGTTGACCGGGTAAAATTGCGGGTCGCCGGTGATGGTATAGCCGCCGCGGCTGTTGATCCGCTCGGGCGCCGCGCTGTCGGCCGAATAGGCGTTGAAGAAGACGAAATTGTCGTTGCTGCCGCCGACAAAGCCATCGGCTACCACCATGTTGGTGATGGTGACGCGCATGCCTTCGATGGTTTCGAAGAAGTCGAGGGCGTCATTGGCGGGGTCGAAGCTGTCGCCGACGTCGTCGACCGAGTCCTTGAAGTCGGGGTTGTCGTTCGACAGCGTCGCATTGGGGATGCGCTTGCCGGGGCTGCCATCGAGCACCAGCGTCGGCAGCGCGACACTGTTGTTGTCCTGGACGATAACCGGATTGACCAGGAAGGTCCGCGGCAGGTTCGAGAAATCCTGATATTCCATCACATTGGCCGTAACGGTGACCGTCTCGCCGACTGTCAGTCCGGTGGTCGTCGTGCCGGCGGTGCGGACGAAGATGCCTTCCGAGGTGAAGGGGTTGTTGTCCCAATCCGAGACTTCTTCCGCCAGGTAGAAGCCGGCGACGCTGCCGAAGCTGTCGATCGCGGTGACGACCGCCTTGACAGTGACGGTGCCGGTCGTCGCCTGGTTGTAGTTGGTGATGCCTTCGGCGGCGACGATCGGCGAGAAGAACGCCGTGCCCTGGATCTCGTGGATCCGGGTGACGACGGCCGGGGCGACATCATCGTTGGTGATGGTGCCGGTGGCGCTGCTGTCGGCGAAGGTCGTCGTGCCCGTCACGCCGACAATCCCGGCAAGGTTGAGCAGGAAGGTCTCGCTCGCTTCGACGTCGGTATCGCCGTTGATGGTGACGCTGACCTGCTGGCTGAGCTGGCCGTTGCCGGCGGCGAAGGTCAGCGTGCCTGAGGTCGCCAGATAGTCGCTGCCGGCGGTGGCCGTGCCATCGGCGGTGGCGTAATCGACGCTGAACGCGGTCGTGTCGTTGGAGCGGGCGACGGTGAAGGTCAGCGTGCTGGTGCCGGCATCGCCTTCGGTGATGCTGACATCGGCAACGCTGAGCGATGCGCTGGTGCCGGGTGTGCCGAAAGTCTGGCCGGTGTTGACGGCGCCCGGGGTGTCGTCGTTGGTTTTGGCCCAGGTGAAGCTGCCATAGTTCGAACCCGTACCGACCAGCACCAGCGAAGAACCGACTATCTCGTTGCCGGCCTCGGCGATGCCGATATCGGTGCTGAGGACGCCGTTGGCGGCGCCGCCGACGCCGACGAAGACGCCTTCATAGCTGAGGAACTGGATGAGCGTGTTGCCCGGCCCGACGAGGGCGATGCCATCCGGGCTACCATTTTGGATGCCGTTGGTGGGGAAGGAAATGGATACGGTGCCAAAGCCGTTCTGCTGGTTGGCGATGATGCCCGACAGGGGGCTGGTGCCGTAAACCGCCCCGCCATTGCCGTTGTAGAGGACGATCGAATAGCCGCTCAAATCGGTTCCGGCGATGCCAGCGACCTCGATGAACTCGCCGACGTCGGCAGCAACGTTGTCGTAATGGAATTCATTGATCCAGACGGTCATAGCGGGCTCCGGGATTTGATGCTGGGTTCAGGAGAAATGCGGATTGGCAAAGGGCGGTGGAAACAGGCGCAATGCCGCCGGTGGCGGGGCAAGGGCGGTCAGGGCAGCAACATCAAAGCGGGCCGGCAGCCGCGGCCGGCCATGCCGGCGTCGTGACCTTGGCCGAAACCTCGCGCGACAGCGGCGCGATCTACAATCGTCATGGTGCCATCCCCGAAACACGCCCACGGCGCAGGGCGCGCCAATGCGCGCCATGCCTGTTTTGCCATTACCGCTCGTTAATCCGCGGGGCATTGCGGCGGCATTTAGGTTCTGTGGCGGTTTCGCGAAGATTGTGTGTCGTTCATGTTGCCATGAGCGTGGCAGGCGGTTGGCGGCGACGCGATGGCGGCGCCTTTTCGTCGCATCTGCACGCCGCGGCCGGCGGCGGCGCCGCCGCCCGCCGGTCCGTCCCGATCGAATGCCCCATCCTCGCCGTAACGAGGATCGGCGCTAGCCCAGCCGCGCCAGCGCCGCGCCGAGTCGCTCGGCCTCGGCGGCGCGGGCGTCGTGATCCTCGCGCGCCTTTTCGATCGCCTCGGGCTTGGCCTTTTCGGTGAAGCCCGGCGAGGCGAGGCGGCCGGCGAGGCTGTCGCGCTCCTTGATCGCCTGGGCGCGCGCCTTTTCGAGGCGGGCGCGCTCGGCGGCGAGATCGATGATACCGTCGACTGGAATGATGTAAGTTACATCATTGAAAATCACCTGCGGTCCCATCCGACGCACGTCTTCGATTTGCTGAGAAGGCTTTCTTCGACATTCACGAAGATCAACCTCGAGGCCCGTGTTAAGAATTATTGCTCGATCAATTCGGCCTAACTTATTGAGAGCTAGTCCATGTCTCTCCAAAGTCGCAATCAGTGCCTCAGGTATCGAATACTCACCCGGCCGATATCCGCCTCGGGGTGTGGTCAGAATCATGATATCCGTGCGGGCCGAGGGCGGAACGTTCACCTCAGTCCTTGCTGATCGAATCTCGCTGACCAGCCCGATCAGCCAGTCGATATCGGCGCTCGCCGCGGCGTCGGTCGGGATGGCGTCGCTGTCGGGCCATTGCGCCAGGATCAGGTCGTGGTCGCGGCTGCCGAGCTTGTGCCACAGCTCCTCGGTCAGGAAGGGCATCACCGGGTGGAGCATGACGAGGATCGCGTCCAATGCCCAGCCGGCGACGGCGCGCGTCTCGGCGGCGGTCTCGGCATCCGCCCCTTCGGCGAGCAGCGGCTTCGTGAGTTCGAGATACCAGTCGCAGAAGCGGTTCCAGACGAACTGGTAGATCGTCTCGGCATAGCCATCGAAGCGGAAGGCGGCGATCGCCGCTTCGAGGCCCTTCGCCGTCGTGGCGACCTCGCCGATGATCCAGCGGTTGACCGGGTGGGCGGCGGCCGGCGGCGCGCCGGCGGATGACGCGCCGATACCGTTCGATTGCGCGAAGCGCGCGGCGTTCCACAGCTTGGTGGCGAAGTTGCGATAGCCCTCGATGCGCTTCTCATCGAGCTTGATGTCGCGCCCTTGCGTTTCCATCGCCACCAGCGTGAAGCGCAGCGCGTCGGCGCCATATTTGTCGATAAGGCCGAGGGGATCGACAGTATTGCCCTTGGATTTCGACATCTTGGCGCCCTTGGCGTCGCGGACGAGGCCATGGCAATAGACCGTCTTGAACGGCGGTACGCCGTCCATGAAGTGGATGCCCTGCATCATCATGCGGGCGACCCAAAAGAAGATGATGTCGAAACCGGTGACGAGCACGTCGCCGGGGTAGTGGCGGGCGAGGTCGTTGGCGCTGAGGGGGGAATGCGCCGGCATATTCTCCTCCCCCTGCAGGGAGGAGGCCCGCGCGACAACGCTCTCCTCCCCC
>LJHX01000076.1 GCA_001295935.1 alpha proteobacterium AAP81b
CCACCCCCAGCCCCTCCCGCAAGCGGGAGGGGAGCAGATACATCCTTAAGCCCCCGCAACATCCGCCGTTTCCCAAATCGATGCCGCATCCGTCGCGGCGCGGGAGTCGTGCATGTCGTTCCACTTCCGGCCGCCAGCAACCGCACCGATCGGCTGGCGCCAGGTGCTCGGTTTTGGCCATGGCCGCGACGCCTTCTTCGGCCGCGTCCGCGCGGCGCAGCTGAGCGCGCTCAACCGCAACGTTCCCTTCAACATCGGCCTCGTCACCCTCAATCTCATCGGCGTCGTCTGGCTGCTCCGCGATGTCGCCGGATCGGGGTTCATCGCCGGCTGGACGGCGACCGTCGCGGCGCTCGCGGCGCTGCGTTTCGTCCATTATCGCGAGGCGCTGCGCCACGATCTCGGCGAAACCGCGACGACCCGGCAATTCTGGCTGATCACCGCCGAAGTTGCCGCCTATGGTGTCGCCTGGGCGGTGCTGATGCTGCGCCTGCTGCCCGGCGCGCATCCCGATACCCAGGCGCTGCTGCTGATCGTCTCGCTGACCGCGATGGGCGCCGGCGGCTGCGCTGTCGCGGTAATGCCGATTTGCGCCATCGCCCTGATGACGACGATCGCGCTGAGCACCTTGGCGGCGCTGCCATCGGGGTCGCTGCTGGCGCGCGGCGAAGTGGCATGCGCCTTCGTCACCTTCGCGGCGATGATCATTCGTTCCTCGCTGGCGACGACCGCGGCGCTGATGGCACGGATGCGCAGCCAGACCGAGCTTGCCGAACAGGGCGAGGTTGTCCGGCTGCTCTTGAGCGAGTTCGAGGCCAATGGCTCCGACTGGCTGATCGAGGTCGATGCCGAGGGCCGGTTGACGCATGTCAGCCCGCGCTTCGCCGAAGTGGCGCGGCAGCCGCGCGAGGCCTTGATGGGAACCCCCTTGCTGACGCTGTTCGGGCCCGAGCGGCGGCGCAGCGGCCGCGCGCCGGTCAAGGCGCTGACCGGCAGCTTCGCGGCGCGCCGCGCCTTTCGCGACATTTCCGTTCCCGTCGTCGTCGACGGCGAGACACGCTGGTGGGCATTGTCGGGAACGCCGAAGTTCGATCTGCAGGGCGGCTTCACCGGCTTTCGCGGCGTCGGCCGTGACGTCACCGAGGTTCGCCGCGGCCAGGAACGCATCGCCGAGCTGGCGCGCTTCGATCCACTGACCGGCCTTGCCAACCGCGCGCTGTTCCGCGATGCCCTCGACGACGCGCTGGCGCGCGCCATCAGGACGGCCAAGCCCTGTGCGCTGCTCTTCATCGATCTCGATCGCTTCAAGGCGGTCAATGATTCGCTCGGCCACAGCGCCGGCGATCGCCTGCTGCGCGAGGCGGCGCTGCGACTGCGCGGCGCCGTCGGCGGCGGCGCGACGGTGGCGCGACTGGGCGGCGATGAATTCGCCGTGCTGATCCCCGATGCCTCGCCGCGCCGCGCCGAGGCGGTGGCGACTGCCATCGTCGCCGCGCTGGCGCGGGCCTTCGTCGTCGACGGCCAGACGATCACGATCGGCGCCAGCATCGGCTATGCCCTCGGCCCCGAGGATGGCGCCAGCGTCGAGGCGCTGCTCAAGTCAGCCGATCTCGCGCTCTACGACGTCAAGTCGAGCGGGCGGGGGGCGGCGTGCCGCTTCCTGCCGGCGTTCCGCGAGCGTGCCGACGAGCGCCGCGTCCTCGAAGCCGATCTGGCGCAGGCGCTCGACCGCGGCGAACTGGCGCTGGCCTTTCAGCCGGTCGTCGACGCCGGCGACGAGCGTATCGTCGGCTTCGAGGCGCTGCTGCGCTGGAACCATCGCCGGCTCGGCAACATCCCGCCGGTCAAGTTCATCCCGATCGCCGAAGCAACGGGGCTCATCGTGCCGATCGGCGCCTGGGTGCTCGACGAGGCCTGCGCCTGGGCGGCGCGCTGGCCCGAGGCGGTGCGCATCGCCGTCAATCTGTCGCCGGCGCAGCTCGACGACGATGGCCTGATCGAGACGGTCGAAGGCGCGCTGGCCCGGCATGGCATCGACCCGGCGCGGCTCGAACTCGAAATCACCGAAGGGCTGTTCCTCGACGACAAGCCGGCGACGATCGCGCGGCTGGCGGCGCTCAACGCCATCGGCGTAAGCTTCGCCATCGACGATTTCGGCACGGGCTATTCGTCCTTGGGCTATCTCCACAAGGCGGCGTTCCGGCGCATCAAGATCGACCGCAGCTTTGTGGCGCGGGCGGCCGAGGCCAATGGCGAGGCGAGCGCCATCATCGAATCGATCGTCCGCCTGGCGCGCTCGCTCGACATGGAGACGACCGCCGAGGGCACCGAGACGCGCGCCGAATTCGAGCTGGTCCGCGATCTCGGCTGCGCCCAGGTCCAGGGCTATCTGTTCGGCAAGCCGATGCCGCCCGAGCAGGCGACGGCGCTGGTCAATGGGGTGCGGGTGCTGACGGTGGCGGCTTAACCTTTCCTCCTCCTGGAGGGGGGAGGCGAGAGACGCCGAAGGCGGCCCTGGGGGTGGTCGCCGCGCGCCGAAATTGCCCCGCGCGGCGACC
>LJHX01000077.1 GCA_001295935.1 alpha proteobacterium AAP81b
GGTGGTGGCTTTGGTGGCCCCCGTCGCGACGCCAGCCCCGGCATTGCCATCGGCACGGCCAAGGGCGTGGTGAAGTTCTTCAACGGCCAAAAGGGTTTCGGCTTCATCGTCCGCGATGACGGCGGCGAGGACGTTTTCGTCCACATCTCGGCGGTGGAAGCCGCCGGCCTGACCGGCCTGGCCGATGGCCAGCCGCTGGAATTCACCCTGACCGAGCGCAACGGCAAGGTTTCGGCGACCGACCTCGTCATCGATGGCGAGCCGCTCCCGGTTACCGACCGCGCCCCGCCGCGCGATCGCGACGCCGGTGGCTTTGGCGATCGTCCGCCGCGCCCCGCCGCCGGCGGCTTCCGCAGCGGCCCCGCCGCGACGAGCGGCGAGCGCGTCGAAGGCACGGTCAAGTTCTTCAACGGCCAGAAGGGCTTCGGCTTCATCCAGCGTGAAGACGGTGGCCCCGATGCCTTCGTGCATATCTCGGCGGTCGAACGCGCCGGCATGTCGAACCTCAACGAAGGCCAGCGCGTCTCGTTCGAGCTCGAGGAAGATCGTCGCGGCAAGCAGGCCGCGGTCAATCTGACCGCGATCTGATTCGCACGCACTGACGTCAGGCGCGGTGGCGGGGAACCGCCGCCGCGCCTTGCCGTTTCGCTTCGATGACGAAATTCCTGTTTCTGGCGTTCGCGCTTGCATCGCCCCTGTTGGCGAGCACGCCGGCGGCGTGGCAGCGCGGCAATGCCGCTGCGGCACGCGCCTGCCTAAAGGCCGCCGATCTGCGCCAGGGCGAGATTGCCGCCGGGCCGTTGCTGTTTTCCGATGCCGCCGGCAAGACCGCCTATCTGGTGCGGGGCCGTTGGCGGCCGGCGCATATGAAGGGCGCTTCGGCGACGATGCTCTGCCTCTACGACCGCGCCCGCCGTACCGCCGAAGCGACCGAGGCCAAGGGCTGGACGGCGCGATGACGCGCCCGCTGGCGAGGGCGGCTATGCCGCAGGCGACAGCCCCGGGCGCCGCGCCTAGGGTCGCGGGCGTCTCCTGCGATTGGCGATTGATCTGATGTCCGGCCTGGCGCTGTTCTTCACCTGCACGACGGTGCTGGCGTTCGTGTTTCCGCTCGCCAAGCTGGTGCCCTTCTGGCTCGATCGGCGGATCCAGCGCCAGGTCGCCTTCCACCGCGCCGCCGCCGCCGCCATCGCCGAAGCGATGCCGCGCAACCACAATGACCCGGCGCATTACGCGCGGTTGGCGACGCAGCTGGCCTATCACCGTGGTGCGCTGGCGGCGCTGGCGCCGGAGCGTGCCGCGCCGACGATCGAGCAGCGCGACGCCGCCTGAGGGGGCCCGCTCTCACACAAGCATTGACCCATTTCCGGTCACGCCAGCGCACGCTGGCATCCAGCCGCGCCGCCGCGAGGCGCCTCGGCGGTTCCGGCGCGCACCCCGCCATCGTCCCTTCGCCCGCCCACTGACCCCAGGGGCGCCGCTCGCCCCACGGCTGGATGCCAGCGTGCGCTGGCATGACCGGGTCGGGGGGCGCATTTACCTCCCCCTCTTGCGGCTTGCGGGCGCCGGTGCCGCGCGGCAGTGTCCGCCACCATGACCTGTTTCGATTTCGCCGCCGCCATCGCCCAACATGCCGCCGCTGCCCCCGATCGCCCCGCGGTCGTCGCGTCGGGGCAGACGATCCGCTGGGGCGCCTTCGCGGCGCGTGTCGAGGCGGTGGCCGCGACCCTTGCCAAGGCGGGGGTCGTGCCCGGCGAGTCGGTGGCGGCGATCGCCTATTCGTCGGTCGACTATGCCGTGCTGTGGGCGGCGGTGCTGCGGCTGCGCGCCTGCATGGCGCCGCTGGCGCCGAGCTCGACGTCGGAGCAGATCGCCGCGATGGTCGGCGATTCAGGCGCGGCGCTGGTCTTTGTCGATGCCGCCAACCGTGCCGCCTTCGGCGCGGGGCTTGGGCAGGTGACGCTTGTCGACCTCGACAATCTCGACGCCTGGATCGATCCTGTTGCGGCGGCGCCGGCGCTTGCCGAGCTGATCCCCGAGGCGCCCTTCAACATCATCTATTCGTCGGGCACCACCGGCACCCCCAAGGGCATCGTCCAGTCATGCGCGATGCGGTCGCTGCACATCACCGGGGCGCGCGGGCTCGGCTATGACGAGACCAGCATCACCCTGCTGTCGACGCCGCTCTATTCGAACACCACCCTCGTCAGCTTCATCCCGACGCTCGCCTGGGGCGGCACCGCGGTGTTGATGCCCAAATTCGATACCGGCGAATGGCTGCGGCTGGCCGAGGCGCATCGTGCCACCCACACCATGCTGGTGCCGGTGCAATATCGCCGGCTGCTCAAGGACCCGCGCTTCGACGAGCATGATCTGTCGAGCCTGCAGATGAAATTCTGCACCTCGGCACCCTTCCCCGCCGAGCTGAAGGCCGAGGTGCTGCGGCGGCTGCCGGGCGGGCTGGTCGAATTCTTCGGGATGACCGAAGGCGGGGTGAGCTTCATCTTCCCGGCGCATCTCCACCCCGACAAGCTCCACACCGTCGGCCAGCCGTCGCCGGGCCATGCCGTGCGGGTGATCGACGAGGACGGCAATGACGTGCCGCCGGGCACCCCCGGCGAGATCGTCGGCCAGTCGCCGGCGACGATGAACGGCTACAAGAACCGCCCCGACCTGACCGCCAAGGCCTATTGGACGGCGCCCGATGGCTCGCAATGGCTGCGCACCGGCGACATCGGGCGATTGGACGAAGACGGCTTCCTGACGCTGATGGACCGCGCCAAGGACATGATCATCTCCGGGGGCTTCAACATCTATCCAAGCGACATCGAGGCGGTGCTGATGACCTTGCCGGGGGTCGTCGAGGCGGCGGTTGTCGGCGTCGCGTCGGACCGCTGGGGCGAGACGCCGGTGGCGTTCGTCGTCGCGCCAGGCGGCGATGCCGAAGCCCTGCGCGCCGCCGCCAATGCGCGCGTCGGCAAGACCCAGCGGCTGGCGGCGGTCGAGCTCGTCGCCGAACTGCCGCGCAGCCATATCGGCAAGGTGCTCAAGCGCGAGCTCCGCGACGGCTTCCGCGGTCAGGTCGATTGAGGCGGCGCAGGACGCGATGAACCGCCGGCAGCTGATCCTGGCGCTACTGGTCGGCATCGCCTTGCAGGTGGCGATGGTCATCGCCGGCCATGGCAGCGCCGCGGTACGCGATTGGTTCGCCCTCGGCGGCATGGGGATTTCGGCGCTCGCCGGCTGGCTGGCGGCGCGCGGCGGCACCGGCTGGGCTGGCGCGCTGGCGGCGGGCGGCATCGCCGGCGGTGTGTGCGCGGCGGTCGGCATCGGCGTGTCGGTGGTGCTCGGCGATGTTCCCGAGACGCTGCTGCTGATGGGCACGGCGGCGTCGCTGCTGACCGGGCTGATCGGCGGCGCGATCGCGCGCGCTGCGGCGCGCTAGCGCAGCCCGGCCAGCGCCACGCCCGCCGCCGCCACCGACCGCGCGACATCGTCGGCGCTGGTGTTCCAGCCGCAGACGCTGATCCGCATGACGCGCTCGCCGTTCCAGGTGCCACCGCTGAAGAAGGCTTCGCCGCTGGCGTTGATCGCGTCGATCACCGCGTCCGAGATGTTGGCGCCGGTGGCAGCGTCGAAGCGGATCAGCCCCTGGTTGAGCGTCGGCCGCCAGATGCCGGTGGCGCCGGGCAACGCCGTGATACCGTCGTAGATCGCGGCGGCATGGTCGCAGCAGCGTTCGATCATCGCGGCGATGCCGTCGCGACCGAGTTCGAGCAGCGCCGCCAGCGCCGGCAGGGCGCGGGCGCGGCGCGACCATTCGGGGGTGAAGTCCATCGGATCGCGGATGGCGCCGCCGCTGGTGAGATAGGCCGCGGTCAGCCGCATCGCGGCGCGGTGGGCTGCCACGTCGCGGGTGATCGCCATGCCGCAATCATAGGGGGTGTTGAGCCATTTGTGGCCGTCGGTCGCCCAGCTGTCGGCCTGGTCGACCCCGGCGACAAGGCCGGCGAGGCGCGGGCTGGCATTGGCCCAGAGGCCGAAGGCGCCATCGACATGCACCCAGGCGCCGGCCGCCTGCGCCAGCGGGCAGAGCGCGGCAAAGTCGTCACAGGCACCGATATTGAGGTCGCCGGCGTTGAGGATGACGATCGTCGGCGCATCGGGGGCGGCGGCAAGGGCGTCGGTGAGCGCCGCAACGCTGACGCGGCCGGGCTCCCCGCCGCCGAGCGGCACCAGGCAATCGGTACCGAGACCGAGCAAGCGCAGTGCGCGCTCGATAGAGCCGTGGCGATGGGCATTGGCGAGTACGCGGATCGCCGGGGCGGCCGCGAGGCCCTGGCGCTCGACGTCCCAGCCGGCGCGCGCCAGCACGGCATGGCGCGCCGCGGCGAGCGCGGTTACATGCGCCATCTGGCAGCCGGTGACGAAGGCGTAGCTGGCGTCGGCGGGCAGGCGCAGCGCGTCGAGCAGGAACTGCCCGGCGAGTTCCTCGAGCACCGCTCCGGCAGGGCTGGTCGAGGCGAGGACGGCATTCTGGTCCCAGGCGCTGCACATGATGTCGGTGGCAAGCGCCGCAGGCAGCGCGCCGCCCTTGACCCAAGCGAAGAAGCGCCCGCCGGCACTGCCGGTCAGGCCGGGCTCGGCGGCGGCGGCGATGGCGCGGACGACGTCGGCAGCGGCCATGCCCTGGTCGGGGAGGCGGACGGGCAGCGGCCGGCGCATGTCGTCGGCGCTGCCGCGTGATTTGACCGGGCGGTGGTCGAGCGAGGCGAGGTAGCGGCGGGCTTCGGCGAAGGCGATGTCGAGCGTGTCCATGGCGGCTGCTTTTAGGTCGTTGCAGCGGCGATGTCTCGCGAGGATCGGACGTGCTGCACGGCGCCACTGGCCGCGGCGGCGGCATTGGGCTAGGTCGCAGCGAGATCAGGAGGCCCCCGGACCATGGCGAACAAGCTCTATCCCGACGCCAATGCCGCGCTCGACGGCGTCGTCTTCGACGGCATGACGGTGATGTCGGGGGGCTTCGGACTGTGCGGTATCCCCGAAAAGCTGATCGCCGCGCTGCGGGACAGCGGCGTCAAGGGACTGACCTGCATTTCGAACAACGCCGGGGTCGATGGCTTCGGGCTGGGGCTGCTGCTCGAAACCCGCCAGATCGCGCGGATGATTTCGAGCTATGTCGGCGAGAACAAGGAGTTCGAGCGCCAATATCTGGCGGGCGAGCTGCAGCTCGAATTCAACCCGCAGGGCACCCTCGCCGAGCGCATCCGCGCCGGCGGAGCGGGCATTCCGGGTTTCTACACGAAGACCGGCGTCGGCACGCTGGTGGCGGAAGGCAAGGAAGTGAAGGCCTTCGGCGGCGAGGATTATATCCTCGAAACCGGGCTCGTCGCCGATCTCGCCATCGTCAAGGCGTGGAAGGCCGATCCCTATGGCAACCTCGTCTTCCGCAAGACGGCGCGCAATTTCAACCCGATGATGGCGACCGCCGGCAAGGTGACGATCGCCGAGGTCGAGGAACTCGTCGAGGCGGGCGCGCTCGATCCCGATCACATCCACACGCCGGGCGTCTATGTGCAGCGGCTGTTCGTCGGCCAGGATTATGAGAAGCGCATCGAGCAGCGGACGGTGCGCGCGGCGGCCTGATCTTGACGCCAGGCGGGTAGTTAGCTATCGATATTAGCTATGGCGACTTTCACCGTTCACCACGCCAAGACCAATCTCTCACGCCTCATCGCCGCCGCCGAGGCCGGCGAGGAGGTCATCTTGGCACGCGGCTCGCAGCCGGTGGTGCGGCTGGTAGCGGTTACACCGGCGGTCAAGCCCAAGCGCGAACTCGGTTGGCTGGCGCACACCGTTCCGCCGGGCAAGGACCCGCTCGAAGACGGTTTCTGGGATCCGCTGCCCGACGATCTGCTGGCGCTGTGGAATGGTGAGGGCGAGGAAGAATGGGAGAAAGACTTCTCCTCGACACCCACACGCTGATCTGGGCGGCGATAGCACCCGAAAAGCTGACAGCTGCGGCACGGGCGGCGCTGGTGGATCCCGACAACCAGATCTTCGTAAGCGCCGTATCGGCGATGGAGATCGCCACCAAGGTCAGGATCGGCAAGGTCGAGGAGGCGCGGCCGCTGGCGACGGGCTTCGTCCGCCAGATCGAAGCGCGCGGCTTCACGATCCTCGACCTGACCGCCGAACATGGCGAACTCGCCGGCGGCCTCGCCATTCCCCATCAGGACCCTTTCGACCGGTTGCTGATCGCCCAGGCGCAGATCGAGCAATTGCGCTTCGTTTCGAACGAGGCGCGCTTCGATACTTACGGCGTGCGGCGGCTGTGGTAGGCAGCGGCGGCAACGGAGACGAATGATGCCCTGGACCCGTGACGAACAGGCGGCGCGCGCCGCGCAGGAACTGCAGGATGGTTTCTACGTCAATCTCGGCATCGGCATGCCGACGCTCGTCGCCAACCATATCCCGGCCGGCATCGACATCACCCTGCAGAGCGAGAACGGCATGCTCGGCATGGGGCCGTTTCCGACCGAGGCCGAGGTCGACCCCGATCTGATCAACGCCGGCAAGCAGACGATCACCGAACTCGACCGTTCGAGCTTTTTCAGCAGCGCCGACAGCTTCGCGATGATCCGCGGCGGCCATATCGACCTCAGCATCCTCGGCGCCATGGAAGTCGCCGAAAACGGCGACATCGCCAACTGGATGATCCCCGGCAAGATGGTCAAGGGCATGGGCGGCGCGATGGATCTCGTTGCCGGCGTCAAGAAGATCATCGTGCTGATGGAGCATAATTCGAAATCGGGCGAGCCCAAGTTCAAGACGGCATGCACCCTGCCGCTCACCGGCCGCGGCGTCGTCGACATGGTGGTCAGCGACATGGCCGTGCTGGCGCGGCCGGCCAAGGGCGAGGCCTTCCGGCTGGTCGAGCTGGCGCCGGGGGTGTCGCTCGACGATCTGCGGGCGAAGACCGAGGGGCGTTTCGAGGCTTAGGCGAGCAGGCGAACGCGGGCCTCGTGCGGCGTCCCGGCGCAGGTGGCGACGAAGCGGCGATCGGCGGTGACGAGTTCGGCATCCTCGGCGATCGCCAGGGCCAGGTAGAAGCAGTCATAGGCCGGATGACGAAGCGTGACAGCGAGCGCGGTGGCACTCGCCGCCAATTCCCAGCATGGCGAAACATGATCGAGAATCTGGTCAAGTCTCGCGAGATATTGCTCGATGTCGTGAACCTCACCCCGTAGGGTATGCTTCCAGACAATGTTGGCAATTTCGGCATGGATCAGGTCAGGCGCCGAAAGGCTCTTCTGACCGATCAGCGCCACAGCGTCATCGGTGTCGGGTTCCCGAAGCAACCATTTGACCGCGACGCTTGCGTCAACGATCATCGGCGTCGCGATCTTCCCTCAGCAGAATGGTACTATCGGTCCAAGGGATGTCATGGTTTCTCAGCTTGTCAGTCGCTGCCAGGGTGTCCTTGACCAACGCAATTTTTTCTTCTGAACTTAATCGTGTTGCCCGGCGTAGGGACTCGCGTGCTTCCGCCTCCATCGAGCGGCCCGCTGCGGCGGCTCGGCGCTTCAGAATTTCGATGACTCGATCATCGACATTGCGGATCAAAATCTGGCCCATGTCGCCGTGATAGCAGAATGCTATCACGGCGACAATCGGCGCGCTTTAGAAGTGGAAGTTGACCCCCGCCGTCACGGCGTGGCGGCGGTAGCCCAAGTCGGCGCGATCGACGCCGAGGCTGTCGGCTAGGAAGGGCAGGCGGTCGCGACCGTAATCCGAATAGTTATACTCGAGCCGCGCCGAGACCTGGCGGGTCAGATAGCGCTCGTAACCCGCGCCGACGGTAAAGCCGTCGCGGTCCTCGCTGACCCGGCCGATGTCGTTCGAAACCCGGAACTGGGTGTTACTGTAGCCGCCGCGGGCATAAAGCAGGCTGTTGCTATCGAGGCGATAGCCGAGCCGGCCGGTGGCGTTAACGGTGCGGCCGACGCTCAGCCGCGTGTCGACATCGAGGTTGGTGCCGCCGGTGCGCCCGGTCACCGAGCCTTCGACGCCGAGGACGAAGTTCGGCGACAGGCCGAAGTCGTAACCGACCTGACCGCCATAGCTGAAGCCGTCGGTCTTGTTGGAGGCGCGGCTTTCAAGGCCATTGTCGGTCAGCCGCAGGGTCTGCTTGTCCTGCTGCCAGCCGAGTTGGGCGCCGGCATAAAGACCGTTGAAGGTCGGGCCGTCGGCGGCGGGCTGGGCCAGCGCCGGGGCGGCGGCGGCGAGCGCTGCGCCAAAAGCAAGCGTACGAAACATGGGGTTACTCCACTACTACCACCGGTGGGGACAGCCGGCGCGACGGCTGCCAGGGCGAGGCAACCGCCGGCCGATCCGGTGTAGTGGACTATGACACCTGCACCCTAAACCCAGGCTGAATCAATCCGGGCGGGAATGCGGCGCAATATTGGCGCCACTCTCCACAATGTTGCCGGGTTCACGCCGCCTTCTTCAGATGACGCCGTCCAAGCAACTCGGCGATCTGCACGGCGTTGAGCGCGGCGCCCTTGCGGAGGTTGTCGGAGACGCACCAGAGGGCGAGGCCATGCGCGACTGTCGGGTCCTTGCGAACCCGGCTGACATAGGTGGCATATTCGCCGACGCATTCGACCGGCGTGACGTAACCGCCATCCTCGCGCTTGTCGACGAGCATGATCCCGGGTGCCTCGCGCAGGATGGCCTGGGCCTGTTTGACGCTGATCGGGCGCTCGAACTCGATGTTGATCGCTTCGGAATGGCCGACGAACACCGGCACGCGGACACAGGTCGCGCTGACCAGGATGTCGGGCGACAGGATCTTGTTGGTCTCCTGCGCCATCTTGAGTTCCTCGCGGGTATAGCCGTCATAGCCGCTGTCGGCGCCGACGAAGACGTCGATGTGCGGGATGACGTTGAAGGCGATCTGCTTGGTGAACTTCCTGGCGTCGGCGGTGTCGCCGACGAAGATGTTGCGCGATTGCTCGAACAGCTCGTCCATGCCGTCCTTGCCGGCGCCCGATACCGATTGATAGGTGGCGACGACGACGCGCTTGATGGTGGCGGCGTCGTGGAGCGGCTTCAGCGCCACGACCATCTGCGCCGTCGAGCAGTTCGGGTTGGCGATGATGTTGCGCTTTGTGTAGCGGTCGATCGCCTCGGGGTTCACCTCGGGCACGATCAGCGGCACGTCGGGCTCCATCCGGAACAGCGACGAATTGTCGATGACGGTGCAGCCGGCGGCGGCGGCGCGCGGGGCATGCACTTTCGCGGCGGCCGAGCCCGCGGCGAACAGCGCGATGTCCCAGCCGGCGAAATCGAAATGTTCGAGGTTCTGGACCTTCAGCTCCTTGCCGCTGTCGCCGAAGTCGATTTTGTCGCCGGTCGAGCGCGCGCTGGCGACCGCGGCGATATCGGCGAGCGGAAACTGCCGCTCGGCGAGGATGTTCAGCATTTCGCGCCCGACATTGCCGGTGGCGCCGACGACGACGACCTTGTAGCCCATGTGCCTTCTCCTGAAGCCGCGCGCCTTAGCAGGCCCGGCGACGCAGCGCAAAAGCCGGCGCTGCCGGCCCGCCCGGGCATCAGGGTCGCCGCCACCGTTGGTCGCCGCCGGAACCAGCCCTGTTGCCGACCGTTGCCAGAGCGACCAGTCACAGGAGTGTTACCATGAAGTCGCTTGCCCGTTTCGGCGTTTTCGCCGCCCTTGCCCTCACCGCCAGCACCGCCGCCCTCGCCGGTGACGACGAGCGCGCCCGCGCCGCGATCGACGAAGCCCGCGGCAAGATCGAAGCCGCGTCGCGGCTGCCGGCCGACGGCGCCGCCGCCGATTTCCGGTCGCAGGCGCTTGCCGCGCTCGCCAAGGCCGAGAAGAACCTGCGCAAGGGTCGCGAGGAAGCCGCGCTCTCCGACGCCAATCGCGCCGGGGAATTCGCCGATCTCGCCGTCGGCCAGGCCGGCCGCGCCAGCACGGCGGCCACCGCCGATGCCAACGCCGCGGCAATCGACGCCCAGGACCAGGCCGCCGCCGCCAATGCGCGCGCCGACATGGCGCAGGCACAGTCGCAGGACGCCAATGCCCGCGCCGCCGCTGCCGAACAGCAGGCCGCTGCCGCCCGCGCCGACGCCGAGGCCGCGCGGATGACCCCGCCGCCGGCGCCGCAGACGACGACGATCGCCACGACCGAGCGCCAGGTGACGTCGCCGCGCACCACGACGACGACCACGGTCCGCAAGGCGGCGCGATGCCCGGTGGCACGCACCGCCGCTCCGGCGACGGTCAAGGAGACGACGACGACGGTGACGACGGCGCCGCAGTAAGGCTCAGGTGGCCGGCGCGGTGCCTTCGGGTGTCGGCCGGCCGCCAAGCAGCACTGCCGACGCGATGTCGGCGGTGACATTGCCAAGGGTCCGAAAGATATCGGGCACCAGTTCGACGGCGATGAGCAGCGGCAGCACGCCGATCGGCACGCCCATGGCTAGGCAGATCGGCGCCACCGAGGTGATGAACGACACCTGCCCCGGCAGGCCGACCGAGGCGATGCTGACCGCGAAGGCCACCGCCACGCCGGCGACCAGCGTCGCCGCGGTCAGCGGCGTGCCGGTCAAGGTCGCGACATAGAGCACCACCGCGAGGTTGGCGGGCGCGCTCGTCACCCGGAAGATCGATACCGCCATCGGCAGCACCAGCCGCGACGTCGCTTCGGGCACGCGCAGCGCCCGCGTCGCGTCGAGCATCGCCGGCAGGGTAGCGATCGACGATTGCGTGCTCACGGCAACGACCTGCGCCGGCAGCACGGCGCGCGCGAAGGCCGAGAGCCGCGCCGTGCCGATCGCCACCACGGCATAGACCAGCATGATGACGATCAGCTGCGAGGCGATCACCACCGTCACATAATGCGCCAGCACGCCGACCGCCTGCGCGCCCGCGGCGATGCCGACGCCGGCGGCAAGCGCGAAGACGCCGATCGGCGCCAGCGCCAGCACCCAATGGACGAGCACCAGCATCGCCGCGGTAATCGCGTCGAACAGCCCGACGAGCATGGCGCGCGGCCCCTCGGGCAGTCGCGTCGCCGCCATCGCAAAGGCGCCGGTGAAGACGACGAGTTGCAGCATCTTGCCTTCGGCGAGCGCGGCGAAGACGTTGGTCGGCACGAAGCTGCGCAGCCAGGCGCCAATGCCGAGCGGAATCGCCGCGGTTGTCGCACTGCCCGCCTTGAGCGCCGCGGCTGCGTCGGCCGACACCGGCCAGACGCGCAGCAGTTCCGGGACGAAGAACACCGTCGTCGTCGCGCCGGCGAGCACCAGCACGGCGAACAACAGCAGCGCCCGGCCGGCGGTGGCGCTGGCGCGGGCTTCGCCGGCGGCACCGGCAAGGCCGGTGAAGAGCAGCCCCAGGACGAGCGGGATCACCGTCATCTGCAGCGCATCGAGCCACAACCCGCCGATCGGCGACACGATCTCGGCGGCGGTCGCGCGCGCCGCCTCGCTGCCCCAGGCGGCAAGCGCGATGCCGGCGGCGAGGCCGAACACCAGGGCGAGGAAGATGCGCAGCGACAGGCTCATGAGCTTCCCCGCAGCGCCTCGGGGGCGACGGTGCCCATCGAGACGTAGAATTTGGCGAGATCGTCAACGCCCATCGCCGGCACCCGGCTCACCTGGTCGGGTGCGACAAAAACCAGCCCGCCGCCGACCGGCACCGGCGCCGTCGGCAACAGCACCAGCAGCCGCGGCCCGGCGCCGGTATCGAATACCTCGGGCGACGCCAGGAACCCCAATACCTCGACCCCGCCGCCGAAGCGCACCGCGACGACCGCCATGCGCGCCATGTCGCTGTCGGGCTTGCCGCCGACGAGGCGGACGATCTGGGCGAGGCTGCGGTAGAAGCCGCCGATCACCGGCACCTGGCCGAGCAGGCGGTCAAGCCCCGCCTCGAGGCTCGCCCGCGCGCGCGTCTGGACGACGAGGCCAAGGCCCCAGATCAGCAGCGCCGCGATGGCGAGGCCGATCAGAAAGGCCAGTGTCGGATCGGCGGTGACGAACATGCCGCCACTGGCGAGCGCGCCGCCGATAACCGTGCCCGGCCCCATGGCGGCAAGGACATAGCCCGCCACCAGCTGGAGCAGCACCACCGTCAGCAGCACCGGCGCCAGGAACACCAGGCCGGTAACGAAAGGCCCGCCGACGCGGCGGAGGAGCGATTCAGAGGTGCGCAAGGATGGCGTCGCCCATTGCGGCGGTGGTCAGCGCGCCGCCGAGATCGGGGGTGCGCGCGCCGGCGTCGAGTGCCTTTTCGACGGCCTTCTCAAGCCCCGCCGCCAGGTCCGGCCGCCCCAGGCTGTAGCGCAGCGCCATGGCGAGGCTGAGCACCGAGGCGCAGGGGTTGGCGACGCCGCGCCCGGCGATGTCGGGCGCCGAACCATGGATCGGCTCGTAGAGGCCGGGCGTGCCGGCATCGCCGATCGCCGCCGACGGCAGCATGCCCAAGGATCCGGTCAGCATCGCCGCTTCGTCGGACAGGATATCGCCGAAAAGGTTATCGGTCAGGATGACGTCGAACTGCTTGGGGTTCTTGACGAGCTGCATCGCCATATTGTCGGCGAGCATGTGGGAAAGCTTGATGTCGGGATATTCGGCGTCGCGCAGCGCCTGGACCTCCTCGCGCCACATCAGGCCGGCTTCCATGACATTGCCCTTTTCGGCCGAGCAGACGGCGCCGGTGCGGCCACGGGCGAGATCGAAGGCAACGCGGGTGACGCGGATGATTTCAGCGGAAGTATAGACATGGGTGTTGACGCCGCGCCGGGAGCCGTCGGGGAGGGTTTCGACGCCGCGCGGGGTCCCGAAATAGACGCCGCCGGTCAGCTCGCGGACGAACAGGATGTCGAGCCCCTCGACATGGATGCGCTTGAGGCTCGAGGCGTCGGCGAGCGCCGCGAAGCAGCGCGCCGGGCGGAGGTTGGCATAGACGTTCATGCCGGCGCGAAGGCCGAGCAGCCCCGCCTCGGGGCGCTTGTCATAGGGCTGGCCGGCCCATTGCGGCCCGCCGACGGCGCCCATCAGCACGGCGTCGGCGGCCTTGGCCCGCGCCAGCGTCTCGTCGGTCAGCGGCACGCCATGGGCGTCGATCGAGGCGCCGCCGAAGGGGCCTTCCGCCACGGCAAGATCGAGCCCGCCGGCGATCAGCCGCCCGGCGACGCGCTTGGCGACGGCGGTGACTTCGGGGCCGATGCCATCACCGGGGAGCAGGAGCAGGGACTGGGTCATGGGGCCTCGGCAGGGGGAAAGGGGTCAGATCCACGGGCGGTCGGCGGCAACGCGCGCCTCATGCCCGGCGATGGCATTGCCCATGGCGAGCGTCAGGCCGATCTCGTCGGTGCCGTTCGTCAGGCATTGCTTGCGGAAACCGTCCATCGGAAATTCGAAGCGATCCTGGAAGGGCGTCGTCACCACCTGGTTCTCGAGGTCGACAGTGATCGGGTCGGTCTTGGCGACTTCCATCAGTCGGTCGATCGCTTCCTGGGGCAGCGTCACCAGCAGAATGCCGTTCTTGAAGGCGTTGCCAGCGAAGATGTCGGCGAAGCTCGGCGCCAGCACGACGCGGATGCCCATGTCGGCGATCGCCCAGGGGGCATGCTCGCGGCTCGATCCGCAGCCGAAATTGTCGCCGGCGATGAGGATCGGCGCGCCGGCATTGGCGTCGAAGACGTTATCGGGATCGGCGCGCAAGGTGCCGAAGGCATGGCGCCCGAGGCCTGTCCGCGAGATCGTCTTCAGATGCACCGCGGGGATGATGACATCGGTATCGATGTTGCGGCCGCCGAAGGGGATGGCGGCGCCGGTGAGCGTCGTGAAAGCCTGCAAAGCGGGGGTTCCTGAATGAGCGCATCCCGGTCATGCCAGAAGGCCGCCGGCGAATCCACCGGCGCTCAGGCGGCTTCGGCGCGGGCGCTGCGTCGGATGGCCTGGGGTGGCTGGCCGAGGAGGCGCAGAAAGGCGCGGCGCATGCGCTCGGCGTCGCCGAAGCCCGACGCGAAGGCGACTTGTTCGACGCTGGCGCCGCCGGCTTCGAGCGCGGCGCGCGCCGCCTCGACGCGCAGCCGGGCGACAGCTTTCGCCGGGGTGGTGCCGGTCTCGGCGGCGAAGGCACGGGCGAATTGCCGCGGGCTGAGGTTGGCGGCTTCGGCGAGGCGCTCGACGGGAAGGTCCTCGGCAAGATGGGCGCGGGCGAAGGCGAGCGCGCGGCCGACGCGATCGGATGCGACGGCGAGGTCGGCCAGCGTCGAGAATTGCGACTGGCCCCCCGGCCGTCGCCAGGCGACGACCATCTCCTTGGCGACCTGCGCCGCGACCGCCGGTCCGAGGTCGTCGGCGACGAGCGCCAGCGCCAGGTCGATACCCGCGGTGATGCCCGCCGAGGTCCAGATCGCGCCGTCGCGGACGAAGATGCGGTCGGGCTCGACAGTGACTTTCGGGAAGTGCCGCGCCAGCGCGGCGGCGCGGCGCCAATGCGTTGTCGCGCGGCGGCCATCGAGCAGCCCGGCGGCGGCGAGGACGAAGCTGCCCGAACAGACGCTGGTGGTGCGCCGCGCGGTGGCGGCGGCGGCGCGGACGAAGGCGAGGACGGCAGGCGATGCCATGGCGGTGGTGGTGCCCTCGCCGCCGACGACGATGATCGTGTCGCAGGCCGGGTCGCAAGCTGGGTCGCCGAGCGGCGCGGCGACGACCGCCAGGCCCGACGATGCCGCGACGGTGCCGCCGCCTTCTTCGCGGGTCGCCAGCGCATAGGCGCCGGGAACGAAGCGCCCGGCAATTTCGAAGACCGTCATCGGCCCGGCGAGATCGGCGAGCTGGAAGCCGGGGAAGACCAGCAGGGTGATGGCGCGCGTCATGGCACGAAAGGAGGGATCAATGTCATTCCTGTCAAGAGCACCGCATGGCACAAGGTGGTTGCACCGCTCAAGGAGCCGCCGATGACCGCGATGACCATCGTTTTCCCGCTCTACCCCCAGCTGACCCAGCTCGATTTCACCGGGCCCTTCCAGTTCCTCAGCCGGCTGCCGGGGGCGACGACGATCATCGCCTCGGCGCAGGGCGGCGAGATCGAGGCCGAGGGCGGCATGGTCTTTGGCCGGACCGTCAAGCTCGCCGATATCGAGACTTGCGACATCATCTGTGTGCCCGGCGGCTTCAGCGCGACCGAGGCGGCGCTCGATCCCGAGTACCTTTCGAATGTCCGCCGGCTGGCGCTCGGCGCGCGCTACATCACCTCGGTGTGCACGGGATCGCTGATCCTTGGCGCGGCGGGACTGTTGAAGGGCAAGCGCGCCGCCAGCCACTGGCATTGGCGCCACCTGCTGACCGAATTCGGCGCCATCCCCGACGACGGCCGCGTGGTGCGCGACGGCAATATCTTCACCGGCGGCGGCGTTACCGCCGGCATCGACTTCGCGCTGACGCTGGTCGCCGAAATCGCCGGCGACGATTATGCCCAGGCGCTGCAGCTCGGCCTCGAATATGCCCCGGCGCCGCCGTTCAACGCCGGCCGCCCCGAGACGGCGCCGCCTGCGATCCTCGCGGCGTTCGAAGCGCGGATGGCGCCGCTGCTGCCGCCGCGCGCGGCGCAGGCCCGCGCGGCGGCGGCGGTGATGCCGGGCTGAACGCTCGCCGAACGTCCTGCCCCACCTCCCCGCTCATGCCGAGCGAAGTCGAGGCACGGTCGGCATGTGCCTCGACTTCGCTCGGCATGAGCGGGGTGGGGGCTTGGCCGGGGAGGCATAAGCCTGGCCGCGACGACCCTAAGGCGCCTTGACGCCGGCATCGGGCACCCAGGCGAAGCCCTCGCCCTTGACCACGATCGTGCCGATGCTCGGCCAGGGGAAATGCGGCGCGAACACCCGCTCGCCCGAGGCCGCGATGTCGGCAAGCGTCCGCGCCCGCGCGGCGGCGCCGGCGGCCTTGTCGGTATCGAAGGCGACATTCCACTCGGGGTGGCCGAGGCTGAGGATGTGGCTGTGCGCGGTATCGCCCAGCGTGCGCAGATGCTGGCCCCGCGAGGTGATGCGATAGACGCTGTGCCCTGGCGTATGCCCCGGATTGGGCAAGGCTTCGAGGCCGGGCAGGATCTCGCCCGCCTTGTTGAAGGTCTTGACCCTGGGCGCGATCGCCGCGGCGAGCTTGGCGTTGGCGGGATTGGCCTGGAGAAACGCCCATTCGGCGGCGTGCATGTGGATCGTCGCCTTGGGGAAGGCGAGGCCGCCGGCGGCATCGAGCACCCCGCCGACATGATCGCCATGGCTGTGGCTGATGAAGATGTCGGTAATCTTGTCGGGCGTCATCCCGGCGGCGCCGACGCTTTGCGCGAGCTTGCCGCCGGGGCCGGGCCCGAGCCCGGTATCGATGATCGTCGGGTGGCCCGGCAGTTTGACGAGCAGCCCGGCAACGCCCAGCACGATGGTGTCGCCCTTGCCGCCGCCGGCTTCGAGCGCCCTGGCGACGGTTGCGGTATCGACGCCCAGCGCGAAGGTCTTGCCGTCGTTGGGCGCGGTGAAGCCGGCGTCGCGCAGTACGAAGGCGTCGAGCACGCCGATGCGAAGCGGCACTGCGGCCGGCGCGGCCGGTTGCGGACCATATTGCGCCGCGGCGGGGGCGGCGATGGCGATGGCGACGGCGAGCAGGATCGGGCGCATGGGTCTTGGTCCTCGCGAAGGCGACACGCAGTCTTGCCGCGGCGTCGCGGCAAAACAAGCTCGCGATAGTGCCGAAACCGTCGCGATCGGCCTGCCGCGGCGCCGACTCCGGCTGGTCCGCCGGCGCCGGCGCTGATAGGGCCTTGGCAATGATCGGGGGCGCGTCGTGCTGCTGAACCTTGCGGTGCTCGTCGTGCTGGCGCTGCTGTTCCGCCGCGTCCTGCGGCTGGAGGCGGCGCTGCGGTCCGCGGGCGCCGATCGTATCGCCTCGGACAATCGGTTTGAGGCCGTGGCGATGCGGCTGGCGGCGCTCGAAGGCGCGACAGCGCCGCGGCCTGAACCGCGGCCTCAGCCCATGGCCGAGCCGGTATCAGCGGCGCGACCTGCCCCTTTGGGGACGCCGTCGGCAGCGCAGGCCGCGGCGATGGCACGCGCCGCGTCGGCGCCCTTCGTCGAGTCGGCGGCGCGCCCGCCGGCTCCGGTGGTGCCCTGGGCATGGGAAGAAGCCAGGCTGGCCGCCGAGGCCGCCGAGGCCGCCGAGGCTGCCGCCGAGCCCATGGCGGCGCCCGACCGCGCCCCCCTCACCGCCGCCGACGCCGCGGACGCCCCGCCGCGGCGCAGCCTCGAGGAACTCTTCGGCGCCCGCCTGCCGGTCTGGGGCGGCGGCATCGCCATGGCGCTCGCCGGGGTCTTCCTGGTCAAATATTCGATCGACATCGGCCTCATCACCCGGCCGGTGCGGGTGCTGCTCGGCCTCGGCTTCGGCGTGCTGCTGATCGCCGCGGCCGCGGTGGCGCGGCGCTGGCGGGTGACCGCCGACGATCCGCGCACCGCCCAGGCGCTCGCCGGCGGCGGTATCGCGACGCTCTATGGGGCGATCTATATCGCCGCCGCGGTCTATGGCCTGATCGACCCCGGGCTCGCCTTTGCCGGCATGGCGGCGGTGACCGCGGCGGCACTGGCGCTGGCGCTGGTCTTCGGGCCGCCGAGCGCGCTGCTCGGCCTCGCCGGCGGTCTCGCGACGCCGGCGCTCGTCGGCGGCAGCGATCGCAACATCCCGGTTCTGCTTGCCTATCTGCTGCTTACCGTCGCCGGCAGCCTGGGGCTCGCCGGGCAGCGTGGCTGGCGCTGGCTGGCGGCGCTGGCGCTGCTCGGCGGCTATGGCTGGGGGCTCGTGCTGATCCGCGCCGACCTGAGCCCCGGCGAACATCATGGCGTCGGGCTGTTCGTCGTGCTGCTCGCCGGGGTGGCGATCGTCGGTGCGGGGCGCGCCGTCGGCGATCCCGAGGCGGACGACATCCCCGCCGGGTCGCGCGGCACGGAATCGCCGGCGCTGCTGATGACCTTGGTCTCGACGGCGCTGGCCTTCGGCCAATTGGCGCTGCTCGTCGGCCGCACCGGCTTCGCGCCACTCGATTGGGGGCTCTATGGCCTGCTTGCCACGGCGACGATGCTGCTGGCGTGGCGCGATCCGGCGCAGCGGCGGCTGCCACCGCTCGGGCTGGCGGTGGCGCTGGTGACGATGGCGCTGTGGCCGGCGCCGCCGCCGCTCGACCTGGCGCTGGTGGCAGTGGGCGCGACGTTGATCTTCCTGCCGGCCTGGGCGCGTGCCGGCAGCCCGGCCTGGCTCGGCCTTGCCGTCGCCGCGACGCTGGCGCCGGCGGCGCTGGCCTGGGCGCGGCGCCCCGACCTGCTGCCCGATGCCGGCTGGG
>LJHX01000078.1 GCA_001295935.1 alpha proteobacterium AAP81b
CTCCCCCAGCCCCTCCCGCAAGCGGGAGGGGAGCCGGGTCGGTCGGCGGCGCAGCCGCCTCGCCCTCACCCGCCAGCCGCAGGATGACCTGCCCGACCGGCACGCCTTCGGTGCCTTCCGCCACGAGGAGTTCCGCCACTCTCCCCTCATCGACCGCTTCGACTTCCATCGTCGCCTTGTCGGTCTCGATCTCGGCTAGGATGTCGCCCGACTTGACGACATCGCCGACGGCAACGTGCCATTTGGCGAGGCTGCCCGTCTCCATCGTCGGGCTGAGCGCGGGCATGGTGACGTCGATCATCGCAATTCTCCCATGTCAGCTTTCGACGAACAGCCCGTCGGCGAGGTCGCGCTGGCGCGGGTTCGCCGGCTGATCGACGAGTTCGCCCATCGGCAGGAAATGCGTCGCTTCGCGCTCGAGCGCCTGGGCGCAGCGAATTTCCATTTCGGGCGCGCGCAGGTCCCAACCCATCACCATGGTGCGCTTGCCGAGCGCGTTGATCTTGCGAATGAGCGGCACGAAATCGCCGTCGCCACCGATCAGCGCGATCAAGTCTGCACGATCCTGGACGGCAAGATCGAAAGATTCGAGCGCCAGCCAGACGTCGGTGCCCTTTTCGCGGGCGCGTTCCTGGCTGGTGTCGATGCGGGTGAAGTGCGTCACGACGTTGTTGGCGGCGAGGATCTGGTCGAATACGCGGTCGTTGCGCAGCGCGTCCGAGACATAGCTCGCGGTCTGGGCGCGGTCTTCCAAATCACGGACGGTGAAGCGCCCGCGGAAATAATGCGCCTCGACCACCGGACAACGCGATTCGTCCATGTCCTCCATCGAGGCGACGGCACCGCGGACATAGTCGAGCACGCCGCCGACCGACAGCCGCCGGCCGATATCATGGTGAAATTTGTAGAAATCGGAGACACGATTGAAATAGCCACCATCGAAGATGACGGCAATTCGCAAAATTCCGGTCAGGACTCTCATCGATAACAGACTTTCTTTACGGCACTTATGACATCGTCGATTTTGACCAGCGCGGCTTTTTCAAGATTGGCGGCATAGGGCAGCGGCACATCGACATTGGTGACACGCAGCACCGGCGCGTCAAGATCGTCGAAGCCATCCTCCATGACAATGGCGATGATTTCGCTCGAAATCGAGCAGGTCGGCCAGCCTTCCTCGACGACCACCATGCGATTGGTCTTCTTGAGGCTGGCGAGCACGGTGGCGCGATCGAGCGGCCGCAGGGTGCGCAGGTCGACAACCTCGGCGTCGATCCCTTCCTCGGCCAGCCTGGTCGCGGCGTCGAGCGCAATGCCGACGCCGATCGAGTAGCTGACCATCGTCACGTCCTTGCCCGCGCGCACCACCCTGGCCTTGCCGATCGGCAGCGCCACCTCGGCTTCGGGCACGTCGAAGCTCTGGCCGTAGAGCAGCTCATTTTCGAGGAACACCACCGGATCGGGCGAGCGGATGGCGCTCTTCAGCAGGCCCTTGGCCGAAGCGGCGTCATAGGGGGCGATGACGATCAGCCCCGGCACGCTGGCGTACCAGGGGGCGTAATTCTGGCTGTGCTGTGCCGCGACGCGCGATGCCGCACCATTGGGACCGCGGAAGACGATCGGGCAGCGCATCTGGCCACCCGACATGTAATTGGTCTTGGCCGCCGAATTGACGATATGATCGATCGCCTGCATGGCGAAGTTGAAGGTCATGAACTCGACGATCGGCTTCAATCCACCCATCGCCGCGCCGACACCCAGGCCGGCAAAGCCATATTCGGTGATCGGCGTATCGACGACGCGTTGCGGTCCGAACTCCTCGAGCAGGCCTTGGGTGACCTTGTAGGCGCCCTGATATTCGGCGACCTCCTCGCCCATCACGAAGACTTCGGCAGTCGTCCGCATTTCCTCGGCCATGGCGTCGCGGAGCGCCTCGCGGACGGTTTGCCGCCTGGTCGGGCCGGTGGCGTCGGGCTCGACGGCGAGGCTGGCGGGGGGTTCGCCTTTGGGCGTGGTTGTCGTGACGCCTGTCGAGGTTTCTGCTCGCGCGGCGGGACGTGCCTCGACTTCGCTCGGCATGAGCGGGGCCGAGGATTCCGAGATTGGCGGGGCAGACTCGGCGGTTGTCGCAACGGGTCCCGACGCTACCGTCGCGCCTGCCTCGGCGATACCCTTATCCCCGCTCATGCCGAGCGAAGTCGAGGCATCCGCCGCCGCTTCCCCTTCCCCCAGGATCGTCGCGATCAACGTCCCGACCTTGACCCCCTCCGCCCCCTCGGCGACGTGCAGCTTCGCCACCACGCCGCCATCATCGGCCTCGAGCTCCATCGTCGCCTTGTCGGTCTCGATCTCGGCGAGGACATCGCCCGGCTTGACGGTATCGCCTTCCTTGACGAGCCATTTCGCCAGCGTCCCCTCCTCCATTGTCGGCGACATGGCGGGCAGCTTGATCTCGGTCATCAGTAGGTTCCCACCAGAACATCGGTGTGAAGTTCGGCAAGCGCGGGTTCGGGCGTGCTTTCGGCGAAATCGGCGGCGGCGGCGACCTGGTCGCGAACCTCGCGGTCGATCGCCTTCAGCGCCGCCTCATCGGCATGGCCGCCGTCGATCAGCTCGCGGCGCAGCGCCTCGATCGGGTCGGACTTGTCGCGCATCGCCTGGACTTCCTCGCGGCTGCGATATTTCGCCGGGTCGGACATCGAATGGCCGCGATAGCGATAGGTCTTCATTTCGAGCAACAACGGCCCCTTGCCGGCGCGCACCCACTCGACCGCCGCCGCGGCGGCGCCGCGCACGGCCAGCACATCCATGCCATCGACCTGCAGCCCCGGCACCCGGAAGCTCTCGCCGCGGCGATAGAGCTGGTCCTCGCTCGACGCGCGGTTGACGCTGGTGCCCATGGCGTATTGGTTGTTCTCGATGATGAAGATCACCGGCAGCTTCCACAGCTCGGCCATGTTGAAGCTTTCATAGACTTGGCCCTGGTTCGACGCGCCATCGCCGAAATAGGTGACGCACAGCCCGCCATCGTTCCGATATTTGTGGGCAAATCCCAGCCCGGTGCCGAGCGGCACCTGCGCCGCGACGATGCCATGGCCGCCGTAGAAACCATGCTCGACGCTGAACATGTGCATCGAGCCGCCCTTGCCCTTGGAAATACCGGCCTGACGCCCGGTCAGCTCGGCCATCACGGCATTGGCGGGAATGCCGGCGGCGAGCATGTGACCATGGTCGCGATAGCCGGTGATAACCGAATCGGTTTTCGCGAGCGCCGCCTGGACGCCGACGACAACGGCTTCCTGGCCGATGTAGAGATGACAGAAGCCGCCGATCATCCCCATGCCGTAAAGCTGCCCGGCGCGCTCTTCGAACCGGCGGATCAACGACATTTCACGGAAGAAGCCGAGCATCTCGTCCGCACTCCCCGCGTACCGTTCCGGTTGCTCGGGGCGCGGCCAATCGGGCTTGTTCGGTTCAGCATGGGAAGACGGCGGCGACGTCGCTGCGGCGGTCGAGGCGGCATCTGTGGGGGCTTTGGGCCGTGCGGCGCGTGCCATGGCGGTTCACCTCTTGTGTTGCGCCCCGCTATGGGACGGCAAAGCCTCCGTCGCAAGCCCGGCCGCCCCCGCCCGGCGCCCGCGCCTGTGGTTCATCGCCCGCCGCTACGGCGCCGGCGCGTTCCCCGCCGCCGTTTCGGGGGGCAGCGGCACGATCACTTCATCGGCAGCAACGACGTTCAGATTGCCGCGCACCAGCTCCTCGGCAAGATCGCGATCGACCTTGCCGGGATCGAGCAGCTTTACCTGGCGTTCGAGCGCGGCACGTTCCTGTTGACGCTCGGTGAGCTTGGCATCGAGCCGCGCCCGATCGCGGGCATAGTCGCGCCAGGCGACGACGCCGGTCGGCCCGGTGATGGCGTGGCTGACGAAATAGCCGATGGCGAGCAGGCACAGCGCCGGGACCGCGGCGCGGCGCAAGATCGGAAGAAGTGCCGTTCGGGTGGCCATTAGCGGCAAGGTTTACGGCGCGCGTCCCCCGCCGGCAAGGCCGCTCCACGTCATGCCGGCAAAGTCCTGTGGACTGGTGCACTGGGGAGTGGCCGGCAGCGCCGATCTTTGCCAAGACGCAGGCCACAACAGCTTTGGGAGGCCGCCAAATGTCCGCGATCAACGCCGTCGTCGATCTTTCCTTTGAAGGCGAAATTGCCGTCGTCACGGTCGATTCGCCGCCGGTCAACGCGCTCAGCGCCGATGTCCGCGACGGCCTCGATGGCGCCTTCAAGGCGGTGAGCGCCGACGCGAAGGCGATCGTGCTGATCTGCGCCGGGCGCACCTTCATCGCCGGCGCCGATATTTCGGAGTTCGGCAAGGCGCCGCGCGGCGCGTCGCTACCCGCCGTCCAGGACGCCATGGAGAATGCCGCGGTGCCGGTGATCGCCGCGGTCCATGGCACCGCGCTCGGCGGCGGCCTCGAGGTCGCGCTCTGCGCGCATTACCGCGTCGGCGACGCCAAGGCCAAATTCGGCCTGCCCGAAGTCAAGCTAGGGCTCCTGCCCGGCGCCGGCGGCACCCAGCGGCTGCCGCGCATCGTCGGCGCCAAGAAGGCGCTCGAAATGGTCACCTCGGGAACGCCGATGGGCGCCAAGCCGGCGCTCGCCGCCGGGCTGATCGACGAGATCGCCGACGGCGACCTGCGCGGCGCGGCGATCGCCTTCGCCCGCAAGGTCGTCGCCGAAGGCCGGCCGCTCAAGAAGGTCCGCGACGACAGCAGCAAGCTGGGCGGCGACGCCGCCTCGCTGGCGCCGATGTTCGCCGATTTCCGCGCCGCCAATGCCCGCGCCTTCAAGGGCTTCGAGGCGCCGGAAGCCAATATCAAGTGCATCGAGGCGGCAGTCGCGCTGCCCTTCGAAGAGGGTATGAAGGTCGAGCGCGCCGAATTCCTCAAGCTGATGGGCGGGCTGCAATCGGCGGCCCAGCGCCACGTCTTTTTCGCCGAGCGCGCTGCCGCCAAGATCGACGGCCTGCCCGCCGATGCGACGCCGCTGCCCGTCGCCAAGGTTGGCGTCATCGGCGCCGGCACCATGGGCGGCGGCATTTCGATGAATTTCCTCAGCGTCGGCATTCCGGTGACGATCGTCGAGACCAAGCAGGAAGCGCTCGATCGCGGCGTCGCCGTCATCCGCAAGAATTACGAGAACAGCGCCAAAAAGGGGCGTTTCAGCATGGACGAGGTCGAAGCTCGCATGGGCCGGCTCTCGACCAGCCTCGACCTCGCCGACCTCGCCGACTGCGACCTGATCATCGAAGCGGTGTTCGAGAATATGGCGATCAAGAAGGAAATCTTCGGCAAGCTCGACGCGCTGGCAAAACCCGGCGCCATCCTCGCGTCGAACACCAGCTATCTCAACGTCGACGAGATCGCCGCCAGCACGGCGCGTCCCGAAAGCGTCGTCGGCATGCACTTCTTCTCGCCCGCCAACGTGATGCGGCTGCTCGAAGTCGTCCGCGGCGCCAGGACCAGCCCGCGGGTGCTGGCGACGGCGATGGCGGTCGGCAAGAATATCGGCAAGATCGGCGTCGTCTCGGGCGTCTGCCATGGCTTCATCGGCAATCGCATGCTCGGCGCCCGCCAGGCCGAGGCCAACAAGCTGATCCTCGAAGGCGCGCGGCCTGCCGATGTCGACCGCGTGCTGACCGATTTCGGCTTCCCGATGGGCCCCTTCCAGATGAGCGATCTGGCTGGCCTCGACATCGGCTGGTCGGCCGAAACCTCGAAGGGCGAGACGGTGCGCGATCGGCTTTGCGAAGCCGGCCTGCGCGGCCAGAAGAACGGCAAGGGCTTCTACGATTACGACGAAGCCCGCAACCGCACGCCGTCGCCGGTCGCCGAGCAGATCATCAACGATTACGCCGCCGAAAAGGGCATCAACCGCCGCGACATCGACGACCAGGAGATCCTCGAGCGCTGCCTCTATCCGATGGTCAATGAAGGCGCCAAGATCCTCGACGAGGGCATGGCGCAGCGGGCGAGCGACATCGATATCGTCTGGATCAACGGCTATGGCTGGCCGGTCTATCGTGGCGGCCCGATGTTCTGGGCCGAGCATGACGCCGGGCGCGAAAACATCGCTGCGGCGCTGGAGCGGATGGGCTTCGAGGTGTCGCAGCGGTTGAAGACGGGGTGGTAATGCGCGGTCGGCGGCTCGCAGCGCTGCTTGCCGCCACCCCCGCCGCGGCGCGGCCGCCGGCGACGGAAAGATCATCCCTGACCGCGACAACGCCGCTGTAACCGGCGGCGGCGCGGCTTCGTATAAAGGGGCATGACCGACCGCCGCACCGTCCTCACCGTCGCGCTCAGCGCGGCCACCATCCTGCCGTTCGCCCGAGGCTTCCTCGCGACCCCCGCCATCGCCGCCGCCGGCAGCTTCCCCTATCGCCTGACCGAGGCGCAGTGGCGGGCAAAGCTGCCGGCCGACGCCTTCGCCGTGCTCCGCCAGGAAGCCACCGAGCGCCCCTTCACCTCGCCCTTGAACGACGAGCACCGCGCCGGCGTCTTCCGCTGCCGGGGCTGCGCGCTGCCGCTGTTCGGCTCGGCGACGAAATTCGACAGCGGCACGGGTTGGCCGAGCTTCTTCCGGCCGCTGCCCAAGGCCGTCGGCACCAGTACCGACACGAGTTTCGGCTTCACCCGCACCGAAGTGCATTGCGCGCGCTGCGGCGGCCATCTCGGCCATGTCTTCAACGATGGCCCGCCGCCGACCGGCCTGCGCTACTGCATGAACGGCGTCGCGCTGACCTTCTCTCCCTCGCCCAAAAAGGCCTGACCTCGATGAAGTCCCTTCACCTGACCTTCTGCGCTCTGCTCGCCGCCGGCGTCGTCCTGCCGCCGCTGCTCGAAGGCGGCATGGCGCTTGCCGGCGAGCGCACCGTCACCGCGCCGGTGCCGCGCCAGGACGTGGCGCTCAAGCCGGGGCCGCTGCAGACGGCGGTCTTTGCCGGCGGCTGCTTCTGGGGCGTCGAGGGCGTTTTCGAGCGCATCAAGGGCGTCAAGGCGGTGCAGTCGGGCTATGCCGGCGGCGACGCGCGCACCGCGGTTTACCAGATCGTCGGCAGCGGCCTTACCGGCCATGCCGAAGCCGTCGAGATCAAATATGATCCCGCGCAGGTCAGCTATGGCACTTTGCTGCGGGTGTTCTTCTCGGTGGCGCACAACCCCACCGAATTGAACCGCCAGGGCCCCGACAGCGGCAGCCAGTATCGCTCGGCGATCTTCCCGCAGACGCCCCAGCAGGCGAGCCTGGCCCGCGCCTATATCGGCCAGCTCGATGCCGCCAGGGTCTGGCCGGCGAAGATCGTCACGACCATCGAACCCGGCAAGCGCTTCTATGCCGCCGAGGGCTATCACCAGAATTTCCTGCGGCTCAACCCCGATTACCCCTATATCGTCGTCAACGACCTGCCCAAGGTCGCGGCGTTGAAGGAACGCTTCCCGCAATTGTTCAGCGCCCGCGCGGCGGGCTAGAGCGGCTTTCACGGTTGTTGAATCGTCGTCATCGCCCTTCGGGCGACCGCTTCGCGGCGGGGCGCTTTTGCGCCGTGGCAGCGT
>LJHX01000079.1 GCA_001295935.1 alpha proteobacterium AAP81b
GACGCCGCCGGTGGCGGCACCGCCCGCCGCGCCGACGCCGGCGCCGGTGACGGTCGCCGCCAGCCAGCCCGCCGCCACTACCGGGCCGAGGCCGGGGATCGCCAGCAGGCCGAGACCCGCGAGCAAGCCGCCAGCACCGCCGAGCAGCGCGCCGGTGGTGGCGCCGCGGCTGATGTCGCCATGGTTGTCGAGATTGTCGGGGTCGCCATCGCCATCATGATCGACGCCGCGGCCGCCGATGGCGCGATCGTCATGGTTCCCCTGCGAATTGTTGGCGATCAGGCTGATGTCGTCGTGGGGAATGCCAGCGGCTTCGAGGTCGCGAACGGCATTGGCGGCGTCGGAATAATTGTCGAACAAACGGGTAACGGTGCGGGTCATGGGCAATCCTTCTGGCAAGGGGAAGCGCCGCCGGCGACTTGGCCGCCGACGGCCGGGCGTCAGCGCGTCGTGATATTGCCCTTATAGTCGAGCATGATGGTGACGATCTTGCCGTCCTTGCTGCCCGAACCGGTCCACACGTCCTTCTGCTTCGAAACCCGCGTGACGGTATAACCCGCCTCGACCAGCCGGGCGCGTGCCTGGTCTTCGGTGAAGCTGTTGGCGCCCTTGGCGGGGCTCGTTACCTTCTGCGGGTCGCGATCCTTGATCGCGGCGTTGGTCGACCCGGCCTGGCCCGGCGCCGAACTTTCCTCGGTCGTCGTCGACTGGCTGGTGGTCTGGCTGTGGGCGGCAACGGTGCTGGCGAGCAGCAGGGCGGCACTGGCCGCGAAAAGACTGTTCATCGGCATCCTCCTTCGGAACTGCACCGCCAACGAGCAGTGCCACCACGGGGTTGCGATGTTCGGTTCGGCTTGCGGCGAAGCGATGAGCTGCGGGCGCGAAAGCCGGCGCGGTCGGTCAAACCCGGCCGCGTCGACGCGAGGCGAAGATGCAGTCGCCGGCGCTCAGCGCATCGCAGGCGACGCCGTTCAACACGACGAAATAACCGCCGCCGAAGTTGATCGCCATGGTGCCGTCGTTCTCGACGAGCCGTGCGGTTAGCCCCGCCTCGCCGAACCGCACGTCGCCGCCACCGCCGCCGGCAAGCGGGTCGTTTCCGGCGCCGCCGGCGAGGAAGCCAGAGCGCGTAAGAATACGGTATCGACTCGAGGGCGAGCGCTGCCATGGTCCATGAGACGCTGGGGGTCCATGCCATTGGAGATAGTTGCCGCCCTGAAATCGGAGTGGATAGTCATGCAAGGGGTAAGGCGGGCCGTTCCTGGACTTCTCGCCATATCGGTCAATGCTGAGGCAGAACGAATCCAGGCAATGCGCTCCGCCTTTGTTCGAGGCGCCGGCAGGTGACAGGGTGGGCTGCCCGGGAGCATATCAGCGAATGACGCCACCTGCGGCCTTGTCCGGCCACATGTCACCCGACGACAAGCACGGCACCGCTGACGCGGCGACGCGTGACGCGATCTTCATTCTGGGCGAGGCAAGCGAGGCGTTGTCGACCATCGCCGCTGCGTTTGCGGATGCTGGCTTGATGGCAAGCCTGGCCACGCCGGACATGGTCGAAAGCGGCGTGCGTTCGGGCGGCATAGCGGTGATTGTCACGACGGGCGCCGCGCTGCGGTGCCTCGATATCGACGCGCTTGTTGCCGCCTTTGCCGATCAGCCGCCGGGGGTGGAGGCCATGATCATCGGGATTGAGGCCGATGCCGACGATCTTGCCGAACCTGTTGCCAGGCTCGATACGGCGACGACTTTCGTTCCCATCGTGCCGCCCGCCGCTGCGGCGATGGCAATCCCTATCGCCCGCGCCGCGCTGCGGGCACGCCGTCGCCAGCGCGACTGCAACGCCTCTGCAGAACGCGGGCGCGGCGGCCGAACTGGCGACGCGCCGGATCGCGGAAAGCTTCGACGCCCGCGTGCAGGAGCACGCCATGCAGCTGGCGGCGGCACAGGCGGCCTGTGCGATCGCCGACGAGCGGCTGCGCGACATTGACGAACGCAACCGCGCGATCTGCGAGTTGAGCGACCTGATCCTGTTCACGACCGACGCCGATGGCACGGTGACCAAGATCGACGATCGCTTCTTTTCGGTCACCGGCGCTTCGCGCGACCGGCCCATATCGATCGGTTCGGACAAATCAGGGGCTCACCCTGACGATCGCGACCGCGTTCGCGCCGCGCAAATGGCGGCGCGTGACGCTGGTTCGCGGGTCGATTATGCCTACCGCCGCCTGGTCGCCGATGGCAGCTATCGCTGGTGGCAGCTGCGCGCCCGACCGGTATTGAACGCTCAGGGCGTCGTACTGCGGTGGAACGGCACATTGGCCGACATCCACGACCAGAAGGTCGCCGAAGAGAAGTTGCGCGAAAGCGAGCTTCGCCACCGCGCTTCGATCGCGCTCAGCCATCTCATCACCTTCACCCTCGACGCCAATGGCCAGCTTGACGATATCGATGACCGCATCTGTGAGCTTACCGGGCTTTCGATGCCCGAATTGCTCGCCAGCGCGCCGGACGGCCTTTGCCATCCCGATGACCTGCCATTGCTCGTTCGATGTCGTGACGAAGCCCTTGAGATGCGCCGTTATGACCAGACCGTCCGGATCCGCCACGTCGGCGGCGAATACAAATGGTGGCGGCTCCGCGCGGCACCGCGCCTCGCTGCCGACGGCGCCACAATCGGCTGGTTCGGCACCATGGAGGATGTCAACCTTCTGGTCATTGCGCGCGAGCGCCTCAAGGCCAGCGAGGAGATCCATCGCTTCTCGGTCGAATTGAGCGATCAGGTGGTCTGGTCGGCAGCCGCCGACGGCACGATTGCCAACATCGGCGACGGGCTGTTCGATCGTCTGGGCATCGCTCGCGACGTCTGGATGGCGATGAGTCGCGCCGAGCGTATTCACCCCGATGACTTTGAACGGGTCGTTTCAATCAACAGCGAGACAATCAGGAACGGCACATCGGCCGATTATCGCTATCGGATGCGTTGCGGCGATGGCAGCTATCGCTGGTGGCGGTCGCGGTCGCGGCCGCGCCATGACGATGCTGGCAACATCGTTCGCTGGTACGGCACGCTGGAGGACATCGACGACCTGCGGCGGGCCGAGGAACGTGTGCGCGACAGTGAGGAACTGCATCGCCACGCGGTCGACCTGAGCAACCTGATTGTCTGGACGGCCGATCCCAAGGGCAGGTTCCTGAGCATCAGCCCGCGGATATTCAAGATACTCGGCCTCACCCGCGAGATGACGCCGTCGCTGCAACCCCTCTCCCTCGTGCATCCGGACGATCTCGCGACGGCGATGGTGGCGCTGAAGGCAGGTTTGGGCGACGGCGTGGCGGCAGATTTTCGGTTGCGGCTGCGCATTGCCGATGCCAGCTATCGCTGGTGGCGCCTGCGCTCGTCGCCGCTGCGCGACGATGACGGGGTGATCGTCCGCTGGTACGGAACGCTTGACGATGTCGATGAACTGACGCGGTCCGAAGAGCGCGTACGGGACAGCGAGGAACTCCATCGCTTCTCGGTCGAGCTCAGCAACCAGGTCGTCTGGACAGGCACACCCGAAGGGCGCCTGCTCAGCGTTGGGCCCAATTTGCTCGAAAAGCTGGGGCTCACAAGCGCGCAATGGTTGCAGCAGCAGCCCGAACAACTCGTCCACCCAGAGGACATCGACGCTGCCAACATGGCCCGCCGGCACGCCGTCAAGGTCGGTGTTCCAGCCAATTTCCAATGCCGCCTGCTGCACGGTGATGGCAGTTATCACTGGTGGCGGATCCGCGCCGCACCGCGGCGCGGCGCCGATGGCTCGATAATCCGCTGGTACGGCACGCTCGAAGACGTTGACGAGTTCAAGCGCGCCGGCGAGCGCCTGCGCGAAACAGAAGAACGTTATCGCTATACTGTCGAGCTGAGCGAGCAGATCGTCTTTACCGCCAATGCAATGGGCAAGATCACCAGTATCGGTGCACGCTGGACGCAGGTATCGGGGCTTTCCGCCGATGCCGTGCTTGGCGACGGCATTTTTGCGTTCATCCATCCTGATGATCGCGCCGATGTCGCCGATCGGTGGACGCTGCGCGTTGCCGACGGCGTGGGTGCCGATCTCGTCTGCCGAATTGCCGACGCCGGTGGCGAATATCGTTGGTGGCGGATTCGGGCGGCGCAGCGGCGAAGCGCAGCCGGTACCGTGCTTGGGTGGTACGGTACTGTCGAGGATGTCGACCGCGCGACGCGTTCCGAACTGAAGCTGAAGCAGGTGCAGGCGGAAATGGTCCACATGTCGCGTCTGAATGCCATGGGTGCCATGGCATCGACGCTGGCGCACGAGCTCAACCAGCCGCTAGCGGCGGTTATCAGCTATATCGCCGGCAGCAGGCGCCTGCTCGAATCGACGACGGGTCCGACGGTCCTTCAGATCCAGGACGCAATGCGCAGCGCGCAAGACTGCGCGGACCGCGCGGGAGAGATCATTCGCCGCGTCCGCAAGCACGTATCGCGCGGAGACAGCCAACCGAGCGTCGTGGCTGCCAGGTCGATCATCAAGGATGCATGCAATGTTGCCCTCATAAATGCGCGCGAACTGGGGATCAATCTGGTTGTCGATCTCGACCCGGCGGCGACCTCCGTCTTTGGTGACGACATCCAGGTTCAGCAAATTCTGATCAACCTGCTTCGCAATGCTGTCGATGCCGCTTCGGGTCGGGCCGAGCGCAAGATCGTCATTTCGACCCGGCTGGCTGGCAGCTACCTTGCCTTTGCCGTCGATGATTCGGGGGCAGGCGTCGCCAAGGCCATGGAAGCCCGCTTGTTCGAGCCGTTTGAATCGAGCAAGCCCGACGGCATGGGCATTGGGCTCTCGATCAGTCGTACGATCGCCGAATCGCACGGCGGGCGGCTTGAATATGAACCCTCGGTGCTCGGCGGCGCGCGCTTCACCGTCCTGCTGCCGATTTCCACTGACCCGGAGCACCTGGAGTAGTGGAGCGGGCAGGCATGGCAGCCCCGCAGACGCCAGCCCTTCGCCGTTGTGAATCAAGGCCTTTTGGGGCATCCGGGCATGGCGACAAACAGGCCTCGCGCGGATCGAGAGGGATTCGAACCCTCGAGGAGCGTTAACCCCTACACACTTTCCAGGCGTGCGCCTTCGACCACTCGGCCACCGATCCCTGCGCGGAACGCGGGCGGATAGCCGCTCGCGGCGGCGATGGCAATTCGCGCCGACGCGAAAAGGGCGGCGCCGCGCGGCACCGCCCTTCCCTTGCCGACGGGCCCGCGCTCAGCGGAGCAGCTGGAGGACCTGCTGCTGCGACTGGTTGGCCTGCGCCAGCATCGCCTGCGCCGCCTGGCTGAGCGTCTGCGACCGCGCCAGATTGGTGGTTTCCTGGGCAAAATCGGTATCGAGGATCCGCGACCGCGACGATTGCAGATTGGTCGAATTCGACGCGAGATTGTTGACCGTCGCTTCCAGCCGATTCTGCACCGCACCCAGATTGGCGCGATCGAGGTTGACCGAGTTCAGGGCCTCGTCGATCGCATCCAGCGCCGACACCGCGCCGTCCTGGGTCGAGACATCGAGGTCGGCGATCTTCAGCCCGCCTTCGTCGCTGCCGTACTTGTTCTCCTCGAAGCCCAGCCGGGTGAAGTTCGACGTCGGCCCGAAGGCCTGGGTGCCGGCTTCGACCTTGATGCCCTTCGACGAGCTCAAGGACACCGTCGCATAGGCGGTCTGCACCGTATCGCCGCTGAAGTCGGTGGTGTCGGTGATGCCGGCGACCGTATAGCTGGTGCCGGTGCCGCGGATGGTGGCGCTGCCCAGGCCGAAGTTCGCCGCCACGGCGTCGTCGCTGTCGAGCGCCACCGCGATGTTGCGGCCGTCCTCGGCGGTCAGGCTGATGCCGCCCTTGCCGCTGTCGCTGGCGACGACGCCGGTCAGGCCGCTGAACTTGTTGATCGCACCGATGACATTCTCGCGCGTCTCCTGCGCCGAATGATTCTGGTCGAGGGTGATCGCCACCTGGACGCCGTTGACGGCAAGGTTGGTCGTCGTCGTCGCGGCGATCACCGTCGTCGGTGCGGCGCCGTCGATGGTCAGCGAATTGGCCTTGGCGGTGACGCCCGTCTGGGCGGTCGCCGAATTGATCGCGGTGGCGATGGCAATCGCCGATCCCGCCTTCTTCGACGACAAAGCACGGTCATCCGACGCGATATCGTCGGCGCTCGTCGCCTGGCGGATGGCGATGCCGTTGATCTTCAGGTCGCCGGCGTTGAGCGTATAGGCGCTGGCGGCATTGGTGGCGACGGCGCGGCTGTCGGTCGTCGCCCCCGAAACGCCGCGTTCATAGCTGCCGACCTGCAGCCCCGAGCGCGCCACCTGGCCGGCGCTGGTCGAACCGATGGTGATCGGCGCACCATTGTCGCTGACAAGGTTGTAGGTGCCCGACTGGGCACCGACCTTGAGGCCGGTGGTCGCCGCGGTCAGCGCGCCGGTATCGAAGGTCACCGTGATGTTGCGGCCATCGGCGGCTTCGAGGCGGACACCGGCGAGATCGTCGCCCGTGTCGATCGCCGTCACCCCGGTCTGGCCCGAAATGGCGTTGATCGCCTCGACGACGAGCGTCCGGTTGGCGGCGGCATTGGTGGTGGCGGCGATCGACGCCGTCTCGCGACCGTTGATCGTCACCGTGCCGGTCAGCGCGGCAGCGGTCATCGCCGTGCCGGTCATCACCGTCTTGCCGGCGACCGCCGAAACGCCGGTCTGGGCGCTCGACCGGTTGATCGCGGCGACCTTGGCGATGGCGGACGCGCCCTTGGCGTCGAACGACACGCTGTCGTCGTCGGTCGAGCTGGCGCCGATGGTGACGCCATTGATGGTGAGATCGCCCGACACCAGCGACTGGTTGCTGCCGAGGCCAGCGGCGGTGGCGTTGAAGGCGCCCGTCGCCGACAGCGCCGCGGTCGAGCCGGTGCCAAGATCGGTGGCGCGTGTCGAGCCGATGTCGAACTTGACCGTTTCGCCGGCGCGGCTGCCGGTCTGCAGTTGCAGGCCCTTGGCCGAGCCGTCGAGCAGCTTGATGCCGTTGAAATTGGTGCGCTGGCCGATCGAATCGATTTCGTTCGAAAGCTGCTTGACCTCGGCCTGCAGCGCCTTGCGGTTGTCGGCGGTGACCGTGCCGTTGCTCGCCTGGACAGCGAGTTCGCGCATGCGCTGCAGCATGTTGGTGACTTCGCCCATGGCGCTTTCCGCCGTCTGCGCCAGGCTCATGCCGTCATTGGCGTTGCGGATGGCGACGGCGAGGCCGCGGACATCGGCGGTCATGCGCTGGCTGATGGCGAGGCCGGCGGCGTCATCCTTGGCCGAATTGATGCGCTGGCCGGTCGACAGGCGTTCCATCGCCATCGACAGCCCCATGTTGGAAGTACGCTGGGCATTCTGCGCAGTCAGCGCCGATAGATTGGTGTTGACGACAGTCATGGCTCTTGCTCCCGCAAAGTATCGGCCGCCGTACGGGGCGCCGTGCCAAGGGTCACGGCGCGGTCGATTTTTGTTTTATTGGCGGGCAGAGGCGCCTGTTCCGGTCATGCCAGCGAAAGCTGGCATCCAGCCTTGCCGCGGGAGGCGCGCCCCGACGCGCGGGCCGCGCTGCGCCGCCACGGCCCCCGGCACAAGGCGCGTCGTCGAACCCGCGCAGCCGCCCCCTGCGGCACGGCTGGATGCCAGCATGCGCTGGCATGACCGGTGGGGTGAGACCCTCCTACCCTTCCCTTTGCCGCGACAACGCCGCAAAGACGCCGCGTGACCCCCGCCATCCTCCACCGCGACCAGCATCTCATCGTCATCGACAAGCCCGCCGGGCTCGCCGTCCACCCCGGGCCGCGCACCCCCGACAGCCTCGAGGACCACCTCTCCGAACTCGCCTTCGGCAACCGCCGGCTGCCGGTGATCAGCCACCGCCTCGATCGCGACACCTCCGGATGCCTGGTGCTCGCCCGCCACCCCAAGGCGGTGCGCCGCGTGTCAGCGCTGTTCGAAGCGGGCCTTGTCGGCAAAGTCTATTGGGCGGTGCTCGCCAGCCTGCCCGATGACGAGTCGGGAACCGTCGACGCGCCGCTGCTGAAAATCTCCAGCGCCGAGGCCGGCTGGCGGATGGTCATCGATCCGGCTGGCAAGCGCGCCGTCACGCACTGGCGGATCCTCGATCGCGCCGCGCGGCTGGTTGAATTCCGCCCCGAAACCGGCCGCACCCACCAGCTTCGCGTCCATGCCGCGACGCTCGGCCATCCCATTCTGGGCGATCCGGTCTATGGCAAGCCGGGCGGGCCGATGCGCCTGCACGCCCGATCGCTCACCCTGCCCTTTGACGAGGCGGCGCCGCTGACGGTGACCGCGGCGCTGCCCGGCGACTGGCCGGCACAGGCGCTGTTCTCGCCGGCCAATGGCGCCGCGCTGCCGGGACAGGCTGTGACCGCCGTCACGACGGAAAACTCTGAACGCGACTAAACGCGCCCCAGGGCGATATCGAAGGTCGCAGTCGTTACGCTCGCGTGAAAGTTGCATGACACGCAATTGCTGCCTTGTGCCGTAACGATTCGGCAATATCTTGGCGAAGCAGTTCGAGGGCCTGCCCGATCGAGTCGCACCGGCGTGCCGGTCGCCACTCAGCGTGGCCCGAGCCGAGACGAACTGGCGTCGGATCGCGACGCGGCGCCGCCGGAAGGGCAACCCGGGCCGGCGACCGCCGCGTCGCCGGGCTTGCGCCGCGCCGAACTTATTGCGGCAGCGTCGTGCTGCTTTCGACATGGCCGGTGAGCGCGCCCGGTGCAAAGCGGACCGGCTTCCAGCGCTCGGCGGCGAACAGCGGCGACTGGTCGGCATAGTGGCGGCTGCCGCCGCGGGTGGTCGCCGCGCCGAAGTGGTGGACCGATTGCGACGAAACCTGCCCGGCGCGATCCCATTCGATGAGCATGATAAAGCCGTCGCCATTGTCGGCGACGCGGCGGCCGTCAGGCGCGGTCTTGCCGATAATGGCGCGCAGCGTTTCGGGGCCGCCATAGACGGGCAGATCGACCTTGCCGCGCCGCAGCCGCTGATAATCGCCGAGCGGCACGTCGAGGCGCCCGAAGGGCTTCTGCACCGCATCGACCGCGTCGCGCAGCGCCGTCGTCGGGTCGGCGAGCGGCACGCCGAGATAGGCGGTGCGCGCCGCGGGGGCGAGGACGACGGTTACCAGCGTATCGGCGGGGCCCTCTCCGTCGAGCGTCCAGTCCCAGCGCGCGATCAGCGCCTGCGCCGCGGCGAGATCGGGCGCGGCGCGCGTGTCGACCGCGGCGATCCGCGCCAGCCAGCGCCCGGCCCAGCCGCCGCGATCATAGCCCTTGTCGAACTTGATGCGCAGCAGGTCGGCGCGGCTGATCGGCTTGTTGCCCAAGCCTGCGAACAGCGCCTGGTAGCGCAGCGCACGGTTGGTAACGAAGGTCTCGACCCCCATTTCGGCGGGGAAGTCACTCGCGCGCGGCTCGTCGGCGGGCGCGGTCGACAGGAAGGGGTTGTTGTTGGAATTGGCGACCCAGCCCGCTGGCGGATCGACGACCATCGGATCGGCATCCCAGGGCAAATAGCGCGTCCAGACCAGTTTCGACGTGTCGCCGGGCAGGACGCCGCGCCAGTCATGGCCCGGGGCGCGCACCGGGAAGCGCGCATTGTAGAACATGCCGATATGCCCCGCGGCATCGGCATAGATGAAATTGGTGCCGCTGATCGCCTGCATCCGCATCGCGGCGCGCCATTCATCGAAATTGCGCGCTCTGTTGAGGCGGTAATATTGCTCGACCTGGCGGACGTCGCCGATGCCGGCATAGCGGATGGCGAAGACGCCGAGCTTGTTGCGGATCGCCGGGCCGTGCGCGCTCGCCAGCACCTCGCGCGGGACCGGCAGCACCAGCGGGCCGAATTTGACGCGCAGCCAGACGGTGCGCTTCTCGAGCGGGCGCCAGGCGCCATCATAGCGATAGGCATCCCCGGCGGGGTTCATCGCCAGCTTGTAGACGTCGATCAGATCGGGGCGGTTGACGGTGTTGGTCCAGCCGAGCGTGCGATTGTGGCCGAGCAGCGGATAGGGCGCGCCGGGGAAGAGCGCCCCGGCGAAATCCCAGCCTTCGTCGGAATGGACGACGAGCTCGTACCAGCTGACGCCGCCCGCCCAGGGCTGGTGCGAATTGACGATCAGCCGCGTCGCGCCATCGGCCGAACGCCGCCCGGCGACGGCGAAGGCGTTCGAACCACGCTCGTCGGCGGGGCCGGCGTCGCGCGGCGGCAGCCTGTCGGCGGCCAGCGCGCCGAGCGGCCGGTCGAGGCCGAAGAAGAACGGCGAGCGCAGCATGAAGCCGGCGACGATGTCGCGGCCATTGACGGGGAACAGCCCGCGCAGCCGCTGTTCGGCGGGGTGGCGCGCGGCGTAATCGTTGAGGCCCTGGGCATAGGCTTCGACCAGAGCGCGCGTTCTGGGGGAGAGCTCCTGGTAGTGCTCGGCGGCGACCCGGTTGGCCCCCAGCAGCGCCCCGGCGAAGTCGAATTTCGCGCCTTCCTCGCCCATGATCGCCCCCGCCCGGCCCCGGACGGCGGCGAGGATCTCCTCGATGTTGCGGAAGTCGTCCTCGGATTGGGCGATGGCGATGCCATAGCCGACATCGGCATCGGTCTTGCCGAAGATATGGGGAACGCCATAATCATCGCGGACGATGCGGACATACTGGTGTCGGCGCGGATCGGCCGCCGACGCCGTCGCGGTGAGATTGTCCCAGCTGGCAAGGCCGACGAAAGCCGTCGCCAGCAGCGCCATAACGACGAAAAGTCCGCGTAACCACATTGGCTTAGCGCGCGTCGCGGACGATCTCGCCGCCCTTGATGACGATTTTGGGGGCGCCGAGCAATGTAATGTCGCGCGTCGGATCGCCGGCGACCGCGACGATATCGGCATAGCGTCCGACAGCGAGCGCGCCGACGTCTTTCGCACGTCCGAGCGCCTCGCCGGCATTGACGGTCGCGGCCTGCAGCGCCTGCAGCGGCGTCATGCCCCATTCGGTCATCTTGCTGAATTGCCGGGCATTATCGCCATGGGGATAGACGCCGGCGTCGCTGCCGAAGACCATCTTCACCCCGGCGCGGACGGCGCGCTGGAAGGTCTCGCGCTGCGCCCGGCCGATCTGGCGTTCCTTTTCGAGGCTTTCGGCAAAGACGCCGTTCCTGGCGCCTTCAGCGAGGATGTAATCGTCATTGTAGATGTCCATCGAGAACCAGGCACCCTTGGCCTTCGCCAGCGCAAAGGCTTCGTCATTGGCGAGGCTGGCGTGCTCGATGGTATCGGCGCCGGCCTTCAATGCCGCGACGATGCCTTCCGGGCCATGGGCATGCACCGCGACCTTCATCCCCAGCATATGCGCTTCGCCAACAAGCGCATCCATTTCGGCCTGACTGTACTGCTGGCCACCGACACTGTCGGTCTTCGAGAACACCCCGCCGGTGCCGCAGAATTTGATGACCTCGGCGCCCCATTTCCGGAGCTTGCGCACCGTGGCGCGGATGGCGTCGGGGCCATCGGCGACGCCGGGCGTCGGCACCGTCACATCGGGCGGGAATTCGGTGGCGTCGCAATGCCCGCCGGTCGCGCCGATCGCGTAAGTTGCTGGAATGATACGCGGGCCGACGATGTCACCGCGCTCGATCGCCTGTTTCAGCCCGACGTCATCGAGGTTGCCGGCGCCGACATTGCGCACCGTCGTGAAGCCGGCGGCGAGCGTCGTCCGCGCATGCTTGACGCCGAGCACCGTCGCAAAAGCCGGCACGAATTCGAGGCTGCGATAGCCCGACAGGGTCGGATCGGCGGTCAGATGGACATGCATGTCGATCAGCCCCGGCACCAGCGTCAGCCCGCCGAGATCGACCCGCCGCGCGTCGGCGGGGATCGGCGTCGTCGCCACCGGCCCGACTGCGACGATGCGGCCGCCGTCGCTGACGACCACAACATTGTCGAGCGTCCGCCCGGCGACGACATCGACCATATGCGCCGCGGTGAACGCCACCGGCGCTGCCGCCCCTGGCGCTGCCGCCGCCGCAAGCACGACCCCCCATGCCATCAGAACCGACCGCATCACTTCCCCCCATGCCGCGAGCCACCGGTGTAGGCGGCGCGCGAAGCGCTGCCAAGCCGTTGCATCTATTGCCCATGCTCTTTCGTAACTGGTTCAAGAGCAAAGAGGAAACCTCGTGGCAGCAGCAATAAGGCTCGATCTGGTAGTGGCCGATCGCCACCCGCTGGTGGCGGCCGGCCTGGCGGCGCTGGCAACCGCGCTGGGCCATCAGGTCATTGCCGAGACGCATTCGCTGGGCGGCCTCGCCGCCGCCATCGACGCCGGCGCCTCGCCAGCGGCGCTCATCGATATCGATCTTTTGCGTGACGACGATGCCGCCGCGACGCTCGGCGCGCTGCCGCCGTCGCGCGCGATCATCGTCGTGGCGCCGGGCGCCGGACATCCCGCGCTGCCGGCGCTGGTGCGTGGCGGGCGCGCCAGCGTGCTGCTCAAGACCGCCGACGCCGACCAGCTCGACGCCTGCCTGATCGCGGTGGCGCTCGGCGACCGCTGGCTCGATGCCGATGTCACAGCGCTGCCCGCGCGACGCCAGATCGGCATCGCTGCGCTGCTGACCCCGCGCGAGCGCGACATCGTCCGCCTTGTCACCCTCGGCCAGCGCAACCGGGTGATCGCCGACTCGCTGAGCATCTCGGAGGGCACGGTGAAGATGCATCTGCACAACATCTACGCCAAATTGGGCGTCGAAAGCCGCACCCAGCTCGCCACCGATGCGCGACTGCGCGGGCTGCAAGCGGCGATCTGACCTTGGAGCGGCTTCCGACCAACTTGGATCACCGTCATCGCCCTGCGGGCGCCCGCTTCGCGGCGGGGCGATTTCGCGCCGCGGCAGCGTCGCTCGTCGGTTACGATGCTGAAGCATCGCGCCCTCCTCGCTCCCCCAAGTCTCTTTGGGCCGCGACCCAAAATCGCCGCCGTGCCGATGATCCAACTTGATCGGAAACCGCTCTAGCCCTGGCGGCGATCGACCAGCGCGCTGAGGAATTGGTCGCAGGCACGGTCCCAGCTCCATAGCGCGCCATAGGCCGCCGCGGCACTGCGATCGCACGCCAGTGCCTGCATCATTGCCGTCGCCAGATCGTCGTCGACGCCGCCGACGGCGACCTCGCCGCCCTCGATGCCCCGGCCGTCGGCACCGAGAATATCGAGCGGCCCCGGCACCGGGAACCCCGCCACCGGCGTGCCGCAGGCGAGCGCCTCGATGATCACCAGCCCGAAGGTATCGGTCTTGCTGGGGAAAACCGAGATATCGGCGCCGGCATAGGCCGCCGCCAGCGCCTCGCCGTGCAGCGCGCCGGTGAAATGGACGTGGCTGTAGCGCGCGCGCAGGTCAGCGAGCGCCGGGCCGTCGCCGACGACGACCTTGCTGCCCGGCCAGTCGGCGGCGAGAAACGCCTCGATGTTCTTTTCGATGGCGACGCGGCCGACATGCACCGCGATCGGCCTTGGCAGCGCGGCATAATCGGCGGGCGGTGCCTGATCGGGGCGGAACAGCGCGAGATCGACGCCGCGCGACCAGGGCCGCGTCTGGGTCAGGCCATGCTCGGCAAGCTCGGCGGCGAGGCGCGGCGTCGCCACCAGGATATGCTGCGCCGGCTTGTGGAAACGCGTCATCAACCGCCACACCGGCGCCGGCGACAGCCCGGTGCGCGCGGTGAAATAATCGGGAAAGCGCGTGTGAAAGCTCGTCGTGAAGGGCACCTTGTGAATCAGGCACCAGCTGCGCGCCAGCCAGCCCAAGGGCCCTTCGGTGGCGATGTGAACGGCTTCCGGATCGAACTGCGAAATCAGCCGCGCCACGCGCCGCCGCGTCGTCAGCGCCAGGCGGATCTCGGGATAGCTCGGCATCGGCACCGAGAAAAAGCGATCGGGGGTGATCGGCTGGATACGGTGGCCGCGCGCCGTGGCGATGTCGACGACGGTCGACAGGGTACGGACGACGCCATTGACCTGCGGCATCCAGGCATCGGAAACGAGGGTGATGCGCACGCCCGGGCGGTCAGGCGGGCGAGGTGGCGGCGGTTTCGACGGGAACTTCGACGGCGACTTCGACTCCCACCGCCGGCGCCGGCTCGCCGCGGGCGATCGCCGCGATGCGCGCCGCCCAATCGATGATTTCCATGCGGCCGTCGCCGAATTCGACGAGCGCGGTGCAGCTTTCGACCCAGTCGCCGTCGTTGTAATACATGACGCCGCCGAAATCGCGGATCTCGGCCGAATGGATATGGCCGCAGACGACGCCATCGACACCGCGCTCGCGCGCCGCATGGGCGACGGCTTCCTCGAAGCGGCCGATAAAGGCGACGGCGTTCTTGACGCGGTGCTTGAGATAGGCCGAGATCGACCAATAGGGCAGCCCGAAGCGCCGGCGCACGGCGTTGAACCAGACGTTCAATTTCAGCAGCGCATTATAGGCAAAGTCGCCGAGAAAGGCGAGCCAGCGGGCATAGAGCACGACGCCGTCGAACTCGTCGCCATGGAGGACGAGCAGCTTGCGGCCGTCGGCGGTGGTGTGGATCGCCTCGGGCAGCACTTCGACCCCGCCAAAGGCCAGCCCGGTGTAGTCGCGCATCGCTTCGTCGTGATTGCCGGGAATATAGACGACGCGCGTCCCCTTGTTGGCCAGTTTCAGCACGCGGCGGATGACGTCATTGTGGCGCGACGGCCAATACCAGCCACGCTTCAGCCGCCAGCCATCGATGATGTCGCCGACAAGATAGAGTGTCTCGGGTTTGATCGAGACGAGGAAATCGTGAAGCAGTTCGGCGTTGCAGCCCTGGGTGCCGAGATGGGTGTCGCTGATCCAGACGGTACGGAACTTCATCTTGCCGCGCGGCGTCAGATCCTCGTCATCTTCCCAATGGAATTTGCCGGGCGTACGCGGCCGATCGCCCGGCCCGCCGCCACGATCCTCGAAATTGGGGCCGGCGTCCCCTTGCAGAGCCACCAGCGGCAGGGTCGCCATAGTCGGTACCGGCCTCGCGCTGTGTTAAGACAATGCCTCTAGATGTTGTGGATGACAATAGCGTGTCAGCAACTTCTGGGGGTGTAACAGGCAGAACGGCCGATTTCGGGTCGTCCCCCGCCGGGACGCCGCGGCGACGCCCCTTGCGCCGCGCCGCCGGCTTGGCGACGATAGTGCCATGACCGCCCGCCCCGCCCCGCCGCCCGAATCGCTCGCCGAGCTTGCCGCCGGCGAGGCGGTCGCGGCGATGGTCGCCGGGCGGTTCGGCGCGCGCGACTATGCCGAGGCGCTGCTCGCGCAAGCCGAGGACGGCGCCGGGCTCGGCGCCTTCCAGACCCTCGACCCGGCGCACGTTCGCGCCGCCGCCGACGCCGCCGACAGCGCGCTCGCCCGCGGCGAACCGCCGGGGCGCCTTCACGGCCTGCCGATCCCGGTCAAGGACAGCGTCGCCACCGCCGGCATCACCACCACCGCCGGCACGCGCGCGCTGGCGAGCTTCGTGCCACAGGCCGATGCGGCGATCGTCGAACGACTGAAGGCCGCCGGCGCCTATGTGATGGGCAAGACGGCAATCCACGAACTGTCGCTCGGCTGGACGAGTGACAACCAGGCCTTCGGGCCGGTGCGCAACCCCTGGGACCCGGCGCGCATCCCCGGCGGCAGCACCGGCGGCAGCGCCGCCGCGGTCGCGGCGCGCATGGCGCCGCTGGCGCTCGCCGAGGATACGCAAGGCTCGATCCGGGTGCCGGCGGCGCTGTGCGGCATTGCCGGTTTCCGGCCAACGACGGGGCGCTACCCTTCGGCGGGCACGGCGCCGATTTCGCCGCTGTTCGACCAGGTCGGGCCGCTGGCGCGCTGCGTTGCCGACCTCCAGCTTTTCGATCACGCCATCGCCGGCGCGCCGCCGTTGCCGCCGCTTCCCGCCGGTGAAATCCGCCTCGGCATGCCACGCGGCTTCTTCTTCGATGGCGTCGCCGACGATGTCGCCGCGGTGGTGGAAGCCGCCTTCGATCGCCTGCGCGCTGCCGGGGTGACGCTCGTCGAGACCGAGATCGCCGGCTTCGACGATCTGTTCTTCGATGTCGCCATGCCGATCCAGATGCACGATCTCGGCCCCAGCCTGCGCGCCTGGCTCGCCGAGGTCGGCGCCCCGGTGACCTTCGCCGAACTCGTCGACATGGCGAGCGACGATATCGCCGCGGTCATCCGCAACTTCGCCACCCCCGATGCCGGCGGCGCCGTGCCCGAGGCGCGCTACCGCCAGCTTGTCGAAATCGAGCTGCCGCGCCGCCGCGCCGCCGTCGCCGACTGGTTCGCCGCGCAGGGCGTTGCCGCGATGGTCTTCCCGACGACGCTGGTGACGGCACCGCGCATCGGCGACCTGGGGCCGCAGGCGGGCAGCCGCGAGCTGAGCTTCTTCACGGCGATCGCGCGCAACATCACGCCGGGCAGTTCGCTCGGGCTGCCGGGGCTGGTGCTGCCCGCCGGATTGAGCCCGGCGCGACTGCCCGTCAGCCTCGAGCTCGACGGCCCGGCCGGCAGCGATGCGCGGCTGTTGGCGATCGGCGCGACGATCGAGGCGATTATGGGGTCGTTGCCGCGACCGTGACGGCCAATCCCTCCCCCTGCGGGGGGGGAGGGGACGACTCGCGCGCCTTCGCGCGAGCGGGGTGGGGGTAGTTCTTCGGAGACCGCAGGCGGAACCCCCACCCCGCTCGGCTGGCGCCGAGTCGCCCTCCCCACAAGGGGGAGGGAAAGGGGAGAACCTTCGCTACCGCGATCAGAGCGCGGCGATCGCCTCGTCGGTCAGCCGCGCCTGCATGGCAGCGTCGGCCTTGCCGGCGATCAGGCTGGCGGCGGCGCCGGTGACCTGGCGGGCGAGTTCGGCGCGCAGCTCGGCCTCGGCGGCGCGTTCGGCGGCGGCGATCTTGGCTTCGGCGGCGGCGGTGCGGCGCGCGATGGTTTCGGCGGCGGCCTTCTCGCTCGCCGCGGTCAGTTCGGCGGCCTCGCTATGGGCGCGCGCGACGATCGCCGCGGCGTCGGCTTGGGCTGCCTGCTGGCGAGCGCGCGCATCAGCGAGCAGCGTTTCGGCTTCGGCGCGGATGGCACGGGCCTCGTCGAGCTGGCGGCGAACCCCGGCGATACGGGCATCGAGCGCGCCGGCGATGCGCGCCGGCAGCTTGCCGACGGCCACCGCGAGGATCAGGAAGATCGCCAGCGAGACATAGACCCAACCTTCGGCGCCGACCCCGAGCAGGGTGGCTTCGGCGTGCTCGCCGCCGGGCGCTTCGGTGCCGCTATGGGTTTCGGAGGTGGCTTCGGTCTGCATCGCGCTTATTTCCGGGCAGCGAGCGCTGCCTCCACTTCCTGCGGTGCCGGCGCGACGCCGATCAGCCGGGTCACCGCCTCGGCGGTCAGCTCGGCAGCGGTGGCGGCAAGCCCGGCGCGGGCCTGGCCACGTGCCGCATCGAGGCTGGCAGCGGCCGTTGCCGCCTGGGCATCGAGGCGGCCACCGACGTCCTTCATGCGCGCCTCGACGGCGCGTGCCGCCGTTTCGCGTGCCTTGGCGACTTCGGCCTGCGCCGCTGTCCGCGCTTCCGCCATGCCGCTGTCATAGGCGGTGCGGATGCTGTCGGCACTGGCTTTCGCCGCTTCGGCGGCATCGAGATCGCCCGCCACACGGCTCTCGCGCTCGTCGATGACGCGGCTGACCTTGGGCAAGGTCGGCCGCACCACGGCGAAATAGAGCACCGCGAAGATCGCCCCCAGCCAGGCGAGCTGGGGGAACCAATAGGCGGGATCGAACTGCGGCATCGCGAAGTCTTAGCTGAACGCGAGCGCGAGGGCGACGACGGCGGCGATCAGGCCGAGCGCTTCGGTCACGGCGAAGCCGAAGATCAGGCGGGCGCCGAGCTTGTCGGCGGCGGCCGGATTGCGCAGCGCGCCCGACAGGAACATGCCGAAGATGATGCCGACGCCGATGGCGGCGAAACCGGCGCCCATGGCGGCAAGACCGGCACCGATCAGCTTGGCGGATGCGACTTCCATTGTTCTTCCTTCCGAGTGGATTACGAGATTTGTTGGTAACTCAGTGCAGGTTGACGGCGTCGTTGAGGTAAATCGAGGCCAGCAACGCGAAGACATAGGCCTGAACGACGGCGATCAGCAGTTCGAGCGCCGACAGCGCGACGTTGACGCCGAGCGGGATGATTCCGAACAGATAAGGCACGCTCTCGAACGAGCCGAGCAGCACGACGAAGCCGCCGAAGACCTTCAGCAGCACGTGCCCGGCGGTCATGTTGGCGAACAACCGGATGGCAAGGGTGAATGGCCGCGACAGGAACGAGACGAACTCAATGCCGGCGACCAGCGGCGCGACAAAGATCGGCGTGCCTTCGGGCAGAAACAGGCTGAAGAAATGCAGGCCGTGGCGGGCGAAACCGACGATCACCACCAGCACGAAGACGATCGCAGCAAGTCCGAAGGTGACGGCGATATGGCTGGTCGGCGTGAAGGCGCCGATGAAGGGGATGAGGCCGAGGAGATTGCAGGCGAGCACGAAGACGAAGAGCGCGAAGATCAGCGGGGCGTAACGCAGCCCCTCCTTGCCGACATTTTCGCGCAGCATGTCGCGGATGAAATCATAGACGAGCTCGACCGCGGCCTGGGCGCGCCCCGGCACCAGCTGCGGGCGGGCGGTGCCGATGAACAGGAAGGCCGAGACGAGCGCCAGCGCGATCAGCATCCACAGCGCCGAATTGGTGAACGACACGTCCATGCCGCCAACCGCCATGGGCTCGCCCATCCGCTCGATCGCGAACTGCTCCATCGGGTTGGCCATCGGCTTGTTATTCCCCGTCCATCTTCTTCTGCTGGCGCAGCACCGAGCGGAGCCCGGCGCCGAAACCCAGCAACAACATCACGATCATGCCCCAGGGCGCGGAGCCGGCAGCGCGGTCGATCAGCCAGCCGAGGAAGCCCCCGACCAGCATGCCGCCGATGAATTCGGTGGCGATCGTCCAGGCCTGGCTTTCCTCGCGTTTGGCGCCGTCCTTCCGCGCCGGCTCCGCCGCGCGTGCCGCTGCAATGCGGCGCGCCAGGGCGTCGTCGTCGTGGGGGTGGTCGGCCAAGGCGAAGCCCCTGAAACACTTATGACCCCACGCCGGAACGCCGGGCGGCGTGCCGGTGCGGGATACCGACCCTCTGCGACAGGCATCGCTCGGGCTTGGCGGGCGTCTATCCATGGGGTTGCCGGGTGTCAACATGCGTGCCGCGGTGCGGCGGGGGATGACGCGCCGGTGCGGCGCGCTAGGATGGGGCATGACTCGCGCCGCCCTGCTCAGCCTGTTGCTCGTCGCCACGCCCGGCGGTGCCCAGACGCCACCGCCGGCCGATCCGGCAGCGCCACCCG
>LJHX01000008.1 GCA_001295935.1 alpha proteobacterium AAP81b
CTCGCGCGGCGGGCTGGCGATCCGCGCCGGCGGTGCGCGCCTCGCCGGGGTCGCCGCCGGGCCGACGGCGGGCCTCGATCCCCTGGTCGCGCCGCGGCTGACGCCGGTCGCCGACGGCCAGGCGCTGGTCATTCGCTCCGATGGCGCCATCGTCACCGGCGATGTTCGCGGCGACTTCGATGTCTGGCTCGATGCCGTCACCGGGGTGAACGCCGGCCAGGTCAGCGCCGGCGACTCGCTGGCGGTCACCGCCGGCGGCGCCATCGTCACCGCCGGACTCGATGCCGGCACGGTGCGCGGCGCGCAGAATGCCGTCGGCCAGATCGGCGTCGAAGGCGCCAGCATCGCCACCGGCGCCATGGCGGCGCGCGGCAATGTCGGGCTGTTCGCCAGCGGCAACCTCGGCGCCGGGAGCATCGCCACCGGCGGTTCGGTCGCGGCGCTTGCCGGCGGCGATGTAGCGCTCGCCGGGGTGACGACGGGGGCGACCGGCACGCTGATCGTTGCCAATGCCGCGCTGGCGTCGCGGCTGGGGGATGTCGATCCGCTCGGGACCGCCGCCGGTTACAGTTTCGCGCCGCTGCTCGAAGGCTCGGTGCAGCGCGTCGGCGGCGCCATTGCCGTCACCGGGGCGATCGGCACCGGCCGGCTGGTCGCGGCGGCTGGCGGCAATATCGCGCTGGCGGCAGTCACTGCGGCGACCGACATCACCCTCGACAGCGGCGCCGTGCTGCGCCTCGGCGGGGCGGTCGCCAGCCCGACGCTCGCCGCGACGGCGCGCGACATCGATATCGCCGCCGCGGTCGATATCGCCGGGCGCGCCAGCCTGACGGTCGGCACCGGCGCCGGCGCCGTCAGCCTCGGCACGCTGGCGTCGCCGACCGGGTTCACGCTCGATGCCGCCGAATTCGCCCGGCTCGCCGCCGCCGAAACCGTCATCACGGCGCCGGGAACCCGGGACGCCGCGCCGACGATCACCATTGGCACGCTGAACCTCGCCGGCAGCGCCGCCGGGCGCACCTACACCGTCACTGGCGGCGGGACCCTGCGCGTCACCGACGCCGTCACCGCGGCGAGCGGCGTGACGCGGCTGGGGCTGACCGGCGACCGCATCGAAGTCGTCACCGATGCCGGCGGCCGGATCGCGCTCGTCGATGCCGCCGGCGCCGGGCCGCGGCTCGACCTCGCGGCGCGCAACCTCTGGGTTGGCGACGCGGCGCTGCTGACCGCGCTTGCCGCGGACGCCGATTTCGCCGGGCGCGACGCGGCGTTGAACGCGGCGCCGGCGACTCCGGCCCTTGACGGCGCGCTGCAGGCCGGCACGATCGCCATCCGCGCCGCCGCAACGCTGCTTGTCCAGAACAGCGGCGACGCCGCGACGCGCGCCGGCTTCAGCGCCGGCACCGGCGGGCTCAGCGTCACCACCACCGGCCAGGCGCCGCTCGATCTCGTCATCAACGGCCGGTTGATCGGCGGCGCCGGGGTGACGATCGTCAACAACGAGGTGCGCGAGGCGCTCACACTCACCGCCGGCGATGCCGGCTTCGCCGCCGGCGCCAGCGTCAACGGCTGCCTGCTCAGCGCCGATAACTGCGGAGTCGCCGTGCCCGACGACAGCGGCGACCGCATCATCAATATCGGCGTCAACCTCGTCGACCTCGGCGGCCGCGGGCCAGGTGGCGGGCCGGGCGGCGGCCCGCCGAGCAACGAGGGTGGTCCGCCGCGCCCCGGCCAACCGCAGGGCCCGGATCCGGTGCGCGAGGCGGCCGAGAAGCTGCCCGAGCCGCGGTTGACGCGGCTGGTCGACCTGCAGGCGATCGATATCGACGAGGAAATCAACGAGCCCGTCAGTGCCGCCGGCAATCCGGCGATGTGGCAGGATACGCCGCCCCCGCCGCCCGTGGGCGGGGCATCGCCAGCGCCGGGGACGCAGCCGTGAGGCGCCTGTACGCCGTGCTGCTGCTGCTCGCCGCGCTGGCGCCGCGCCCTGCGGCGGCGAGCCTGGCACTCGCCGACAGTTTCCGCATCGGCAATGCCGGCGTGCTGTGCACCGCGCAGAGCCGCGTCGCCGATCCGTCACTGCGCAACCTCTTCGACCGCGGCTATCGCATCGTCTGCCGCGATGCCGCGACGCCGGTCGGCCGGCTGCTGGCGCTGCGCATCGACGGCGATCGTGCCGCGGCGCTGCGCGGCACCCGCGCCGACGGCATCGCCTGCGACGCCCCGACGCCGGCGACGCTTGCCGGCGTCGGCGCCATCGAGGCGGCACGCTGCCAGCAGGGGGCGCTGGCGTGGAGCGTGCTGAGCGTTCGCCGCGGTCGCACGCTGTTCGTCGCCGAGGGGCTCGCCGGCTATGGCACGGCACTGCGCCTCGGCCTTGCCAGCCTCGTCACCGACGCGCCGGCGGCGGGCGTCGTCGATGTCGCGGTGACCGAGGCGGGTGATCCCGCTGCCTTTGCCCGCGTCCAGGCCGGCAATCTCGATCCGACCCAGGCGCTTGCCGAGGGCTATGTTCGCAACAATGCCGGCAGCTTCGCCGAAAGCGCCGCCTTTTTCGATCTGCTTGTCGAGCGCAGCCGCCAGGGCGCCGCCGGCTTCGGCCGCAGCGCCGAATATCTCGCCGGCCAGGCGTTGCAGCAGTCGAACCTCGGCAATTTCGCCGAAGCCGACCAGCTGTTCGGCCGCGCCCGTGCGGCGCTCGATCCGAGCGATCCCGTGGTGCCGCGGCTCTATCGCAACTTCCGCGCCATGCATTTGCTCAACCAGCGCCAGCCCGAGGCGGCGCGTGCGGCGCTCGCCAGCCTCGCCTCCGGTGCCGCGGCGGGGCTCGACATCGATCGCGTCGCGGCGGGCTATATCGACGCGCCGCTGGCGCAGCGGCTGAGCGGCGACGAGACCGGGCTGCGCCGGCTGGGCGGCGGCGGCGGCCCGCTCAGCCCGGAGGAGCGCGCCGGTATCCTCGATGCCCAGGCGCTCTATCTCGCCGGCGCCGCGGCGCGGATGACCGGCGACGATGCCGCGGCGCGGCGGCTCTACGGGCAGGCGCTGGCGGCGCTGGGCCAGGTGCGCAGCGGCCGGGTGATCTCGACGAGCTGGCTGCGCGCCGGCATCGCCACCGATCGCGCCATCATCGAGGAGCGCGCCGGCGATGCGGCGGCGGCGCGCGCTTCACTCACCGAAGCCGCGGCGATCTTCGCGCGCGATTATCCCGAATCGGCGGCGATGCTGGTGGCGCGTGCGCGGCTCGCCGGGCTGCTGGCGCGCCAGGGCGATGCCGAGGGTGCCGCCTCGCTCTATCGCGGCATTGTCGCCGCGGCGCCGGCGACCCCCGGCGCGGGGCCGGCGGTGCGGCCGCTGCTGGCGCCCTGGTTCGCGCTGCTCGTAGCGCGCGGCGATGCCGGCGCGAATGATTTCTTCGACGCCAGCCAGATACTGGTGCGGCCGGGGGTGGCGCAGACGCAGGCGGTGCTGGCGCGCGAGCTGTCGGGCGGCAGCGATGCCGCGGCGAGCCTGTTCCGCCAGTCGCTGGCGCTGTCGCGCGAGATCATCCGCGTCGAAGCCGAAATCGCCCGGCTGGTCGACGCCGCGGGCAGCGACGCCGCGGTGCTGACGACCCTGCGCGCCCGCCGCGAGGCGCTTGGCGGCGACCAGACGGCGGTGCTGGCGCGGCTCGCCGAGTTTCCGCGCTACCGCAGCCTGTCGAACGACGTCGTGACGCTTGCCACCCTGCAGGCGGCGCTGCGGCCGGGCGAGGCCTATTACAAGCTGATCCTCGTCGGCGAGACGCCCTATGCGCTGTTCGCCGGCCATGACAGCGCGCGGATTCTCGCCGTCGGCGCGACGGCGGCGGAGCTTGGCGCCATGGTCAAGACGCTGCGCGACAGCATCGTCGTCTTCGAGGGCGGGCGGCCGGCGACCTATCCCTTCGACGCGCTGACGGCGCGGCGGCTCTACCGGCTCCTCTTCGATGGCGTCGACAGCGCGCTCGCCGAGGTTCGCCACCTCGTCTTCGAACCCGATGGCGCGCTGCTGCAGCTTCCCGCCAATCTGCTGATCGCGCGCGACACCGGGCTTGCTGACTTCCAGCGCCGGCTCGATTCGGACGATGGCGACCCCTTCGACATGCGCGGGCTGGCCTGGCTCGGCCGCGACCGCATGGTCTCGACCGCGGTCAGCCCGCGCGCTTTTCTCGATGTGCGCGCGCTCGGCGCCTCAAAGGGCGGCCGCGCCTATCTCGGCCTTGGCGAGAATGCCGTTCCGGCGTCGCTGCGGCCGGCGGCGGCTACGGTCACGGCGGCGCCGGCTGGCGCCGGTCGAGCTGCGGCGACGCGAGGCAGTGGTGGCGCGCTTGCCGGCGCGGCGCTTACCGCCACCCCGCCAGGCGCTGCCGCCGCCTTTGCCGGGCCGGTCGCCGCGGCCTTGCCGGCGCGCGACCCCTGCGACTGGCCGCTCGCCGAATGGGCCAAGCCGATCAGCCCCGCCGAGCTGCGCATCGGCGCGCGGCTGCTCGGCGCCGGCGGCGACGATGTCGTCACCGGCGGCGCTTTCAGCGACACCGCGCTGAAGGCCCGTAGCGACCTGCGCCAATATCGCGTCATCCATTTCGCCACCCATGGCCTGGTCACCGCGCCGCGCCCCGAATGCCCGGCGACGCCGGCGCTGCTGACGTCCTTCGGTGATACGGGCTCTGACGGCCTGCTCAGCTTCCGCGAGATCTTCGACCTCAGCCTCGATGCCGACACCATCATCCTGTCGGCGTGCGATACCGCCGGCGGTGCCTCGGCCGCGGCGACACGCGACGCCGGTATCGCGACGGGGGGCAGCTTCGCGCTGGATGGCCTGGTGCGCGCCTTTGTCGGCGCCGGGGCGCGCGCGGTGATCGCCAGCCATTGGCCGGTGCCCGACAATTTCGACGCGACGACGACCCTGATCACCGGGCTGTTCAGCGATGCCGGGGCGATGAGTGTCGGCGAGGCGCTGCGGGCGTCGCAGATGCGGTTGATGGACCGCGCCGAAACCTCGCACCCCTATTATTGGGCGGGCTTCGCCATCGTCGGCGATGCCGCCAAGCCGCTGACCGCCGCAAGATCGTCGGCGGCGCTTGTGGCGGCGGCGCCAGCGGCCAACTGATGCCCAATTCGGGGCGCGTCTCGCGGCTTGCCGGGGCGCGCGCCGCGCTGGTGCAGGTCGGCCCCTGGCGGCTGGCGGCGATGCTGCTGGTGCTGGTGGCGGCGGTGGTTGTCGCGCGCAAATCCTGGGACGTGCCGCTGCTGCTGATCGCCGAGCGCGGGCTTTACGATGTCCGTGTCGATGTGACGGCGCCGCGCGTCGATCAGGACGCCGATGTCGTGCTGGTCACCTATGTCGAGGAAACGCTGCGCAACACCGGCAAGCGCTCGCCGCTCGATCGCGCCCTGCTTGCCACGGCGCTCACCCATCTCGACAAGCTCGGCGCGCGCGGCATCGGCGTCGATATCCTTATCGACCAGCCGCAGCCGGGCGACCGGTTCCTCGAGGATGCGATGCGTGCCATGCGCACGCCGACCTTCTTCGCCTTCACCACCAACGCCGCCAATGGCGAGTTCGTTTTCCCCTGGCAGGAAGCCTATATGCGCTCGCTGTTCGCGCGCGTCGCCCAAGGCGCGACGCGGCCGGCGTCGATCCGCCTCGACGTCGATTCGGACAATGCCTGGCGCGTCTGGCCGGGCCCGGCGCGGGCGCCGCCGCCGCTGCTCGTCAACGCCATCACCGGCAGCGGCGATTTCGCCGCCTTCACCGGCGCCGTCGTCTTCCGCAAGCCGGCCTTCGCCGATCGCCCGGTCTTCGCCAATTACCAGATCGATCTGTTCGGCGATCCCGAGACCGCCGAGGCGTTTCGCCCGGCGATCGCCGGCAAGATCGTGCTGATCGGCGCCGATCTGCCCGAGGCCGATCGCTTCGTCACCCCCTTCACCCGGCTGTCGGGCAAAACGACGGCGGGGGTGGAACTCCACGCCACCCTGATCGCCCAGGCGCTGTCGGGGGTGAAGCCGGTGCCGGTGCCCGACGCGGCGCTGTGGCTGGCGGCGCTGCTGGCGGTGCTGGGGGCGGCGGTCATCGGCGGCCTCGATCTGGCGACGCGCTGGGTGGTGACACTGGCGGTCGCCCAGCTGGCACTGATCCTGGCGACGCCGGTGGCGCTGCAGGCGCGCGGCTTCGATACCTATGGGGTTCCCGCCTTCGGGCTGGGCCTCGGCTGGCTGATCGCCATCATCGCGGCGAGCACGACGGCGCGCATCGTCGGCGCCGAGCAGCGGCGCTTCGCCCAGGGCGCGCTCGGCAAATATCTGCCGCGCGATGTCGCCCGGCAGATCCTGCGCAACCCCGAGCGGCTGGCGCTGAGCGGCGAGCGCAAGCAGATCTTCGCGGTGTTCACCGACATCGAGGGCTTCACCGCGATGTGCCAGACCATCGAGCCGGAAATGGTCGCGGCGATCCTCAACGAATATCTCGACACAATGAGCGACATCGTCCTCGATCATGGCGGCACCATCGACAAGTTCGTCGGCGACGCCGTCGTCGCCTTCTGGGGGGCGCCGCTGGCGCGCCCCGACGATCCGGCACGCGCGCTGGCGGCGGCGATCGCGCTCGCCAACGCCGGCGAGCGGCTGCGCGCGCCGCGCCCGGGGCGACCGCTGCTCGGTCGCACGCGGGTCGGCGTCCATCACGGCGAGGCGGTGGTCGGCAATTTCGGCGGCGAGGGGCGGATTCAATATACCGCGCTCGGCGATTCGATGAATGTCGCGGCGCGGCTGGAAGGCGCCAACAAGCAGTTGCAGTCGGCGGTGCTGGTCAGCCGCGAGGCGGCCGAGCGGATGGGGCTGGCGGCGTTTCGCCCGCTCGGACGGGTGCGGCTGCGCGGGCGGGCGAAACCAGTCGAGGTCTTCGAGCCGATCGGCGTCGGCGCCAGCGTCGCGTCGCCCGAACTCGCCGCGGCCTGGGCGCGCTTCGACGGCGGCGATGCCGACGCGTTGGTGACGCTGCGGGCGCTCAGCGCCGCGGCGCCCGACGATCGCGCGCTGGCGGCGCTGGCGGCGCGACTCGAAAGCATCGGGCCCGGGGGTGTGTACGATCTCGATTGACGCGATCGCGCGTTCGGCGTCTGCGGCGGATGACGGCGCCGCCGCGTATCTGTTACTATCCTGCAAAGGTTGGAGAGAATGATGATGCGGACAGTTTCGGTGGCGGCGCTGGCGGCGACGGCAATGGCGGCGGCGATCGGGCTGGCGGTGCCGGCGGCGGCGCTGCCGTTGGTGGTGCGCGCCCTCGGGCCCTCGGCGGCGGTGTACAAGCCGGGGCAGAAGCTTACCGCCGATGCCGTGCTGACGCTCAAGGCCGGCGACGAGGTGACCGTCCTCGGCGTCAATGGCACGCGGCTGTTCAAGGGTCCCGGCACCTACAGCCTGGCGTCGGCATCGACCGCGGCGCCGAGCAGTTTCAGCCAGTTGCTCAACCAGAAGACCGAGCGGCGGGCGCGCATCGGGGCGGTTCGCGGCGGCGGTACCACCGAGCCGGCGCAGCCCCCCGGCGTCTGGGCGCTCGATGTTGCCACCAGCGGCACCGTCTGCGTGGCTGATCCCGCCGCCATCTCGCTGTGGCGCGCCGATCCGGTGGCGCCACTGGCGTTGACGGTGATGCGCCGCGGCGTGCCGACCGCCGTCAGCTTCGGCGCCGGCCAGCCGACGGCGACGCTGCCCGCCGCGGTCGGCGTCGCCGACGGCGATGTGTTGACGCTTACCGGCCTGGCGCGACCGGCGACGCTGACCGTCCGGCTGCTGCCGCCGGCAACGACGATCGATGGGCTCGGCGAGGCGCTGGTCGGCGCCGGCTGCCAGGGTCAGTTCGAACGCCTCGCCAGCGCGACGCGGCTGCCCGACGCCCCATGACGGCGTGCCCGCCGACCGCCCCGCGGTGAGCGAAATCGTCATTGTCGTGCCGGCGCGCGCCGCGTCGACGCGCTTCCCGATGAAGCCGCTGGCGCTGCTGCGCGGCGCGACTGGCGTTGCCAAGCCCCTCGTCGAACGCAGCTGGGAGGCGGCGCGGGCTGTGGCGCAGGCATGTCCGGGGGGCGCGCGCGTCATCGTCGCCACCGACGATCGCGCTATAGCTGAAACGGTCTCGGGCTTCGGCGGCGAGGCCATGCTGACGCCGGCGACCTGCGGCAATGGCAGCGAGCGCTGTGCGGCGGTGGTCGCCGCGCTGTCCACCCCGCCGGCGTTGGTCATCAACCTGCAGGGCGATTCGCCGCTGACGTCGCCGGAAATCGTCTCGGCGCTGATCGCCGCGGCGGCCGGGTCGACGGCGGCGATGGTGACGCCGGTGGTGCGTGCCGATGCGGCGCTGCGCGCCCGGCTGCGCGCCGATGCCGCCGCCGGGCGCATCGGCGGCACCACGGCGATCGCCGATGCCGCCGGGCGGGCGCTGTATTTCTCGAAACATCCGCTGCCGCACGCGGCGCCGGGAAGCGACCCCGACATGCTGTTCCACATCGGCGTCTATGCCTATACGCCGGCGGCGCTGGCGGCCTATGCAGCGGCGCCGCCGTCGCCCGCCGAACGTGCCGAAGGGCTCGAACAATTGCGTTTCCTGCATCTCGGGCTGACAGTGGCGCTCGTCGAGGTCGCGGCGCCGCCCGGCGGGCTTTGGGAAGTCAACAATCCCGAGGACATCGCCACGGTCGAGGCAATGCTGGCCGCACGGGGGATTGTCTGACCGGCAACGTTGAAGTGATGGTGGTGTAACGCTAAGCGGGGTTTATGGAGTTGCTCGGGCACGAGATCGGCGGGGGGCGACCGTTTTTCGTCATCGCCGGCCCCTGTGTCATCGAAAGCGAGGCGTTGGCGCTGGCAACCGCGCGCCGACTCGCCGAAATCGCCGAAAATCTCGGACTGTTGCTCATTTACAAGAGCAGTTTCGACAAGGCCAACCGTACCTCGGGCACCTCGTTTCGCGGCCCCGGCATGGCCGAGGGCTTGCGGATCCTGGGCAAGGTGCGCGCCGAAACCGGGCTGCCGGTGCTGACCGACGTCCATGAAACCGCCCAGGTCGCGGCGGTGGCGGCGGTGGTCGATGTCCTGCAGGTGCCGGCGTTCCTCGCGCGCCAGACCGACCTTGTCGAAGCGGCCGCCGCTTCCGGCCGGCCGGTGCTGTTCAAGAAGGCGCAATATATGGCGCCCGCCGACATGGTGCCGCTGGTCGCCAAGGCGCGCGCCGCGGGCGGCGAGACGCTGTTGCTCGGCGAGCGCGGCACCAGCTTCGGCTACAACAACCTGGTCAGCGACATGCGCAGCCTCGAGATCATGGCCGAAACCGGCTGCCCGGTGGTGTTCGACGCGACGCATTCGGTGCAGGCGCCGGGGGCGGGGGGCACGGTTTCGGGGGGCGATCGGCGCTTCGTGCCGGCGCTGGCACGCGCCGCGGTCGCCGTCGGGATCGCCGGGCTGTTCGTCGAAACGCACCCCGATCCCGCCGCCGCGCTGTCCGATGCCGCCACCGTCTGGCCGCTCGCCGACCTCGAGCCACTGCTGGCGCGCCTGCTGGCGATCGATGCCGTCGTCAAGGGCCGGGCATGACCGTCGCCTGGCGCCCCGCCGAGATCGTCGCGCCGCCGGCAGAGCGATGTTTCCTGTTCCTGCAGGGGCTGCCGGGGCCGTTCTTCCGTCGGCTCGGCGCGGCGCTGCGGGCGCGCGGCGCGCGGGTGCTGCGCGTCAATCTCAATGGCGGCGATGTCGCCGACTGGCCGGGCGGCATCGCCTTTCGTGGCCGCCCGCGTGACTGGCCGGCGTGGCTGGCGGCGCTGATCGCGGCGCGCGGCGTCACCGATATCGTGCTGTTCGGGGACAGCCGGCCGTTGCATCTCGCGGCGCGGCGGCTGGCGGCGGTGCGCGGGCTGCCGGTGCATGTCTTCGAGGAAGGCTATCTCCGCCCCGATTGGGTCACGCTCGAAACCGGCGGGGTCAACGGCCATTCGTCGTTGCCGCGTGACCTGGCCGCTGTGCGCGCCGCCGCCGCCGGCTTGCCGCCAGTGTCCGAGCTGCCGGCGATCCCCGGCAATTTCCCGCGCCGGGCGCGCGAATCGGTCCGCTACTATGCCGCGACGCTGGCGTTGCGCCCGGGCTTTCCGCATGGCCGCGGTCACCGCCCGGCGGGGCCGTTGACCGAGGGCATGGCCTGGCTCCGGCGCTTCGCGCGCCGCCGCGGCGAGGCGCGTGCCACCGCTACCGGCCTGGCGCGCGTCGCCGGCGGCCGCTATTTCGTCCTGCCGCTCCAGCTCGACAGCGACAGCCAGCTACGCGTTCACTCGCCTTTCGCCAGCATGGCGGCGGCACTACGCCATGTCGTCGCGAGCTTCATCGCCCATGCGCCGCCCGGCACCCGCCTGCTCGTCAAGCAGCACCCCCTCGATCCCGGGCTGCTCGACTGGGCGGCCCTGACCGCGGCGGCCGCGGGTGACGCCGGGGACCGCATCGTCTTCATCCCCGGCGGCGCCATCGAAGCGATCGTCGCCGCCGCCGCCGGGGTCGTTACGGTCAATTCGACGACGGGAACGCTGGCGCTTGCGCAAGGCGTGCCGGTCAAGGTGCTCGGCACCGCGGTCTATGATATCGCCGGCATCACCAGCAGCGCCGGGCTCGATGCCTTCTGGGCCGACCCCGGCCGCGTCGATGCCGCGGCCTATGCGGCGCTGCGCCGGCTGCTCGTCCATCGCAGCCTGATCCATGGCGGCTTCCACAGCGACGACGGCCTGGCGCGGCTCGTCGCCGGCGCCTGCGATCGCCTGCTGGGGGCGGCGTGAGCGTCGTTCCGCTCCGTGTCGGCGCCGCGGCGCGCCAGCCGCTGCGGCCGGCGCCAATCCAGTTCGACCTGTCGCGGCTGATCGCCCGGGCGCGCCATCCGACGCCGACGGGAATCGACCGCGTCGACCTCGCCTATGCCGAGGCATTGCTCGGCGCGGCGCGGCCGGTCGCCTTCACCGGCCGCCTGCCGGGGCTCGGCCAGTTCCGCTTCGAACCCCGCGCCGTGGCGCGCTTCGTCGCGGCGACCGCGGCGCGCTGGGCGCATCCCGCGCCGGGCGCGACGCCGCTGCTCCACCTGCTGCCGGGGGCCGGGCGC
>LJHX01000080.1 GCA_001295935.1 alpha proteobacterium AAP81b
CGAGCGAAGTCGAGGCACGCGCCGGAGCTTCGGCGCGTGCCTCGACTTCGCTCGGCATGAGCGGGAGGGGGGATTTCGCCCGTTCCGCACCACCTCTACCCGCCTTGCCACGCGGCGGCACCCCGCGGCAGCCCGAGCCACCGGCTTTCCATCACCGTCCGTCGCCTCTAGGGAACGCCGCGTCCCCTCCACGAAGGCCCCTCCATGCCCCATGATATTCTCGCCATTGGCAATGCGATCGTCGATGTCATCGCGACGGCGACCCCTGAATTCCTGGCCGGGCGCAGCATCCCCAAGGGGTCGATGCAGCTGATCGACGCCGCCACGGCCGAGGCGCTCTATGCCGCGATGGGGCCGGGGCGCGAGATTTCCGGGGGGTCGGCCGCCAACACCGTCGCCGGCATGGCGGCGCTTGGCTGCAAGCCCGCCTTCGTCGGCCGGGTCGCCGACGATCAATTGGGCGCGGTCTTCACGCATGACATCCGCGCCGCCGGCGTCAGCTACACGACGCCGCCCTTGGCCGGCGGCAACCCGACCGGGCGTTGCCTGATCCTCGTCACCGACGATGGCGACCGGACCATGAACACCTATCTCGGCGCCTGCCAGGAGCTCTCCGAGGCCGATCTCGACGCCGCCATGGTCGCCGATGCGGCGATCCTCTACCTCGAAGGCTATCTCTGGGACCCCGCCGCGCCGCGTGCCGCGATGAAGAAGGCGATCGAGATCATGCGCGCCCAGGGCGGCAAGGTCGCCTTCACCCTGTCGGATGTCTTCTGCGTCGAGGGCCATCGCGCCGACTTCCAGGCGCTGCTCGCCAATCACGTCGATATCATGTTCGGCAACGAGCATGAGGTCTGCGCGCTCTACCAGACCGAAAGCCTCGATGGCGCGATGCACGAACTGGCGAAGCACGCCGGGATCGCCGTGGTGACGCGTTCGGCGGCGGGCGCGCTGGTGCTGGCCAATGGCGAGCGCATCGAAGTGCCGGGCGAAGCCGTCGCCCGTGTCGTCGATACCACCGGCGCCGGCGACATGTTCGCCGGCGGCTTCCTCGCCGGGCTGGCGCAGGGCCGCGGCCTCGCCGATTGCGCGCGCATCGGCAACATCGCCGCCGCCGAGGTGATCAGCCACTATGGCGCGCGGGCGGAGGTCGACCTGCGGGCGCTGGTGAAGGCCAAGCTCGGTTAACAGCGCTCAGCCGTTGTCGTTCGCCACCCGCCGGCGGTCGCGCAACTTCTGCAACAGCGCGCGGGTGCGCATCAGTGACAGCAGTTCGTTGACGATGGCGATGCCGCGCTCGGCCATGTCGAGCGCCTTTGCCTCGCCGACCTGGCCGACGGTGCGTTCGAAGAACACGCCGATTTCCTGGGCGGTGATCCAGTCGATGAAGGTCAGGTAGAAGCGCATCAGCCCGTCGCTGCCATCGCCGGCGAAGCCGATGCGGTCGAGTTCGTCCATCAGCCGCAGGATGGCGGCGTCGCGCGCGGTGATCATCCCGTCGCCATCGGCATGGACGACACCGTCGCGTTCGATCTGGGCGCGCTGCTCGGCGCTGAGGCCGAGCTGCGCCGCCACCTCGGCATAGGCGATCCGCTCGCTGCCGGGGCCAAGGCGTGCCGCCAGCAGCGTATCGAGCAGCGGGAAGGCCTGAGGTTCGCGCCAGCGCTCGCTGTCGTCGGCGTCGAGCAGGGTGCGGATGACGGCGAGCGGCAGGAAACGCTCCTCCTGCAGCCGCTTGATCGTCCGCAGGCGATCGACATGGTCCTTGGAATAGACGGCGGCATTGCGCCCGGTGCGCAGCGGCTCGGGCAGCAGGCCTTCGCGGATATAGTAGCGAATGGTCTCGCGGCCGACGCCGCTGGCAGTTTCGAGTTCGCGCATCCGCATTGCGCCAACTATAGCAGCGACGTCGCGGCCCGCGAGGGCCTTTCGCCGGCGGCGCCGTGCCCCTAAATCGCAGGCGTGCAAGCCTTTGCCGCCCTTCTCGATGCGCTGCTGCTGACGCCGGGGCGCAATGCCAAGCTGCGGCTGATCGGCGATTATCTGCGCGCCACGCCCGATCCCGATCGCGGCTGGGCGCTGGCGGCGCTCACCGGCGGCCTCGACTTGAAGGCAGTGCAGCCCAAGCTGATCCGCACGCTGATCGCCGAGCGCAGCGACCCCTATCTCTTCGAACTGAGTTACGATTTCGTCGGCGACCTTGCCGAGACGGTGGCGCTGCTCTGGCCCGATCCGCCCAATGGTCAAGGCGGCGAACGCCCGCCACCGCCGGGGCTCGACGAGGTGGTGCGCGAACTGCTCTGGCTGCCGCGCGCCCGAGCGCCCGAGGTGGTGACGGCGCTGCTCGATCGCCTCGATCCGCAGGGCCGCTACGCGCTGCTCAAGCTGGCGACGGGCGCCTTGCGCATCGGCGTTTCGGCGCGGCTGGCGAAGACGGCGCTCGCCGAGGCGTTCAGCCTTGATGTCGAGGCCGTAGAGGAGGTCTGGCATGGCCTCAGCGCGCCTTACACGCCGTTGTTCGACTGGGCGACCGGCGGCGCGGTGCCCGCCGCCGGCGATTTGCCGGTGTTCCGCCCCTTCATGCTTGCCCATCCGCTTGAGGCCGAAAGCGTCGATCTCGGCGATTATGTCGCCGAGTGGAAATGGGATGGCATCCGCGTGCAATGCGTCAACGCCGGCGGGATGGTGCGGCTGTTCAGCCGGACGGGCGACGACATCACCGGCAGCTTTCCCGATGTCGCCGCGGCCTTTGACGCCGAAGCCACCGCCGGCTGCGCCCTCGATGGCGAATTGCTGGTGCGCGGCGCGGCGCAGGGCGGAGAGGCAGGCAGCTTCAACGCCCTGCAGCAGCGCCTCGGCCGCAAGGCGCCTTCGGCCAAGGCGCAGGCCGAGTTTCCGGCCTTTGTCCGCCTCTATGATGCGCTCGCCATCGCCGGCGAGGATTTGCGCGCGCTGCCCTGGACCGAGCGGCGCGCGCGGCTCGAAGCGCTGGTGCCTCTGCTCGATGCCGGCCGCTTCGACCTGTCCGGGGTCGTCGAGGCGGCGAGTTTCGAAGCGCTCGCCGAACTGCGCGCCGGCGCCCGCGACGCGGCGATCGAGGGCCTGATGCTCAAGCGGCGCGACAGCCCTTATGTGAACGGCCGCAGGGCGGGCCTCTGGTACAAATGGAAGCGCGCGCCGCTGACCGCCGATTGCGTGATGATGTACGCCCAGCGCGGCCATGGCAAACGCTCGAGCTTCTACAGCGACTATACTTTCGGGTGCTGGAACGCGGCGGGCGAGTTGCTCCCTGTTGGCAAGGCCTATTTCGGCTTCACCGACGAGGAACTCGCCTGGCTCGACAAGTTCGTGCGGGCGCACACGATGGCGCGCTTCGGCCCGGTGCGCGAGGTCGAAAAGACGCTGGTGCTCGAAATCGCCTTCGATTCGATCGCGCTGTCGAAGCGCCACAAATCCGGGCTGGCGATGCGCTTCCCGCGCATCGCGCGCATCCGCACAGACAAGCCGGCGGCTGAAGCCGACCGGGTCGAAGGCCTGCTCAAGTTGGCGGGGTAGTGCGAAACCTTACCGCAAGGCCATGCGCTCACCCTGGGAGCGGTCATGCCAGCGCACGCTGGCATAACCGGCGGAGGGTGGCGTCTGCCCTGCCGCGCCGCCACCCGTGCATTCGCGCAACAGCCCCGACAAATTGTGACAAGCCGGTTGCGGGCCGTTGCGGGCGTGTTACGGGGCGCCGCAATCGCGCCGACAGTCGCGCGAATTCCTTGGGGCGGTTCGCGCTTTCAATCGGGGGACTGACGACGTGATCGATCTTTCGCATGGCCGCCACTGGCGGCCGTCGCTGCTGGCACTTTCGCTTGCCGCGCTGCTGCCCGCCACCGCCGCCGCCGCCCAGGCCGCCGATGGCACCGCTGCGGCCACTGCCGCTTCTGACGACGGCACGCTCGGCGATATCGTCGTCACCGCCAGCCGCCGTGCCGAAGACGCCCGCGCTGTCCCCGTCGCCGTTTCGGTGCTCGCCGGCGAAAAGCTCGACGTGCTGAATTCGAGCGGCCTCGACATCCGCTTCCTGTCGGGTCGCGTCCCCAGCCTGTTGGTCGAATCGTCGTTCGGCCGCACCTTCCCGCGCTTCTACATCCGCGGCCTCGGCAACCCCGATTTCGATCCCAACGCCGCCCAGCCGGTGTCGGTCGTCTATGACGATGTCGCGCTCGAAAGCCCCTTCCTCAAGGCCTTCCCGATCTTCGACGTCGCTAACGTCCAGGTGCTGCGCGGCCCGCAGGGCACGCTCTTCGGCCGCAACACCCCCGCGGGCGTCGTCAAGATCGATTCGGTCAAGCCCGGCGACACCGTCTCGGGGCATGCCAGCGCCAGCTGGGCGACCTACAACACCATCAACCTCGAAGCCGCGGTGGGTGGCCCGCTCGGCGGCGGTTTCTCGGCGCGCGCTTCGGCGCTGATCCAGCGGCGCGACAATTGGGTGCAGAACACCGCCACCACCGGCCGCGCCAAGGCAGCGCTCGAAGGCTATACCGACATCGCCGCGCGCCTGCAGATCGGCTATAAATCGGACAATTTCAACGCGCTCGCCAACGTCCATGTCCGCGATCTGCGCGGCACGCCGCGGCTGTTCCGCGCCGGCGCCATCCAGCAGGGCACGCCAGATCTCGTCGCCGGCTTCCGCGCCGATCGCATCGCCCTCGATGGCATCACGACCCAGTCGCTCACCGGCTTCGGCGTCAACTTCCGCTGGGATTACCACTTCGAAGGCGTCGGCACGCTCTATTCGGTGACCGGCTATGAAAGCTCCAACACCGAAAGCACCGGCGATATCGATGGCGGCAATGTTTACCGCTTCCCGCCGCTCGGCCTCAACGTCGCGCTGTTCGATGTCAATACCGGCGGCCGCACCAAGCCGACCGAAGTCAGCCAGGAACTGCGCTTCGTCACCGAGGATTTCGGCGGCTTCCGTGCCCAGTTCGGCGGCTATTACTTCACCCAGGATCTGTTCTACGACGAGACGGCGTATTTCCTGAACTCGGCGACCAGCTACCAAGACATCCGCCACAACAACAGCAACAAGAACTTCGGCATCTTTGCTTCGGCCGAGTACAAAATCTCGCCGGCGTTCAGCGTCCGCGCCGGGGTGCGCTATTCGAAGGACAACAAGACCGATCGCGTTGCCGGCACCACCGCCGGCTTCGCGCTGACCCCGGGCGTCGTGCTGCCGGTGACGACGCGGGTTTCGGGCGACAATGTCTCCTGGGACGTCAGCGGCACCTGGGTCGTCAACGATAACATCAACGTCTATGCGCGCGTCGCCACCGGCTATCTCGGCCCGGCGATCCAGGACCGCGTGCTGTTCGGCAGCGCGCCGTCGACGGCGCGCGCCCAGACGACGATTTCGGGCGAAGCCGGCATCAAGACCCAGAACGACGCCAAGACGCTGCGCTTCGACCTCAGCGGCTATTGGAACCGCACCAAGAACATCCAGCTGACCGCGGTCGGCGGCACCTCGAACTCGGCGCGGCTGCTCAACGCCGATCGCGCCATCGGCTATGGCATCGAAGCCGAATTTTCGGCGCGGCCGATCGAGCATCTCGACCTGACGGCGTCGGGCAGCTGGAACTTCACCGAGATCGAGGACCGCAGCCTCGCCGTCGGCACCTGCGGCTCGGGCGTCTGCACCGTCACCAATGCGCTGAACGGCGCCGGCCTCGCCATCCTCAATGGCAACGACTTGCCGCAGGCGCCGCGCTTCACCGCCAACTGGACGGCGCGCTACGGCATGCCGGTCGGCGACGGCGAGGTCTTCCTGTTCACCGACTGGACCTTCCGCAGCGAAATCAACTACTTCCTCTATACGGCGCGCGAGTTCCGGGGCAAGTCGCTGCTCGAGGGCGGCGCTCGGCTGGGCTATCGCACCAACGGCGGGCTGGAAGTCGCGGTGTTCAGCCGCAACATCACCGGCAACATCCAGAACATCTACGCCATCGACTTCAACAACCTGACCGGCGTCATCAACGAACCCCGCATCGTCGGCTTCGAGCTGCGCACGGCGTTCTGAGCCGCCGATTGCGCATAATGGTCGAATAGCCTAGCCTCTCGATCGGGTATCGGGAGGCAGGCGATGCGTGTTGCCTTGGGGATCGTGCTGGCAGCGCTGACCGGCTGTGGTGAACTCGCCGGCACGGGGCCGGAGCCGGCGCCGGGCAACGGCCGTTATGTAGGTGTCGGCCTCTATGCCCCTCATGAGGGTTGGCAGCGGCAGCGCGAGGTGCCGCCGCCAGCCGGCGACCGCGCCGGCCTGGCCGATGACGATATCGTGATTGTGGTGACCGACAGTCGCACCGGCGAGATTCGCCAATGCGGCAATGTGAGCGGTCATTGCACTGTCATGAACCCATGGGGGAAGGCGCCGCTCGCCGTTCCGGTCCGCCTCGACCGCAGCCGCGCAGCCGGCGACGAGGCCGCGACGGCGGTCGGAAAGAAGGATACGCGGGCTGTGGCCAAATAAAAGTGGGTCAAGGGCCTCAGGCCCTTGCCGCCGGAGGCCTCTTTTCTTTCACCGCTGCCCCCGCGACCGCCGCTCACCGCGCCGGTTGCCGCTCGTCGCCGACGACAGCCGCCGCGGCGCCTTCTTCGCCGGCGGTGGTGGCGCTTCCTCGAAGGGTTCGCCGCGCGCCATGTCGAAGCCGAGCATCGAAAAGCTTTCGGCGATGTGGGGCGGCGGCTCGGCGGTGATGTCGATGCGGCTACCGTCGGGGCCGTCGAGTTTCAGCCGGCGGGCGTGGAGGTGGAGCTTGCGCGAAATGCCGCCGGTGAGGAAGGCTTCCTTGCCGCCATATTTGGCGTCGCCGACGATCGGGTTGCCGATGGCGGCGGCATGGGCGCGGATCTGGTGGGTGCGGCCGGTGAGCGGCTGAAATTCGACCCAGGCGGCGCGGCCGGCGGCGCGATCGAGGACTCGGTAGCGGGTGCGTGCCTTGCGGCCGGCTTCGATGTCGACGTGCATCTTCTCGCCGCCGGTGCCGGGCTGCTTGGCGAGCGGCGCGTCGATGTCGCCGGCGGCGATGGCGGGAACGCCGATGGTCAGCGCCCAGTAGAATTTGCGCGCGTCGCGGCTGGCGAAGACTTTCGCATACCAGGCGGCGGCGCGCGCGGTGCGGGCGAGGAGGAGGACCCCCGACGTGTCCTTGTCGAGGCGGTGGACCAGCCGAGGCCGGGTGGCGGCGTCGAACTGCAGCGCGTCGAGCATGGCATCGACCGATTCGCGCACCCCGGTGCCACCCTGCGTCGCCAGCCCCGGCGGCTTGTTGATGACAAGGGCATGGGCGTCCTGGTGGATGACGAGGTCGCGCATGAAGGCGATCTGGTCGTCGCTGAGCGGCGCGCGTTCGGCGGGCGCCGGGCGCGGCGCCGCGGCCTCGGGCAGCGCCTCGGGCCAGGTCAGCGTCTGACCGGCGGCGAGGCGGTCGCCGGGAGCGGCCTTGGCGCCATCGAGGCGCAGCGCGCCGGTGCGCGCCCAGCGCGAGACGATATTGTAGCTGACCTCGGCGGCATGGCGGTGAAACCAGCGGTCGACGCGGATGCCATCGTCATCGTCGGCGATCACGGCGGTCGGCATCAGCGCGCCACCATCAGGCCGGCGAAAACCGCCAGCGCGCCGAGGCCGACCGAGGCCACAATATAGCCGAGTGCCACGCCGGTCTCGCCCTTCTGGAGCATCAGGGCGAGTTCGAGGCCGAAGGCCGAAAAGGTAGTGAAGCCGCCGAGCACGCCGGTGCCGAGCAGTAGCCGCCAGGGCTCGGCCGCGGCGCCGACGCGCGCTGCCCAGCCGGCAAGAACTCCCATTGCCAGCGCGCCGGCGAGGTTGACGGCAAGCGTGCCCCAGGGAAAGCCGCCGCCGGCGAGCCGCAACGCCGCGATGCCGGCCAGCCAGCGCAGCACCGCGCCGACGCCGCCGCCAAGCGCCACCAACGCCATCGCCGTCCAATTGAACGCCACCATGTTCATCGCGTCTTCCATAGGGGCAAGGGTGGCGCTTTGCCAAACCGGCCGGAGCGCCGCGATCGGCGCGGGGACTATGCCCTTGCGCGAAATGGTGCCCGGAAGAGGACTCGAACCTCCACGCCCTTGCGAGCGCCAGCACCTGAAGCTGGTGCGTCTACCAATTCCGCCATCCGGGCACGAGGTAGGAGCGGCCGGGTAAGGGAGGGCACCGGGCTTGTCAATCGGTACGGGGTGCCGCGCGCCAACAAGCGGCGCGACACGCGGCTTGCGAGCCGCTAAGGGCGCAAGCGCCATGACCGATGCTCCTTCGTCCGCGCCGAACGCGCCTGCCGCCGTCACTGTCACCGCCGCCGCGCTGCCCCCCGGCGCGCTCGTCACCGTCGTCGGCGGCTCGGGGTTCATCGGCCGCTATGTCGTCCAGCAGCTTGCCGCCGCCGGCCACCGGTTGCGGGTCGTCACGCGCACGCCTGAGACGGCGATGTTCCTGAAGCCGCTGGGCGGGCTCGGTCAGATCCAGCTGGTCGCCGGCGATATCCGCGATGCTGCCAGCCTGGCTAGCGCCTTTGCCGGCGCCGATGCCGGGGTGAATCTCGTCGGTATTCTCGCCGAAGGCGGCGGGCGGACTTTCGCGGCGCTCCAGGCCGAGGGCGCCGGCAAGGCGGCACAGGCCGCCGCCCAGGCCGGGGCGCGCCACTTCGTCCAGATTTCGGCGATCGGTGCCGATGCCGCGTCGGCGGTGCCCTATGCGCGCACCAAGGCGCAGGGCGAGGTGGCGGTGCTCGCCGCCATGCCGGGGGCGGCGATCCTGCGGCCGAGCATCGTCGGTGGCCCTGAGGATCAGTTCTTCAATCGCTTCGCCAGCATGGCGACTCTGTCGCCGGTGCTGCCGGTGATCGCCGGGGACAGTCGCTTCCAGCCGGTGCATGTCGTCGATGTCGCCGATGCCGTCGTCGCGGCACTCGTCGGGGGCATCGGCGGCGTCTTCGAGCTCGGCGGCCCCGAGGTGCTGAGCTTCCGTGCCATCCTGCAGCTGATCAACCGCCTGACGGCGCGCGACCGCGTGCTGCTCGAAATCTCGCCTTTCGAGGCGCGGCTGCTGGCGCGGCTCGGCGACGTCCTGCCGTTCATGCCGATGACGTCCGACCAGCTGGCGATGCTGCAGAAGGACAATGTCGTGGCGCCGGGGGCGCGGACGCTCGCCGGTCTCGGCATCGCTGCAACCCCGCTCGCCGCCTATCTGCCGCGCCAGCTCGAACGTTATCGCCCCAAGGGGCGCTTCAACCAGGCGGCGTGAGGCCTCAGCTCGTCCGCGCCACCAGCTCGGCGGCAGGGATCGTCGTTTCGAATTTCAGCGGGCGTTCGCCGAACAGGCGCTCGGGATCGGCGAGTTCGAGGCCGGGCATGTCGGCCGGTGTCGGCGACGAGAAGAAGCCCAGCGTGAAGCCGCCTTTGGTATAGCCCATCAGCGCGCGCAGTTCGGGCGACAGGCTTTTGGCCACCTCGGGCGGGCACGACAGATATTGATTCTCCTCCTGGCGCAGCCAGCCGAGCGTATAGTGGAGGAGAACGCCAACGCGCTTTTGGTCGGTCGCATTGGCGCCGCCGCCGTGGATTACCGTTCCCGAATAGAGCAGCACCGACCCCGCCGGCATCGCTGCCGCGGCGATTTCGTGCGGCTCGGGCTCGCGTCCGGCTTCCCAGCGGTGCGAGCCGGGCACCAGCCGCGTCGCGCCATTGGCGGCGGTAAAGTCGGTCGCCGCCCAGATCGTGCTGAACTGGGTCTCGATCCGGCGCGGGACATAGCCGCCCCAGACGCCGCGGTCGCGGTGCAGCATCTGCGCCTTCTCGCCGGGGCCGATGCTGACCGCCTGGGTGAAATGCAGCTGATAGCCGTCGCAGAACGGCGCGAGGAAAGCGGCGCAGGCGGCGTTGACCAGCGGGTCGAGCGCCAGCTCGCTGCACGCCGGCGAGCGGGCCATCAGCGCGCCGATGCGCTTGGTCTGGAAGCCGCCGAATTCGTCGCGGCCCATCGGGCGGGTGTCGATGAAGGGATCGAGTTCGGCGAGAAGCTGCGCGCGCCGGGCTTCGGGCATCAGCTGGTCGATGATGACAGCGCCGTCCCTGTCGAGCGCTGCGAGAATGTCGGCAACGCTGCAGTCGCGGGCGAGGTGGGTGATCTCTGCCATGACGTTCCTCCGCGGGCTGCTGGCCCGAATGCGCGTAAAATTCTGTAGCGAGCGCTACATCTGTCGCAGCGCGGCGACAATCGGCGATTTCGATAGCCCGCGGGCCGGCAGGGCCGCGAACCCGCGGTGTTGGCGCGTGACAGGGGCGCGCTTCCGCCGCTAGGGCAGCGGTGGCCGGCGCTCCGCCCGGCGGCGGAGACCCGGCCTTGGATCAGGACCTGCTGACTGTCATCATTCTCGGCATTGTCGAGGGGGTGACCGAATTCCTGCCGGTCTCGTCGACGGGCCATCTCATCCTTGCCTCGGCGCTGCTCGGCTATGATCCCGAGCGCTGGAAGGTGTTCAACATCGTCATCCAGCTGGGGGCGATCCTCGCGATCGTCGTGCTCTATTGGCGCACGCTGCTGACGGTGCTGATGGGGCTGGCGCGGCGCCAGCCCGAATCGCTGCGCTTCACGCGCAACGTGCTGCTTGCCTTCATTCCCGCCGTCGCCATCGGGCTCGCCTTTCACGATCAGGTCGAAGCGCTGCTCGGCCGCGGCGATGTCGTCGCCTGGGCGCTGATCGTTGGTGGGGTGGCGATTCTGCTTGTCGAGCGTTTCGCCGGGTCGGCGCGGGTCAAGGGGGTTGCGGCGCTGCCGGTCGGCACCGCGGTCGGCGTCGGGCTGATCCAGTGCCTCGCCATGATCCCGGGGGTCAGCCGCTCGGGCGCCACCATCCTTGGCGCACTGTCGCTCGGCGTCGAGCGGCGGACGGCGGCCGAGTTCAGCTTCTTCCTCGCCATTCCGACGATGCTCGGCGCCACCAGTCTCGAACTCTACAAGAACCGCGACCTCATGAGCCAGGGCGAGCTGGGGCTGATCGCCGTCGGCTTCGGCGTCGCCTTTGTGGTGGCGCTGGTGGTGGTCAAGGCGTTCGTCACGCTGATCGGGCGCTACGGCTTCGCACCCTTCGCCTGGTACCGGATCGTCGCCGGGGTGGCGGCGCTGGTGTGGCTCAACGCGGGGTAGTCCGATATCGGACCTGTTTTATGCCTGCGACATCGCATAAACCGGCTTGAATGCGGAATTATAGGTCAGGATTACTGTCCTAGAAGCCAGAATCCGCGTGACTCGTGCCGCGAAATCGGTCAGCAGCCGTCGCCGAAAGGGGAGCCGATGGCCAATTCGACCATGCTCAAGTTCATCGACCGCGCGCAGGCCCAGCCGGCCAAGCGCGGCGCCGACGAACGTGCCCAGGATTTCCTCGAAATCGCCCGGCCCTATATCATCGCCAAGGCCGAGGAGCAGGCGGCGCGTTGCTCGCAATGCGGTGTGCCCTTCTGCCAAGTGCATTGCCCGCTGCACAACAACATCCCCGACTGGCTGCGGCTGACCGCCGAGGGCCGCCTCGAGGAGGCCTATGAGCTTTCGGCGGCGACTTCGACGATGCCCGAGATCTGTGGCCGTATCTGCCCGCAGGACCGGCTGTGCGAGGGCAATTGCGTCATCGAACCGGGCTTCGGCTCGGTGACGATCGGCGCGGTCGAGAAGTTCATCACCGATACCGCCTGGGAACAGGGTTGGGTCAAGCCGGTACGCATCACCGCCGATCGCTCCAGCCAGTCGGTCGGCATCATCGGCGCCGGCCCCGCCGGGCTGACCGCCGCCGAGCTGCTGCGGTCGAAGGGCTATGCCGTCCATGTCTATGACCGTCACGACCGCGGCGGCGGGCTGCTCACCTATGGCATCCCGGGCTTCAAGCTCGAAAAGCCGGTGGTGGCGCGGCGCGTCGATCGCTTGGTCGAAGCCGGCGTGGTGTTCCATCAGGAGTTCGAGGTCGGCCGCGACGCCAGCCTCGCCGAGCTGCGCGCCCGCCATGACGCGGTGCTGATCGCCACCGGCGTCTATGCGCCGCGCACCGTCGACGTGCCCGGCGCCGACAGCGCCGGCGTCGTCGAGGCGATCGACTATCTGACGGCGTCGAACCGCCAGGGCTTCGGCGCGGCGCTGCCCGCGGGGCTCGATGCTGCCGGGCGCCAGGTCGTCGTCATCGGCGGCGGCGATACCGCGATGGACTGCGTCCGCACCGCCGTCCGCCAGGGTGCCGCCAGCGTCAAATGCCTCTATCGCCGCGACCGCGCCAACATGCCGGGGTCCCTGCGCGAAGTCGCCCATGCCGAAGAGGAGGGCGTCGAGTTCATCTGGCTGGCGGCGCCGGCGGCGATCGACGGCACGCCGGCGGCCATGGTCGCGGCAACCCGCATGCGTCTCGGCCTCGCCGGCCCCGACGGCCGCCGTGCGCCCGAGCCCGACGCCAGCGGCGATTTCGTGCTGGCCGCCGATCTCGTCATCAAGGCGCTCGGCTTCGATGCGGAGGATCTGCCGGGCCTGTTCGGCGCTCCCGATCTCGGCACGACGCGCTGGGGAACGCTGCGCATCGACCACAAGACGATGCAGACGTCACTGCCGGGAGTATTCGCCGCGGGCGACATCGTTCGCGGCGCCTCGCTGGTCGTTTGGGCGGTGCGCGACGGGCGCGACGTCGCGGCGCATATTCATCAATATCTCCGCGCCGCGGCGCGGATCGCCGCCTGAGGGGAGCGATGGCGATGCGGTTACTGCTTGCCGGTCTGCTGGCTCTTGCACCGCCCGCCGTTGCCATGGCCCAGGCTGCGTCGCCGCCGGCGGTTGCGGCGCCGGTCGATCCGGCGCGGCTGGCGATCGCTCGCCGGCTTGCCGCGGCGCTGATGCCGCCGGGCAGTTTCCGGACGATGATGGGCGCCGCCATGGATCAGGTGGCCCAGCAGAGCCTCAACAGCGCTTTCGACCTGCCGGTGAAGAGCTTCATGGGCGCCGCCGGACTGCCCGCAGACGCTGCTGCCAAGCTGCCGCCGACGACGGTCCGCGAACTGATGCGGGTCGTCGATCCGGCCTTTGAGGAGCGCACCCGCCGCATGTTGCCGGTGCTGACCGGCGGGATGGTGGAATTCGTGAGCGCCGAGGAACCGAACTTCCGCGAAGGCTATGCCGAGGCGATGGCACGGCGGTTCGATGCCGGCCAATTGCTGGCGATCGAGGCGTTCTTCAAGACGCCGACCGGCGCTGCCTATGCCGCGTCGATGCTCACCTTGCAGACCGATCCGGCGTTCGTCGCGCGGTCTCAGGCGATGATCCCGCGGATGATGCAGGCGATGCCGGCGATCATGGCCAAGGTCACCGCGGCAACCGCCGACTTGCCGAAGCCGCGCAAGTTCGACGATCTGACTGAGGCCGAACGCGCCGAACTCGCGCGGCTGCTCGGCCTGCCGGAACTGCCGGCGAAAAAAGGACCCACGACATGATCCTCCTCGCCGCCGTCGTCATGGCCGCCTCGCCGACCGGCGCCGCACCGCGCCCACCGGCGCCGCGCGCCGCCGATCCCGCCGCGCTCGCCGCCGCGACCCAGCTTGTCGCGCTGCTCGATCTCAAGGGCCAGCTGGCCCAGCAGGGCGCGCAGACCGTCGAGCAGATGGCGCAGGGACTGGCGATCCGCGCCGATCTCGCCCGCCAGCCGGGCTTTGTGCAATTTTACCAGGCGAATACCGCCAAGGTCGACCCGATCCTGCGCAAGGCCGGCGGCATCCAGGCCGGCATCGCGCGCAAGGTCTTTGCCGAGCAATCGGGGGCGGTCATCGCTGCCGCCACCCAGGCCTATGCCCGCAACTACAGCGCCGCCGAGCTGAACGGCCTGATTGCCTTTTACCGCACGCCGACGGGCCAGGCCTTCCGCGCCAAGCAGGGGCGCGTTGAAGGCGAGATCGGCCAGCGTTCGGGGCAGATCATCGGCGGGCGCATCCAGGCCGGGATGCAGGCCAACCAGAAGGCGCTGCAGGCAGCGCTGCAACCGATCGCCGCGCTTGCCGCGCAGAGCCGCCCGGCGCGCAAGCCCTGATGCGCCTGGCGCCCGCCGAAGTCGCCGCCATCAAGGCAGCCACGCACCTTGCTTTTGGCGAGAGCGCCGTGGTGCGGCTGTTCGGCAGCCGCACCGACGATGCGCGGCGCGGCGGCGATATCGACCTGCATATCGAGGTCGATCCCGGCCATGACGATTGGCGAGCGCGCGGCCGCTTCGACGACGCGCTGTTCGCGCGTATCGAGGAGCAGAAGGTCGATGTCGTCGTCAGCGTTCGCGGCGCCGAAATCGGACCGTTCGAGGCGATCGCCTATCGCGACGGGATCGTGCTGTGACGGCGCGCGAAACCGACCTGCTGGCGCTGACTTTCGAGGCGCTTTCGGCCGTCCTGGTCGGCGCTGATGACGCACTTGCCCTGCTCGGCCCGTTGCCCGCCGCCGCCGCCGACCTTGTCGCGCTGGGTCCGATCCAGCGTACCGCGGCGCGCGCTTTGCTGAAGGCGGTCGAACAGTCGCAGGACCTGCTCGCGCGCCTGTTCCGCACCTTTCTCATTGCCGAGCAGATTGACGTTTCCAGCCTGACATCGCGCGATATCGCTCAGCAGATGGTGCGGCTCGGGCTGCTTGCCGATGCCGAGCGCTGGTCGGCGCTGGTGCGGTTGCGCAACCGGCTGGCGCATGAATATCCGTTGGCGCCGCCGGCGCAACTGCAACGCCTGGGCGATGCGGTCGCCGCGATTCCGGAATTGCAAGCGATCCGCGGCACCGTGCGCGGCGCGCTACAGCATAGGGGATATCTGCCATGACCTGGACCGCCAGTGCCGCCGAGCGCGCCCGTATCGCCGAAATCGGCATGTATCGCCCCGAGTTCGAGGGCGATGCCTGTGGCGTCGGCCTCATCGCCGCCAGCGACGGCGTCGCGTCGCGGCGCGTCGTCGTCGCCGGGATCGAAGCGCTGAAGTCGGTCTGGCACCGCGGCGCCGTCGATGCCGATGGCAAGACTGGCGATGGCGCCGGCATCATGCTCGAAATCCCGCTCGATTTCTTCCACGAGCACATCGCCCGCCACGGCCATGTGCCGAAGCCCAATTTGCTCGGCGTCGGCATGGTCTTCCTGCCGCGCACCGATCTGGCGGCGCAGGAAACCTGCCGAACCATTGTGGAGGCCGAGATCATCGGCTTCGGCTACAAGGTCTATGGCTGGCGCCAGGTGCCCGTCGATATCGGCGTCATCGGCCAGAAGGCCCAGGATACCCGCCCCGAGATCGAACAGATCATGATTTCGGGGCCGCTCGCCACCGCCGCCGAGCGCGCGTCGGCGCTCGAAGCCTTCGAGAAGGACCTCTATCTCATCCGCCGCCGCATCGAGAAGAAGGTCATCGAGGCGCAGATCCAAGGCTTCTACATCTGCTCGCTGTCGGCGCGGACGATCATCTACAAGGGGCTGTTCCTCGCCGAGGAGCTGTCGGTCTTCTATCCCGACCTGCAGGACGCGCGCTTCGCCTCACGCTTCGCCATCTATCACCAGCGCTATTCGACCAACACCTTCCCGCAATGGTGGCTGGCGCAGCCCTTCCGCTGCCTTGCCCACAATGGCGAGATCAACACCGTCCGCGGCAACACCAACTGGATGAAAAGCCACGAGATCAAGATGGCGGCCGCCGCCTTCGGCGCGCATTCGGAGGATATCAAGCCGCTGATCCCGGCGGGCGCTTCCGACACCGCCGCCTTGGATGCCGTCTTCGAGGCCTTCGTGCGCTCAGGGAGAGACGCGCCGACCGCCAAGCTGATGATGATCCCCGAGGCCTGGGCCAAGGATGACAGCCTGCCGGCGGAGCATCGTGCCATGTACGCCTTTTTCGCCAGCGTCATGGAACCCTGGGATGGCCCCGCGGCGCTTGCCATGACCGATGGCCGCTGGGTGGTGGCGGGGCTCGATCGCAACGCGCTGCGGCCGATGCGCTATTGCCTGACGCGCGACGGTCTCCTCGTCACCGGCTCGGAAGCCGGGATGGTGGCGATTCCCGAGGCCGATATCGTCATGAAGGGCGCGCTCGGCCCCGGCCAGGTCATCGGCGTCGATCTGGACGGCGACCCCGGCGAAACCCCGCGCTTCTTCAGCGACCGCGAAATCAAGGACCGCATCGCCGGCGCCACCGACTATGCCGCGCTCGTCGCCGGCTTTTCGACCTTCCGCGATCTGGACGGCAGCGACGGCCGCCAGCCCGGGCCGCGCTATGCCCGCGACGAGCTTCGCCGCCGGCAGATCGCCGCCGGCCAGACACTGGAGGACATGGAACTGCTGCTGGCGCCGATGGTCGAGGACGCCAAGGAAGCCACCGGTAGCATGGGTGACGACGCGCCGCTCGCCGTCATCTCCGAGAATGCCCGCAACCTCAGCCACTTCTTCCGGCAGAACTTCAGCCAGGTGACCAACCCGCCGATCGACTCGCTGCGCGAAACCCGCGTCATGAGCCTGAAGACGCGCTTCTCGAACCTCGGCAACATCCTCGACGACGAGGCGACCCAGGAGGGCGTCATGGTCATCGAGACGCCGGTGCTGACCAACCTCGGCTGGGACGTGCTGCTGAAGCATTTCGGCAAGTCGGCGGCGGTGATCGATTGCACCTTCGATATCGCCGGCGGCCCCGACGCGCTGCGCGCCGCGATCGCCCGGGTCCGGGGCGAAGCCGAAGTCGCGGTGCGATCGGGCAAGAGCCAGATCTTCCTGACCGACGAAACCGCCGACGCCCACCGCGCCGGCATCGCGATGATCCTCGCCACCGCCGGGGTGCACACCCACCTCGTCCGCAAGGGCCTGCGTACCTTCGCGTCGATCAACGTCCGCTCGGCCGAAGCGCTCGACACGCATTATTTCGCGGTGCTGATCGGTGTCGGCGCCACAACCGTGAACGCCTATCTGGCGCAGGAAGCGATCGCCGACCGCCACGCCCGCGGGCTGTTCGGCGGGCTGAGCTATGACGAATGCGTCGCGCGCTATCGCAAGGCGGTCGAGGACGGCCTCCTCAAGATCATGGCCAAGATGGGCATCGCGGTGATCAGTTCCTATCGCGGCGGCTACAACTTCGAGGCGGTCGGGCTGAGCCGGGCGCTGGTCAACGACTTCTTCCCCGGCATGCCGGCCAAGATCTCGGGCGAGGGCTTCGAATCGCTGCACCTCAACGCCCAGATGCGCCACGATGCCGCCTGGGACGAAGATGTCATCGCGCTGCCCGTCGGCGGCCTCTATCGCTGGCGCGCTGGCAGCGAGGCGCACGCCTGGGGTGCGGGGCTGATCCACCTGCTGCAAACCGCCGTCGCCCGCGACAGCTATGGCGAATACAAGAAGTTCTCGGCGGGTGTCGCGGCACTGCCGCCAATTTCGCTGCGCGACCTGCTCGATTTTGCGCCGACCAAGCCGATCCCGATCGAAAGCGTCGAATCGATCACCGAAATCCGCCGGCGCTTCGTGACGCCGGGGATGAGCCTCGGCGCGCTGTCGCCCGAAGCGCATGAAACGCTGGCGATCGCGATGAACCGCATCGGCGCCAAGGCGGTCAGCGGCGAAGGCGGCGAGGACCCCGAGCGCTATCGCCCGCGCGCCAATGGCGACAACGCCAATAGCGGCATCAAGCAGATCGCTTCGGGGCGCTTCGGCGTCACCGCCGAATATCTCGGCGCCTGCGAGGAAATCGAGATCAAGGTGGCGCAGGGTGCCAAGCCCGGCGAGGGTGGGCAATTGCCCGGCTTCAAGGTCACCGACCTCATCGCCCGGCTGCGCCATTCGACCCCCGGCGTGACGCTGATCTCGCCGCCGCCGCACCATGACATCTATTCGATCGAGGATCTGGCGCAGCTGATCTACGATCTGAAGCAGATCAACCCGCGCGCCCAAGTCTGCGTGAAACTGGTCAGCAGCGCCGGCATCGGCACGGTGGCCGCCGGCGTCGCCAAGGCGCACGCCGATGTCATCCTCGTCTCGGGCAATGTCGGCGGCACCGGCGCCTCGCCCCAGACCAGCATCAAATATGCCGGCACGCCCTGGGAAATGGGCCTTTCCGAAGTCAACCAGGTGCTGACGCTCAACGGCCTGCGGCACCGGGTGAAACTGCGCACCGACGGCGGCCTCAAGACCGGGCGCGACGTCGTCATCGCCGCGATCCTCGGCGCCGAGGAGTTCGGCATCGGCACGATGAGCCTCGTCGCCATGGGCTGCATCATGGTGCGGCAATGCCATTCGAACACCTGCCCGGTCGGCGTCTGCACCCAGGACGACGCACTGCGCGCCAAGTTCGGCGGCTCGCCGGAAAAGGTCATCAACCTGATGAGCTTCATCGCCGAGGAAGTGCGCGAGATCCTGGCGCGCCTCGGCGTGCGCTCGCTCGATGCCGTCATCGGCCGCACCGAGCTGCTGCGCCAGGTCAGCCGCGGCGCCGAGCATCTCGACGACCTCGACCTCAATCCGATCCTCGCCAAGGTCGATGCCCCCGATCACATGCGGCGCTTCGGCATCGTCGGGCATCGCAACGAAGTGCCCGACAGCCTCGACGCCGAGATGATCCGCGACGCCGGCCGGCTTTTCGACGGGCGCGAGAAGCTCCAGCTGAGCTATTCGGTGCGCAACACCGATCGCGCCGTCGGCACGCGGCTGTCGGCGGAGATCACGCAACGCTTCGGCATGGCGGGGCTCGCGCCGGGGCATGTCACGGTGCGGCTGCGCGGCTCGGCGGGGCAGAGCCTCGGCGCCTTTGCCGTGCAGGGCCTGCGCCTCGAAGTCTTCGGCGAGGCCAATGACTATGTCGGCAAGGGGCTGTCCGGGGCAACGATCGTCATCCGCCCGGTGGTGTCGTCGCCGCTCGCCAGCCAGGCCAACGCCATCATTGGCAACACCGTGCTCTATGGCGCGACGGCGGGCCGGCTGTTCGCCGCGGGCCGCGCCGGCGAACGCTTTGCCGTGCGCAATTCGGGCGCGGTCGTCGTCGTCGAAGGCTGCGGCGCCAATGGCTGCGAATATATGACCGGTGGCACCGCCGTCGTCCTCGGGTCGGTCGGCGACAATTTCGCTGCCGGCATGTCGGGGGGCATGGCTTTTGTCTATGACGCCGACAGCGATTTCGAGGCGCATGTCAATCGCGACTCGGTCGTCATCACCCGGCTGGCGAGCGCGCATTGGGAAGGTGTCGTCCACGATCTCATCGCCGAACACACACGCGAGACGGGGTCGAAATGGGCGGCGGCGCTGCTTGCCGAATGGGATCGCGCCCGGCTGCAGATCTGGCAAATCTGCCCCAAGGAAATGCTCAGCCGCTTGCCGCAGCCGCTCGACGACGCGCCGGCAGCGATCGCCGCCGAATAACTGTGTCGCCCAACTGATACAGTGATTGTCGGCGGCGGTCGCCCGCCCTATGTTGGCGCGGCAACTGCATGAGCGATCCTGATGGCCGACAAGAACGATCCCCTGGTTGAAAGCCTGATGGCGCTGGCGGTCAGCGCCGCGCCGCTGATCCGCCGCGCCCGCGAGGCGGGGATGTTCAAGACCGGCACGCCGCCGCACGAGGCGAGCGCCACCGTCGTCGACGTGCCGCCGAGCCCGCCGCCACCACCGCCCGCGCCGCCGCCCCCCGCCGGCGATTTCGCCGCGGAAAAGGCGGCGCTGCAGGACATCATCGTTTCCCAGGCGATGAAGATCGCGGCGCTCGAGGCCGAAGTGGCGCGGTTGAAGGCGGTGCCACCGGCGCCCTGAGCGACGTCAGCGCCCGTCCCCACCGGACGCCACCCCAAGCCGCCCATGCCGAGCGCAGTCGAGGCACAACCGAAGGGCCGAGCGTGCCTCGACTACGCTCGGCATGAGCGGGGTTGCAGAATTCGGTGGCGCCAACCTATCCTGCTGCGGGCCCCTTTCTTCCCCCGCCAATCGCGGTAAGACAGACGCCACAACCATGTGGCGCCTTCACCAATATCCTTTGTGCCCGTTCAGCCGGAAAGTGCGCTTCGCGCTCGCCGCCAAGGGCATCGCCGTCGAACTCGTCACTGAATACCCTTGGGAAAGCCGCGACACGCTGATCGCGCTCAATCCCGCCGGGCAGACGCCGGTACTGCAGAACGGCAGCCTGGTGCTCGTCGATTCCGCCGCGATCTGCGATTATTTCGAGGAAACGGTGGCGCGCACCCCGCTGCTCGGCTCAAGCCCGGAGGAACGCGCCGAAACGCGGCGGCTGGTCGCCTGGTTCGACCAGAAATTTTATCGCGAGGTCACCTCGCCGATGCTCGGCGAGCGCATGTACAAGCGGCTGTTCGCGCGGTCCGCCCCCGATGCCGGCACGGTGCGCGATGCCGCGCGCCATGGCGAGGCGCATCTCGACTATCTCGATTTCCTCCTCGAACGCCGCCGCTGGCTCGCCGGGCCGGCCTTCGGCCTCGCCGATGTCGCGGCGGCGGCGCAACTGTCGGTGGTCGATTATCTCGGCGGGCTGGAATGGGACGGCCATGAGCCGGCCAAGACCTGGTATTCGGCGCTGAAATCGCGCCCGACCTTCCGACCGCTCCTGGGCGACCGGATGGAGGGGCTGCCGCCGCCGGTGCATTACGACAAGCTGGATTTTTGACGCCGGCTCCTCTCTCGCTTGCGGGAGGGGTTGGGGGAGGGAAGAACCTCGACCCGCGCCGACACTTCGAAGGCCAGCGATACTTCCCACCCCCGACCGCTGGCGCTGCGCGCCGTCTGCGACTCCCCGCAAGTGGGAGGGGAGAAATTAGCGCAGCACCACCCGCGCCTGGCTCGCCAGATGCGCCAGCATCGCCGTCGAAACCGACGGCGCCGCCCGCGCCCGCGCCACCGGGCCGGCAACGCGTGCCACCTGCGCCGGGTTGGCGGCGATCCATTCGGCCACCGCCGTCGCCGGGTCGGCGGCGCCGGCGCCGATTCGCGCGACGAGGTCGAGGCGCAGCTGCTCGAAGTCGCGGACCAGCCCTGCCTGCAGCAACCGCTCCCAAGGGTCGCTCGGGGTCAGTGCCGCGGCGGTGCCCTTGGCCCAATCGAGCCCGGTCGCCTGGCCGAGCAGCGTATAGGCGTTCGCCGTCAGCGCCTCGTCGGCGCCGAGCGTCGCCGCCAGCAGCCCGACGCCGATGGCGCCATCGAGGCCCTCGATCCGCAGCAGGGTATCGCGGATCTCGGCGGGCGCGCCGAACGCCGTCAGCCGCGCCGCATAGCGATCGAGCTGGGCGCGCGGTTCGGGGCGCAGCAGCGAATCGAGCGCCCCGGCAAGGCGGTCGAGCTGGTTCTTCAGCCGCGCGACCGTTGCCGATGGCGCGGCGCCAGGGGCGGCACGCAGCAAATCGGCCATCTGGGCGCGCAGCAGGGCGATCGCCTCGACATGCAGGTCGAGCTGGACGGTGCCGGGCACGTCGGCAGTGTCGATCGCCGCCCAGAGCGCGCGAAAATCATAGAGATCGCGCGCTGCCACAAACGCCGCGGCGACTTCGGCGAGGCCGACCCCCAGTTCCTCGGCGAGTTCGAAGGGCAGGGTCAGCCCGCCGCGGTTGACGAGCTCGTTGGTCAGCTTGGTAGCGATCAACTCGCGGCGCAGGCGATGGCCATCGATGGCGTCGGCGAAGCGCGCCTGCATCGCCGGCGGGAAGGTGGCGTGGAGATCGGGCACCAGCAGCGGATCGTCGACAATGGCGCTGGCGACGAGGTCGTCGTAAACCGCCATCTTGGCATAGGCCATGACGACGGCGAGTTCGGGGCGTTCGAGCGCCCCGCCGGCGCGGCCCCGCTGGAGCAACACATCGTCTGCCGGCAGGCCCTCGATCTTGCGGTCGAGCTCGGCCGCCGAGGCTTCGAGCGCCTGGATCAGCCGGATATGCGCCGGCAGCGCCGCGGCGCCGCCGCGTTCGGCGATCGACAGCGCCTGCGTCTGCAGGATGTTGTCGGCGAGCACCAGCCCGGCGACGGCGTCGGTCATCTCGGTCAGCAGCACGTCGCGATCGGGCATGGCGAGGCGCCCCGACTGGACTTCGCTGCCCAGCGCGATCTTGATGTTGACCTCATTGTCCGAACAATCGACGCCTGCCGAATTGTCGATGAAGTCGGTGTTGATGCGGCCGCCATGCGCGGCGAATTCGATCCGCCCGGCCTGCGTGACGCCGAGATTGGCGCCTTCGCCGACGACGCGCGCGCCGAGTTCGCGGCCGTCGATGCGGTGGGTGTCGTTGGCGCGGTCGCCGACGTCGGCATTGCTCTCGCTCGCCGCCTTCACATAGGTGCCGATACCGCCGAACCAGGCAAGGTCGGTCTTCATCCTGAGGATCGCCGCGATCAGCTCCGACGGGCTGAGGCTTTCGGCCGCCACGCCGAGCATGGCGCGGACCTGCGGGCTCAAGGGCACCTGCTTGAGGCTGCGCGGGAAGATGCCGCCGCCCGCCGAGATGGCGGCGCGGTCATAATCGTCCCAGCTCGACCGCGGCAGCGCGAACATCCGCGCGCGTTCGGCGAAGCTCGCCGCCGGATCGGGCTCGGGATCGAAGAAGAAATGGCGATGGTCGAAGGCGGCGACGAGCTTGATCGCCTTGCTCAGCAACATGCCGTTGCCGAAGACATCGCCCGACATGTCGCCGACGCCGACGACCTGCACCGACTCGGTTTGCACGTCGATGCCGAGCTCGCGGAAGTGGCGCTGCACCGAAATCCAGGCGCCGCGCGCTGTGATCGCCATCGCCTTATGGTCATAGCCGTTGCGCCCGCCCGAGGCGAAGGCGTCGCCGAGCCAGAAGCCATGTGCCTCGGCGATGGCGTTGGCGATGTCGGAGAAGGTCGCGGTGCCCTTGTCGGCGGCGACGACGAGATAAGGGTCGGGGGCGTCGTGGCAGACGATATCGGCAGGGGGCAGGTTGGTGCCGGCGGCGTCAAGATTGTCGGTCAGCGACAGCAGCGCGCGAATGAAGACGCGGTAGCTCTCGGTGCCCTCGGCGAGCCAGGCGTCGCGGTTCGCTGCCGGCGGCAGCTGCTTCGGGTAGAAGCCGCCCTTGGCACCGGTCGGCACGATGACGGTGTTCTTGACCTTCTGCGCCTTGACCAGCCCCAGCACCTCGGTGCGGAAATCGTCGCGGCGATCGGACCAGCGCAGGCCGCCACGGGCGATCGGGCCACCGCGCAGGTGGATGCCCTCGACACGCGGGCTGTAGACCCAGATTTCGCGATAGGGGACGGGCTTGGGCAGGCCGGGGACGGCGTGGCTGTCGAGCTTGAAGGCGAGCGCCTCGGGGCCACCAGGAACAAAGGCGTTGGTGCGCAGCGTCGCCAGGATGATGCGGCGATAGAGCCGCAGGATGCGGTCGTCGTCGATCGCCGCAACTTCGGCGAGATGGGTATCGATACTCGCGACCAGCGCCGCCTCGGCATCGCCGGCGCCGGCGGCCCGGAAGCGCGTCTCGAACAGCGCCACCAGCGCCCGCGCGATCTCGGGGTAGCGCCGCAGCGCGTCGACGACGGTCTGCAGGCCATAAGTCACGCCGATCTGGCGCATGTAGCGGAAATAGGCGCGCAGCCAGCCCGCCTGTTCGGCGCTGAGCCCTGTCGCCAGGGTCAGCGCGTTGAAGGCGTCGTTCTCGTGCGTGCCGGTCAGCACCGCGGTCAGCGCCGGTTCGACGCGCGCCTTCAGCGCCTCCCAGTCGGCAAGCAGGCCGGCATCGCCGGCATCGAGGACGAAGTCGTGGATCCAGCCAAGCTTGCCGCCGGCGAGATCGAAGGGGAATTCCTCGATGACGCGCAGCCCGAAATTCTCGAGCACCGGCACGGCTTCCGACAGCGGGATGATGCGGCCGAGGCGGTAGATCTTGAGGCGCAGCTGCGCCGAGGTGTCGCCGGCGCTGCGGAACAGGCGCACGGCACGCGCCGAATCGTCGCCGAGCGTGTTCAGCGCCAGCAGGTCGGCGGCAGCCTCGGCGCAATCATATTGGGCGCGATAGCTCGGCGAAAAGCTCTTGCCATGGCTGATCGTCAGCCGCGCCGCGCGGGCGGTGCCGACGAGATCGATCAGCGTCGCTTCCAGGCCCTCCTCCCAGCCGCGCACCAGCTGGCGCAGGCGGCGATCGAGGTCGGCCTCGACGCCGATGTCGAAACTGGCGGCGACCGCCTCGGAAACATTGACGACATAATGGACCCGCGCCACGCCGTCCGAGCGCAACTCGACCTCGAAGCGCTGCAACGCCCCGCCGGTCGCCGCGGTCAGCATCGCGCCGACGCCCTCGCGGACCTCGCGCGTATAGGCGTCGCGCGGCACATAGACGAGGATCGAAAGGTAGCGGCCGAAGGCATCGGCGCGGGCGAACAGCTTGGGGCGCGGCCGGTCGAGCAGCGACAGCAACCCCAGCGACCAGTTGATCAGAACCGCGGTCGGCGCCTCGAACAGCTCGTCGCGCGGGAAGGTTTCAAGGACATGGGCGAGCGCCTTGCCGCTGTGCCCCTGGGCGTCATAGCCCAGGCCGTCGAAGACCTCGGCGACCTTGCGGCGCAGCAGCGGCACGACGCGCGGCGACGTCGCCAGCGCTGCCGAGGTGTAGAGGCCGATGAAGCGCGTTTCGCTGATGACGCGGCCCTGGCGGTCGAAGCCCTTGACCGACACCAGGTCGAAATTGACGCGGCGGTGGACGTTGGACACCGCGCCGGCCTTGGCGATCAGCAGCGGTTCGGCGCTGGCGAGCAGTGTTTTCAGCGTCTGCGGCGGGGCGGTATCGCCCGCCCGACCACTCCACACCGGGAAGTCGGCGTCGCGCAGCAGGCCAAGGCCGTCGCGGCTTTCGGGCGCCATCGCCGGGTCGTCGAGATCGCCGGCAAGCTCGTAGCGCCGCGCGCCGAGCAGGATGAAATTGTCGTCGGCGAGCCAGTCGAGAAAGGCGATTGCCTCGGCGGCGCGGTGCGGCGCGATCGGCGGCGGGTTGGTTTCCAGCGCCTTGGCGGCATCGCGCAGCATCGCCAGCATCGGCCGCCAGTCGGTGACGGTCAGCGACACATCGGTCATGACGCGATCGAGGCTGGCGACGAGCTCGCCGCGTGCCTTGGCGGCGGCGCGTTCGACCTCGAGGTAGATCATCGATTCGCGGCTGATGCCGGGCCCGCTGGCGGAGCCGGGCGCGAGCACTTCGAGCAGCCGCCCCTCGCCATCGCGGCGGACATCGACGACGGGATGTAGCAGGCGGTCGATTTCCAGCCCCGCGGCGGTGATCGCGAGCGCCGCCGAATCGACCAGGAACGGCCGGTCGTCGTTGATCAGCGCCAGCGCCATGCGGCGACGGATCGGCGTCGAACCTTCGGCTTCCGCGGGGTCGATCTGGATGACATGGGCGCCCGGCGCGCGCACCGCGGCGACATGGCCGACAAAGCGCGCGATGGCGGCGCGGCCGGCGGCATCGAGATTCTCGAGTTCGCCCGGCAGCGCGCGTTCGAACAGCGCCTCGCCGAGCGCGGCTTCGATCGGGGTTGTGGCAGGCGCGGCATCGGCCTTGGAGACGGTTTTGGAAGCAGACACGCCGGCACTCTCGTTACGCCCGGTGGGGACGCCGGGCAGCGCGACTTATGCGTCCGGCGGGGCAGACAGGGCAAGTTTCCCCATGCGTCAGGCGTGAAAAGGCCCGATCCCGCCGGCAATCGGCGTGGCAAAGGGGTCGCGTCGCGGAGCGAGCGGCAGCGTGCGCCGCACCATGCGCAGCGCTTCGCCCAATTCCTCGCGCAGCTGCCGCGACGCGGCGCGATTGAGCACCTCGCGCCAGCTGAGGATCGCCTGGACCTTGCCGGCATCGGCGCCGGCGGTGAGCGGCAGGGCGATGCCGCGCGCCATGATCAGCGCGCCGCCGGCACCGGCGACGCTGGCCTCGAAGGGCACCGGCTGCGCCGACAGGGCGATCAGGTCGCAGGCGGCGGCCAGCTCGGCGGCAAGTCCGGGGCGGCGCGCCAGGATCATGCCGGGAACGATGCCGAAGCCGGTGGCGATGCTGTCGCCGACTTCCTCGACCAGCGACATGCCGGCGGGATCGGCGATGAGCACGGTGTTGACATCGAAGCCGGCGACATAGCCGCCGCCCGACACCGCCCAGGCATCGGCGGCGAGCTGCGCCAGCCGGCGCTCGATGCCGGGAAGCGGCGCGAGGGCATGACGCGGCGGCGGCGCCGGCGCCGGGATCGCGGCGGTCAGCCCGAAATCCTCATCGTGCCAATCGATGGGCGCTGCCCCGCCCGCGTCGCGATCCATTCCGACCTCCCACCTGTTGCTCAAGCGATTACGGCGGGGGCCCGCGAGGGTTGAATCGCAATCGGGGCGGTTGCGGTCGCCGCGGCGGCCTGTTATGCGCGCCGCCGTTGCCGCTTTAGCTCAGCCGGTAGAGCACATCATTCGTAATGATGGGGTCAGGTGTTCGAGTCACCTAAGCGGCACCATTTCACCATCCTGGTCAATTGCGGGGCAGGTCGACGCGCTCGAACTGTTCGGCGCCGTTCGCATCAAGGCGCTCGAAGCGGACAAGGTCGCCCTTGCGCGGCTGCGCCGGGCCCGGCGAGATCAGCGAGGCGACACTGTAGCCCGACGCCACCTGTTCGACGCGATAGCTGCCCGCCGGCATTTCGGTGCGGCCGATCTGGGCGCCGGTCTGCGGGTCGATCAGCGGCGTGCCGAGCGAGAAGACATTGACCGTCATGCCCTGCTTCAGGAACGGCGTGCCGTAGTTGATGTAGATGCGCGAGCCTTCGATCTGGGCGATCGACGGCGGATAGCCCTGGAAGGTCAGTTCCTGGGCGATCGCCTGGGCGACCTGGCGCTGCAACAGCCCGGCGGTGCGCGCCGCGTCCATCGCCGTGCCCTGGCGGCTCGATCCGGTGCTGACACCGCTCGACGTCTGCAATTCCTCGCGGACGTTCGACGCGAAGATGATCTGGCCGCTGCGGACGTTGACGATCTTGAGGTCGATGGCGAGCGCGGCGTCGGTCGAATTCATCGCGAAGCTGTTTTCGGCATAGCTGTTGGCGCCGCGGCTGAACTCGGTGATCTTGCCATAGATCAGGAAATCGACGCCCTTCAGCCGGGTGCGGTAGGAACCGCCGCCGGTGATGCCGACCTGCGCCAGCGCGCGCTCGTCGAGCAGCGTGTAGAGGCGGGCGCGTTCGAAGACCGAGAATTTGTTGGTGTTGCGGATGGCGGTTTCGATCATCTCGCGCATCTCGTTGAACTTCTTGCGGCATTCGATGACGAGGAAGGTACCCCAATAGCTTTCGTAATAGTTGCAATTGACCTCGCTATCGATGCTGGCGACGGCGACGCTCTGGCAGGTCGTGCAGACGGCGGCGGCACCGCTCGGCAGGGCGAGCGCCGCGGTGACGGCGGCGGCGGTCAGCAGACGGGGGAGGCGCATCGGTCGGGCTCCTGCGGGGCGATTTGGCAATGGGCGAAGGATCGTTGCCGACGCGGCGCCGGCAACGATCGTCAGCGGCGCCGTTTCAGCGCGTCGGCATATTCCTTGATGCGCCGCTGCGCATCCTTGGTCTTCTCGATCGGGATCGGCTCGAGGATGTTGCCGACACCGATCGGCCCGGGGCCGCCACCGGCGAAGACCGCGGTCGCCTGGTCCGAGAGCGCATCGATGACGCGGACATAGCCGAGCAGGCTCTTGCGGACGATCATGCGGCCGGGGTTGGTCGGATCGGCGATCGGCGGCAGCTTCTGATAGCTTTGCAGATACTGCCCCGGCGCGACGACGCCCGTGCCATAGTTGAGCAGCAACGATCCATCGGGCTCGCTTGCCGCCACGGCGATCGGGTAGATGGCGCGGATCAGCGTCGCGGCGATTTCATTGGCGGCACCACGCATCAGCGCCGGGGTGTCGACCTGGCCGGCGCCGCCGCAGCTGGTCTGCCCGGTCTGCTGGAAATCGACGCGGCCCGATTCGCGGACTTCGCCGTTGCGGCCGTCGGTGATGCGGATGTCCATCGAGATGGTGGCGACCGAATTCGAGCAGCTCACCCCGGTGGCACTCGACCCGCCGAGCAGGCCGCCGAGCAGGTTGCGCCCCAACGCCTCGCCAGCATTCTCCTTCTGCTGGAAGCCGACCGCGGTGATCGCGCCATAGACGAGGAAATCGACCCCCGAGATGCCGCCGACGCGGCCGCCGGTGCGGCTGACCACCGGGCCGCCCCTGGCGCCGCGGCTCTGCTCGCGCAGGATGACGTCCATTCGCGACCGCTCGATGACGCGGAAACGCCCGGTCGACAGGATGGCGCTCTCGATCATCGTGCGGAAGCTGTCGATCGAGCCGACGCCGGCCTGGTCCTTCAATTCCTCAATGCCGACAACGGGGCGCTGCTGCGCCTGTTGGGCGGCGACCGGGGCCTGTAACAAGAATGCCGCAATCAGTGCAAAACGCGCAAATCGCATTGACCCCTCCCAATTCGATTCGCGGCATTGATGACGAGTGGCCGCCCCGTTGACAAGTGTTCAGCAATATTTTCATTGCAGGTGATGTCCGTTGCCTCGAATCGACTCGCCTGGTCCGCTCCGACCCGCCCGGCGGTCGGCTCCGATGGCGCGTGCCGATTGCGCGGGACCGTTTTCAACTCCATGCCAGCCGCCGGACGGCGTGGGTGACTTCAGCCAGCCGCAATCTCGGCAGACTGGCATTGGTCGGCGGTGCTGTCATGGTGATCGCCGGCACCACCTTCGTCGGTTTCGCGGTGACCAGCCTGTTGCAGCCCGTCGCGGTCAGTCATGACGACGCGCTGCCGCCGGTGGCGCCGCCGGCGCCCGTCGCCAATGATGTCGCCGAAGCGGTCGATGGCATTCCCGAGGATTTGTTCAACAACGCCATGGGATTGCCGCCCGAGGACGCTACGCCGGTGGTTCCGGAGGCGCCGCTGGCGCCCGACGCGCTGCCCCCAGAGGCGCTGACACCCGACGCAATCGCGCCCGAGGACGCGTCGCCGCCAACGCCGGCGTTTGCAGGGGCAGCAACGGCCGGTCCGCCGGCGGGGGCGACGTCGCGCCCCACTGTGGCCGCGCCGCGCGACACGACCGCGGTCGTGTCG
>LJHX01000081.1 GCA_001295935.1 alpha proteobacterium AAP81b
CGCCCCCGCCCGGCTATGCATCTGCGCCCGGATATGCGCCCCCCCCGCCCCAACCCGCCCCCGCCGCGGCGGGCGACGCGCGCCTCGATTTCGCCGCCGGCGAGCCCGAACTCTATGGCCCCGAACCACTTGTCGCCGCCGCCGGGCGGCTGATCCACCTCGCCAGCCGGGTGCGGACGATGGCGATCGGCCCCGATCTCGCCCAGCTCCGCCAGCTGGTGGTGCGCGAGCTCGACCGTTTCACCCCGCGCGCCAAGAGCCTTGGAATCGAAGCGAAATCGGTGCAGCTGGCGCATTATATCCTCTGTGCCTTCATGGACGATGCGGTGATGTCGACTCCCTGGGGCGCCAACAGCCCTTGGTCGCAGCACAGCCTGCTCGCTGCCTATCACAACGACGTCCAGGGCGGGACACGGCTGTTCGACTTCGCCGAGCGCATGGAGCAGGACCCGCAGCGCGAACCGCGGCTGATGGAATTGCTATACCAGTGCCTTTCCCTGGGATTTGAAGGCCGTGCCGCGCTCGATCCGCGCGGCGCCAACATGCTCCAGCAGCGCCGCGCCCGGCTGTCGAGCGCCATCGCCAACCGCCAGGGGCCGCCCGCCGGCGATTTGTCGCCGCAATGGCAGGGGGTCGCCGTCGCCGCCGGGCGCTTTGCGCCGCGGGTGCCGCTGTGGGCGATCCTCGCCGGCCTCGGCGTCGTCGCGCTGGTGATCTTCTCGGCGCTGCTGTTCCGGCTGTCGAGCCAGACCGATGCCGCCATCGCCGCGTTGAACCAGGCGGTCGGCAGCGCGCCGATCGTCTCGCCGCCGCCGCCGCCCGAAACCAAGACGCCGACCTATGACCGCTTCCGCGCGATCCTGGCGCCCGACATCCGCGCCGGCCGCCTCGACGTGCTGCGCGAAGGCAATGAAATCGTCGTCCGCCTCGTCAACCAGGGACTGTTCGAAAGCGGCCAGGCCGATGCGTCGAGCGACTGGAGCGCCACCTTCGGCCGCCTCGCCGAAGCCGCCAATCTGACGCGCGGGCCGATGCGGATCGAGGGACATACCGACAACCAGGCGATCCGCAGCCTCGCCTTCCCGTCGAACATGGCGCTGTCCGAAAGCCGTGCCGCGTCGGTCGGGCGGGCGCTGACCGCCGGTGGCCTGCGCGATCCGGGGCGCATCGCCACCGAAGGCTTCGGCGATGCGCGGCCGATCGCCGACAACGCCAGCGCCGACGGCCGCCGCGAGAACCGCCGCGTCGAGCTGCGCGTCGCCAACGACATCGCCTGGCGCTGAGGGGGCCGACATGAAAGCCTGGGCAAGCAACCGCTGGCTGTGGCGCATTCTCGGCGCCATTCTCGCCGGCATCATCATCTGGTTCGTCGGGCCGCTGATTGCCATCGCCGACTTCCGGCCGCTCGGCTGGTGGCCGGTGACGCTGGTCTTCGCGCTGCTGCCGCTGCTCATCGTCGGCGTGCTCTGGCTGCTCGGCCGCCGCCGCGCGGCGCGCGAGAATGCCAAGCTCGTCGAGGCGCTGGCGCCGCCGTCGGCCGCCAGCCGCGAGGCCGAGGAGGTCGCCGCCAAGCTGCGCGAAGCGCTGACCATGCTCAAGTCGACGAAGCTTGGGAGCAAGGGCGCCTATCTCTATCAGCTGCCCTGGTATGTCATCGTCGGGCCGTCGAAGGCGGGCAAGACGACGGCATTGCTCAACTCGGGGCTCAACTTCCCGACCGCGGTCGCCGGCGAATACAAGGCGCTGCGCGGCCAGCCCAACACACCCAACTGTGACTGGTGGTTCACCGACGAGGCGGTGCTGATCGATACCGCCGGGCGCTATATCGCCCAGGACGAGGATGCGACGCGCGATGCCGAAGGCTGGCGCGGCTTCCTCGCGCTGCTCAAGCAACATCGCCCGCTGCAGCCGCTGAATGGCGTCATCGTCGCGGTGCCGGCGCCCGATTTCGCCGATCCGCGAATGATGGCGATGCACGCCCAGAACATCCGCACGCGCCTTGCCGAGCTCGGCACGGCGCTTGGCCAGGACCTGCCGATCTATCTTCTCGTCACCAAGACCGACCTGCTGCCGGGCTTCCGCGAATATTTCGCGCGCAGCGACGATGCCGAAGCCAATCAGGTGTTCGGCTCGACCGCGCCCGGCGACCGTTCCGACAATGACGCCGTGCTGCGCGGTTTCGATGGTCTCGTCACCGGCATTTCGGCGCGCACCGTCGATCGCATGCAGAACGAGCCTGACATCGCGCGGCGGGCGCAGATTGCCGCCTTCCCGGCGCAGCTTGCCTCGCTGCGCGCGCCGATCGCCGCGTTGATGGCGGCGCTGACCCAGGAAAGCCGTTTCGACAAGCCGGCGCGGCTGCGCGGCGTCTATCTCGCTTCGGCGATCCAGAGCGGCAGCCCGGTCGATCGCATCCTGCTGACCGTCGGCATGCCGCCCGCCGCCTCCGCCGACGCCGTCGGCCGCGGCCGCAGCTATTTCCTGCGGCGTTTCTTCTCCGACCTGGTGTTTCCCGAAGCCGGCCTCGCCGGGCGCAACGTCGCCGCTGAACGCCGCGCCCGCCAGCGCTATTTCGGCGCCGCCATCGCCAGCGGTCTCGCGCTCGTCGTCGCCATCGGCGTCTGGACCTGGGGTTATTTCCGCAACACCGCCATCATCCAGACCGTCTACGCCACCGCCTCGCGCTATGCCGAGGCGGCGGGCAACAACCGCGGCGGCACCGCCAACCCGTCCGAGGACCTTGCGGCGCTCGACGTTCTCGGCGACGCGACCAAACAGGCCGCCGACGCCAGCGATTTCGGCCTTGGCCTTGGCCAGGGCAGCCGGCTGACGCGAGAAATAAGCGCCATCTATGGCCGCGATCTGCAGCGCCGGCTGCTGCCCTTGCTCGGCCAGCTTGCCGAGTCGCGGCTGGCGAGCGATGCCGCCGCCCCCGCGCTGCTCTACGACGATCTCAAATCCTACCTGATCCTCGGCGGCAAGGGCCCGCTGCTCGGCCCGCATCTTCTCGGCTGGGCGCAGCCGGCCTGGGCGGCGCAATCCTCGAGCGAGGCAGAAGCCGGCGCCGTCGCGCGCCACACCGCGGCGCTGCTCGACGGCAATTTCCGCCCGATCGGCGTCGATGCGGCCCGCATCACCCAGGCGCAGCTGGTGCTGCGCGCCCAGCCCGCCGCGGTGCGCGTCTATGGTCGCCTCAAGAGCAAGGCGCTCGCCGGCGACGAGCCGATGTGGACCGCACAGGCCAATGCCGGCCCGCGCCCCGAGATCTTCTTCGCCAGCACTGGCGCCTTTGCCCCCGGGTCGGGCATCCCGGCGCTCTTCACCCGCACCGGCTATGACAAGAGCTTCGTGCCGATGCTCGCCAGTGGCCCGGCGCTGCTTGAGGAGGAGACTTGGGTCGTCGGCGATACCGGCCCGGTCAACAGCCGCAGCCCCGCCGAAATTGCCGCGCTCAAGCGCGACCTCGAACGCCTGTATTTCGACGAGTTTCTCGGCCGCTGGCGCGCCTATCTCGCCGCGATCCAGCCGCGTCCCGCGACCAGCCTCGCCGACAATGTCCAGCGGCTGCGCGATGGCTCGGGGCCGTTGACGCCGATCAAGCCATTGCTCGTCGCCGTCGCCCGCGCCACCGACATGACGCCGCCCAAGGGCCTGGCGGCGCCCGCCGGGCTCGCCGGCAAGTTGCTTGGCGCCGCCGGCATGGGGCCTTCGGCCGACGATCCCCGCGACGCCGTGGTTCGCGAGTTTCTGCCGCTCCGCATGTTCGTCGGTAACGGCAAGGCGCCGGCGCCTATCGACGCGATGCTGACGACGATGAATTCGCTGGCCGACAAGCTCGGCGTCATTGCCGTGCTGCCCGGCGGCGGTGGCGAAAGCGGCTCGGCGGCAAGCCTGGAAGTCCGCGCGCTGATCGGCCAGCTCGACCAGACTGGCGTGCAGATGCCGCCGCCCGCCAATGTGCTGGTGCGGTCGGTCGCGAGTGACGCCAATGTCGCCCTCGGCGGGGCGCGGACGGCGCAGTTCTCAAGCGCTGTCGGCGCCAGCTTCGGCGACAACTGCGCCGCCGTTATCGGTCGCGGCTTCCCGGTGGTGCCGGCGTCGGCGAGCGACATCCCGCTCGCCGACTTCAGCCGCTTCTTCAAACAGGGCGGCGCCTTCGAGACTTTCACCAAGCAGGAGCTCGCCGGCTATCTCGATACCACCGGCGCCGATTGGCGGCCGCAGCCCAACGCCGCCGAGATCGGCCTCGGCGAAGCCGATGTTCGCGCCCTGCAGGCCGCAGCGCTGGTGACGCGGCTGTTCTTTGGCGCCGATCCCGCCGCGCCGCGGCTGACCTATCAGATCGAGCCCGTGGCGCTCGCCGGGGCGACCAAGGTGACGCTGCGCATCGACGACCAGACGCTGACCTTCGACGGCAAGACGCCGGTGCCGAGCACCTTCGACTGGCCGGGGGCGGGCAATGCGACGGTCGAATTCACCACCGGATCCTCGGCCCCCGAGGTGCGGTCGTGGCCGGGTCCCTGGGCGGTGTTCCGGATGATGCGCGCCGCCGCGGTCAAGTCGGCTGGCACCGCGGCGAGCGGTGTCGGCAGCCTGACCCAGGGCGGCGCGCGCTTCGACTTCCGGGTCCGCGCCCTCGGTGCCGGCAATCCCTTCGTCGTCGATCCCTTCGTCAAGGTCGCCTGCCCGGCAGCGCGTCCCAAGGGCTGAGGGCGACTAGCCGACCAGCAGCGACGCCTGGCCGAACTGCGCCAGCGCCGCCGCGACAGGGATTTCACCGCCATGCGGGGAGGCGGCCCAGGCAGCGGCGATCGCGGCGCGGTCGCGGCTGCCGTCGAGCAGCGCCAGAAAGGCGCGCGGGCCGGGCTCGGCGAATTCGAGGACGCGATGATCGAGGGTGTGGATGCGCGGTCGGCCCTGTGCCACCTGCCAGCGCGCCAGGCGGCTGGCGGTCGGGTGGCTGCCGGGGGTGCGAACGCCGGGGCACGGCCCGATGTGCAGCGTGACCGCTTCGACGGTGGTCGCCAGCGTGTAGAGCGCCTCGAGGCGTTCGGGGTCGGTCGTCACCTCGTTCACCGGCAACCGTTGTGGCCACAGCGCATGGAGGCGTTCGAGGGCGTCGCCGAGGATCGGATCGTCGAGGGCGAAGCTTTCGTCGTCGCAGACAAAACGATCGGGCGCCTCGCGGGCGGCGCGCCCGGCGATCCACAGCGAGGCCAGCGCGTTGACGTCGATGCCGCGCCGGGGCGACCGATCGCTGCGGACGAACAGTGATTCATGGAAGAAGGTCAGGCTGTGGAAGTCGTGGCGCTGCGCCGCGGCGATGACTTCGGCTTCGGGCACATCGGCGCCAGGGAAGCCGCTGGCGAACTGCAGCGCGCTGGCGTCGTTGAGATAGGCGAGGCCTTGGCCGGCGGCGGCGGCGGCGACCTCGCTGACATATTGCGGCGCATAGATGTCGCCGAGTTCGTCATGATGCAGCACCGCCGGCGATTTCGTCGCCATCGGCCGCGCGACGCTGCGCATCGCGGCAGCGACGATGCGATCGTCGGGATTGGGTTCGCCGACCTTGCCGAGCCAGGCACGGGCGGCGCTGACCCGCTCTTTCGGATCGGCGATGTCGCCGAATTCGAAGCGCAGCATGTCGCGGATCATCACCCGGAGATGGCAACCCGGGAAGGCGTTGTAGCTGATGAAGGCGACGCCCTCGGGCGCCAGCAGGCGGCCGATCAGCCTAAGCAGCGCGGCGCGGACGATCTCGGGCACCCAGGCATAGACGCCATGGACGATGATATAGTCGAACGCGCCGGTGGCGGTCTCGGCGAGATCGAGGATGTCGCCGGCGACCAGCGCGACATTGTCGAGCCCGGCGCCGCGCGCCATGACCGTGCCGCGCGCGACCGCCGTCGGCGAAAGATCGATACTGGTGAACTGTGCGTCGGGCCAGGCAGCGGCCATGGTGATGACGTTGCTGCCATCGCCGCCGCCAAGCTCGAGCACGCGCGCCGTGGCGATATCGGGCGCGGCAAGGCCGTGCAGCCGCGCCACCATCGCCAGCCGGTCGGGCAGGGTATGCGGGAAGGGCAGCGACGGATAGGCGACCGCGTCATAGGCGGTTGCCGCGGCGTTCATCGTATGGCCGTCATGACAGCCGCGCCACCTCGACGCGGCGGTTGGCGGGGTCGGCGGGGCGATCGGCGACGCGCAGCCGGTCGGGCCCGAAGCCGCGTGCCTGCATGCGCGCTCGCGCGACGCCTTCGGCGGCGAGATAGGCCACGACCGCCTCGGCGCGGCGGCGCGACAGCGCGAGATTGTAGCCGCGGCTGCCGGTCGCGTCGGTATGGCCTTCGACGACGATCCGCGCTCGCGCCAGCGCCGGCGATTGCAGCGCGACGGCGAAATTATGCGCCTCGGCGCGAGCGGCCTCCGACAGTGTCGCCGAATCGAGCGCGAATTCGAGGTTCATGTCGAGCCGTGCCTTGCGGTGCGGGCTGGCGGTGCGCGCGGCGGGTGGCGGCGATTTCGCAGCGCGGGCGTCCTTGCCGGCGGCGTCGCGGGCCTTCAGGAAATCGAAGCCGCGTTCCCCCGGCGCTGCCTGGCTGTCATCCTTGAGGGCGTCGACGATGTCGGCGACGGGGGTCGGGTCGGCGGCGCCGCCGAGCAGCGCGGCAACCCCCAGAAGGAGCAATGATCGCATGGCCAGTCCTTTCACCGCAATCGGTGGGCGGCGCCAAGTCTAGCCGCAATGCGGCGATTCGGGCAATCGTCTCACGGGGTTGCCCGCGGCGCGGGCGCCGTCGTCAGCCGATGCGGGCGAATTCGACGCGGCGGTTGCGCGGATCGTTGGCAGAGCCGAAGCGCGGCTTGTCGAAGCCATAGCCCTGCGGCTGGAGGCGGGCGGCGTCGACACCGAGGCCGATCATGAAATCGACGACCGCCTGGGCGCGGCGACGCGACAGATCGAGATTATAGTCGCGATCGCCGACGGCATCGGTATGGCCTTCGACGGTGAAGCGCATGGCCGCGAGATCATTCGTGCGCAGGGCGGCGGCAAACTGGCGTGCTTCGGCCTTGGCGGTTTCCGAAAGTTCCGCCGAGCCGGTGGCGAATTCGAGGCGCATGTCGAGGCTGGCGCGGGCACTGCGCGGCGCGCGCGCCTCGGTGGCGCGTGCGTAACTGGCGCGCGAAGCGCGCGTGGCGGCGGGACGCGGCACCCGCGACGGCTGGGTGCTGGCGAGCGTCGCTGCGGGCGCAGCGGCGGTGGGCTGGCGGGGCTTGGCGCCACTCAGGAAGTCAAAGGAGCGTTCCTTGCCGACGGGCATGCTGTCCTCGTCGTCGCTTGCCGGCTCGGGTGCCGGCGCCGGCGCGGCTTTGAAGGTCTTGACGATCTCCTCGACAGCGGTCGGCGCGGCGGTCGCGGCCCCGGCGGCGAGCAGCGCCGTCAGGGCGGCGGCGACGCCAAACGCACTGGTCGACAAGACACGGCAACGAGCGGAAACGACAGGCATTTCAGGGACCCCTTCGGAACCATCCGAATCCAACCCGAGCCATATAGCGCGCTGGCGCAATTGACAATTGGTTGCTTGGTCCGAATTGGCTGCACCGCAAAGATTGCACATGCCGGCGCGCTGCCTATCATCGCCGCGCCACAACGGGGCCGCGCCATGCCACTGACTCTCACCGTCTTGCCCGGCTTGCCGCCGATGCCCGTTACCATCGTTCCCGATGCCGGCGAGCTGGTCATCGGCCGTGGCAGCGACTGCGGTCTGGTGTTGCCCGATCCCAGCCAGCGGGTTTCGCTGCGGCATTGCCAGATCGTCGGCGGCGCCAGCGGCTTTGTGCTGACCGATTCGAGCACCAACGGCACGTTGCTCAACGAGCGTCCGCTCGTCGGGCCGCATCGCCTCGCCGAGGGTGATGTCATAGGCATCGGTGGCTATCGGCTGCGCGCCGGCCTGTCCGCGACGCGTGGCGGTGCGATGAATCTCGATAGCTGGGGGAGCACCGCCGCGTCGCCCGCGGTCGCGCCGCCGGTCACGGCCCCGGCCCCGGCTCCGCCGCCACGGCCTGCTTCGCCGCCGCCGCGCCCTGCCG
>LJHX01000082.1 GCA_001295935.1 alpha proteobacterium AAP81b
TACGGTCGCCTTCGGCTGCGGGAGGGGCTGGGGGTGGGAAGGCCAGTGCCAGCGGCTGGAGGGTGGGGGCAAAGAACGTGAGCACGGAGGTCGGTCGCTCCGGCGCGCGACTTCCCACCCCCGACCCCTCCCGCAGCCGAAGGCGACCGTAGGTCAACCGGGAGGGGAGAATTCCGTAGCACTCGCTACAAAACCGCGCTACCTTCTGCCCGCAACCCCGAGGAGACCCGCCATGTCCGACCTGCTCGCCATCATCAAGGCCTTCACCGACGCCATCGCCGTCAAGGACTATGATACCGCCGGCAGCTTCATGACCGAAACCTGCGAATACACCAATATCCCGCTCGCCAGCGTCACAGGTCCCGCCGGCATGCGCGCCGTGCTCGAACCCTTTTTCGCGCCGACCCTCGAAAACGAGTTCGTGCTGATCCGCACCCTCGTCGACGGCAATCGCGTCTGCACCGAGCGCCTCGACCGCCACCGCCTCGCCAGCGGCTGGGTCGAGCTGCCCGTCGCCGGCATTTTCGAATTCGACGGCGACAAGATCAGCGTCTGGCGCGAATATTTCGACGCGGCGACGATCGTCTCGAAATGGCCGACCGCCTGAGCCGCCTGTAACCTTCGGGCGACGGCGGCCGGACTTTCGGGGCATAAGGCCCCCCATGTCGCCGACCTCGCCCCTCGAAACCCCGGCCGCTGCCCCCGAGCCAGGCAATGCTGCCGAGCAGCGACTGCTGCGGCTGTCGATCGCCGTCACCGTGCTGCTGGCGCTCGCCAACATGGCTGCCGGCCTGTGGCTGGGGTCGCGCACCATCGTCTTCGACGGTGTCTATGGCCTGGCCGACACGGTGATGACGGTGCTGGCGCTGGTCGTCTCGCGGCTGATCGCCCGCGGCGACGATCGCCGCTTTCAGTTCGGCTATTGGCACCTCGAACCGCTGTTGACCGCGGTCAACGGCATCGTCCTGGCGCTCGCCTGCGCCTATGGCGCGCTCGACGGCATCAACGGCCTGCTGCACGGCGGCAACGATGTCGCCGGGGTGCCGGCGACGCTGATCGGCCTGGGCAATGGCGTCGTCAGCCTCGCCATGGCGGGCTTTCTCGTCGGCCGCGCCCGCCGCCTCGATTCGCAGCTGCTTCGCACCGACCTGCGGGCCTGGACCATCGGCGGCGTCTTCGGCCTTGGCATCGGCATCGCCTTCGCCGCCGCCGAGGCGATCGACGCGACGCTCGGCGGCATGGCGCGCGCCTATGCCGATCCGCTGATCCTGGCCGTGCTGGCGCTCGCCCTGCTGCCGCTGCCGATCGGCCAGATCATCGAGGCGATGCGCGATATCCTGCAGATCACGCCGGCGGCGCTCGATGCCGAGGTCGCGATGATCGCCGCCGAGGTCGCCGCGGCGCATGGTTTCGTCGATTCGCGCAGCCATGTCGTCCGCTCTGGGCGGGTGCAGTTCGTTGAGATCGGCCTGCTGGCACCGCCCGACTGGTCACCGGGATCGATGGCGGCGCTCGACCGGGTGCGCGAGGACATCGCCGCGCGGCTGGGCGGCCGCGACGCCGGGCGCTGGCTGACGGTCGACTTCACCGCCGACGAGCGCTGGATTTAGTCGCCGGCGATTGTTGCGGCCGCTGCAACACAGCCATGCAATCGCGATGGCTTATCGCGGCGTCCGAAAAGGCCGATCACCCCCCTCGAACGACACGGCATCCCGCCGCGCCGCCGAGGGAGACCGCTCATGATCCAGCTTCGCGACCGGTTCCGCGCCGGCCTGTCGATCCTCACCGTCGCCATTGCCATGACCGCCGTTGCCTTGCCCCCGGCGCCGGCGCTCTTCTGATGGTGACCGCGGCGCGCTGATTCCCCCCAGCGCCTGCCCCGCGCCGGCCCGGCCCTCCCCGGGCCGGCGCGAAGGGCCTTGGACGTCGGCGCGCGATCCGTGGCCGCAGCGCCCGGCGCGATGCAACGTTACCGGCGCCGCGTCGTTAACCCCCGCAATACCTCCGTCACCTGCGGCTGCCGACCCGTGTCGGCAGCCGCTTTTGTTCCGATCAGACCGAATGCGCCGCGGCGCGCACCGCCGCAGCGATCTCGTCGGCCAGCGCCGGATCGCCGGCAGCACGCGCCATCGACACGCCGCCCGACACCAGCGCCAGCACCGCGATCGCCCGCGCCCGCGCATCAGGGGCGTCGCCGAAGCCCGTCGCCAACACCGCGATCACGTCGCCAAGCGCCGCGCCATAGGCGGCGCGGGTCGCCTCGTCAGCCCGCGCGACCTCGCCGGTCAGGCTTTGCAGCGCGCAACTGTCCTCGAGCGGCACCATACGGCGATCGTCCATGTAGAAGTCGACAAAGGCCGCCACCCAATCGCCGCCGCGGTCGCGAAAGCCGCGAATCCCGGCGGCGAGATCGGTCATGCCGAGTCGCACCGCCTCGCGGAAGGCATCGGCCTTGGATTTGAAATGGGCGTAGAACGCCCCCGACGTCACCCCCGCCGCCTTGGCGAGGCCATCGATGCCGAGCCCGCCAAAGCCCTGGGCGCGAAAGCCGCGCCCGGCGCTGGCGAGAATTTTCTCGCGACTTTGTTCTTTCTTTCCAACGGGATGGGACACGGGTCGGGCCTTTCCAGATAACGATCGCTATTTCGTCCTTGACCACATAACGATCGCTATGTATCGGGACATCACGGTCGTTATATAACGATCGCTACGGGATGCCAAGCGGAAGGGTCCGCCTGGGTTCCCGCCCAAAGGAGACCTTGCCATGCGCCTGTTCCTCGTCTCGATCGCCGGTCTGGCGACCGCCACCGCCGCCACAATCCCCGCCGTCGCCGGCCCGGCGATCGACGTCCGCTTCGCCCCGCGCGCCGTCACCCAGATCGAAGTCGGCGACTTCCACTTCCTCCCCGGCCAAAAGGCGCCGATCCACACCCATGTCGCGCCCGCCTATGGCTATGTCTCGAAGGGCGCCATCCTTTACCATGTCGAGGGCCGCAAGCCCGTGATCCTCAAGGCCGGCGACGCCTTTTTCGAACCCGTCGGCCCGCGCATCCTGAAGTTCGACAATGCCTCGGCAACCGAAGAAGCGGTGTTCACCGACTGGAACCCCGAGCGCGCCGGCGACCCGTTCATCGTCTTCCCCAAGCCGCCGACCGAGAAGATCGACCGCCGCAGCTTCGCGACCGTTGCCGCCAGCGGCGCCGTCGCCAGCCGCGTCACCTCGCGCGCCCTGGCGCTGGTGACGGGCAAGCCGCGGGCGATCGTCGCCGGCGAACAGCCGATCACCGGCTATGTTGCTGCCGGTCGCGTCACCCTGACCACCTCGGCGGGCCGCGAGACCTTTGCCACCGGAACCAGCTTCGCAGTGCCGGCGAACAGCCGTGGTGAGCTGACCGCCGACGGCGGTACCGCGCGCGCCGTCACCTTCACCCTGTCGCGTTAAGACCCCTGTCGGCGCGTCGTTCGCGGCGCGCCGGCTCAGCCGCCGAGGACGACGACCTCGCCGTCTTCCTTGGTGAAGCTGGCGGGCTGGCGATCGAGCAGGGCGAGCACCGCTTCCGACGGGCGGCACAGTTTCGTGCCGAGCGGCGTCACGACGATCGGCCGGTTGACCAGGATCGGATGGGCGACCATCGCCGCCACGATGGCATCGTCGCTGGCGGCCGGATCGGTCAGCCCGAGCTCGGCCGCCGGCGTGCCCTTTTCGCGCATGATGGCGCGGGGTTTCGCCGCCATCGCGGCGAGCAGGCCGTCGAGCTGTTCGCGCGTCCAGCCGGTCTTGAGATAGTCGATGACCTCGGGCGCGTAGCCGGCGGCACGGACCATCGCCAGGGCGTTGCGCGACGTGCCGCACGCCGGATTGTGATAGAAGGTGATCGGAAAATCGCTCATCGCGGTGGCTCCTCGTCGAACAACCAATGCCCCAGCAACGCGCCGACGAGCGCGCCCGCCGCCTGCCCCGCCAGAAAGCCCGGTACCGATACCGGCGCGATGCCGGCGAAGCTGTCGGTCAGCGCACGCGCCACGGTCACCGCCGGATTGGCGAAGCTCGTCGACGCGGTGAACCAATAGGCGGCGGTGATATAGAGGCCGACGAGCATCGGCACCGCCTCGGCACGGTGGCGGACGCCGCCGAGGATGGTCAGCACCAGCCCCGCGGTCGCGACCGCCTCGGCGAGCCATTGCGCTGGCCCGTCGCGCAGATGCACCGACACTTCGAGCAGCGGCCGGACAAACATCAGATGCGCCAGCCACACCCCGGCAATCGCGCCAGCGACCTGGACCAGCAGATAGGCGGGCACCACCCGCCACGGCAGTTCGCCGCGCGCCGCGGCGACCAGGCTGACCGCCGGATTGAAATGCGCCCCCGAAATCGGCCCCAACAGGGTGATCAGCACCACCAGTCCCGCGCCGGTGGCGACCGTATTGGCGAGCAGCGCCACCGCGACACTGCCGCCGGCGAGCGCTTCGGCCTGGATCCCGGAACCGACGACGACCGCCAGCAGCAGCAACGTGCCGAGCGCCTCGGCGGCGAGCCGACGGGCAAGCGCCGGGCCCTCTCCGCCCACGCTTGCCCGTCGGCGATGGCGCTCCCCCCGAAGCGCCATCAACTCGTCCGCCGCGTCGCGACGCTCGGAAGATGCGACCGAGTCAATTATGACATGCCCTCTGCCACAATGCATGACGGCAAGGCAATCGCCTCGAGACAGCAATTTTCAACGAGATAGGCGATCAGCGTCGCCATATGATCGAAGGCCGCGGCATAGACGACGCTGCGGCCGTCGCGCCGCGACGTGACCAGCCCGGCGTGCACCAGCACTTTCAGGCTCGCCGACAGCGTGTTCGGCGCCAATCCGACTTCGCGCGCCAGCACGCCCGCCGCCAGCCCCGCGGGACCGGCGCGAACCAGCCGCCGATACACCACCAGCCGCCCTTCATGGCCGAGTGCCGTCAAGCTCGCCGCTGCCGACTTGATTTCCATGATTCAAAGATACATGAAATATCGAAGCAATCAATCCCGGAACGACATGACGATCGACTTTCCCGCGCTCAACCCCGCCCGCCTCGATCCGGCGCTCGTCGCCGCCACCGGCGGTGAGCGCCTGGCCGCGGCGCCGCGCCTCACCCATCCGCCGCGCTTCCTGCTGCTCTATGGCTCGCTGCGCCAGCGCAGCTATTCGCGGTTGCTGATCGAGGAATGCGACCGGCTGCTCCGCCACTTCGACGCCGAAACCCGCATCTTCGACCCACGCGGCCTGCCCCAGCCCGACGACGCCCCCGACGACCACCCCAAGGTCGCCGAGCTGCGCGCGCTGTCATACTGGTCGGAAGGCCATGTCTGGTGCTCGCCCGAGCGTCACGGCACCATTACCGGCATCTTCAAGTCGCAGATCGACTGGCTGCCGCTCGAACAGGGCGGCATGCGACCGACGCAGGGCCGCACCCTCGCCGTCGCCCAGGTCAACGCCGGGTCGCAGAGCTTCAACGCCGTCAATGCCATGCGCATCCTAGGCCGCTGGATGCGGATGATCACCATCCCCAACCAGTCGTCGGTGGCGCGCGCCTATGACGAGTTCGATGAGGCGGGCCGCATGAAGCCGTCCGCCTATTACGACCGACTCGTCGACGTCATGGAGGAGCTGGTGAAATTCACCCTGCTCACCCGCGACCATGGCGATTGGCTGGTCGATCGCTACAGCGAGCGCCGCGACATCACCCGGCCTGACGCGCCGCGACCGTCATCCTGACGTCGGATTGCAGGGTGCGGTGCACCGGGCACATGTCGGCGATCTCGACCAGCCGGGCGCGCTGCTCGTCGCTGAGGTCGCCGGCGATTTCGAGCTCGACATCGAGAGCATCGACCTTGCCGACCTTGGTCTCGCATTCGGCGCAGTCGGCGGCGTGGATCTTGGCGTGGCGCACCCGCGTCACCAGCGGCGCCAGCTCGAGCCCCTTGCGCCTGGCGTAGAGCCGCAGCGTCATCGCCGTGCAGGCGCCGAGCGCCGCGGCGAGCAGGTCATAGGGACTGGGGCCGGTGCCGAGACCACCGACCGCCTCGGGCTCGTCGGCAAGAAAGGTCACGCCGCCGGCATGGACACGCTGCTGAAAGGTGCCGGCGCCGGTTTCGAACAGCGTCACCACCCCGGCATCGGGCAGCGCCGCCGCCGACGTCGCCGCGGGCGCCAGCCGCGGCGCCATCCAGGCGGCGATCAGCGCCGCCGCCTGGTCGGCGGCCGCCGGCGCCGAAAAGAGGTGATCGGCGCCCTCGACCGCGACGATGCTGCGCGCGCCGCCGAGGTTTTCGAAGATGCGCAGCGTCTCGGCAGGCGCGACGACGCGGTCGTCGGGGGCATAGAGCAGCAGCACCGGCACCGTCAGCGCCGCGAGGCGCCCGGCGACATCGGCGTCGCGGACATCGTCGACGAAGCGCTGGCTGATGCGGAACGGCCGGCCGGCGAGCCGCACCTCGGCGCTGCCGCTGGCTTCGATTTCCGCGAGCGACCCGGCGAACTGATCGAGGACATGCGCCGCCGACGCCGGCGCCGCCAGCGCCACGACGCCGGCGACGTCGAGCCCCGCCGCCGCCGCCAGCACCGCGGCGCCGCCGAGGCTGTGGCCGATCAGGAACAGCGGCGCCGACGCCCGGCCGCGCAGATACGCCGCCGCCGCAACGACATCGGCGACATCGCCCGAAAAGCCGCCGGCGAACTCGCCCTCGCTTTCGCCGAGCCCGGTGAAATCGAAGCGCAGCACGGCGACCCCGGCGGCGGCCAGCGCCCGGGCGATGCGCGCCGCAGCGCGGATGTCCTTGCCGCAGGAAAAGCAGTGGGCGAACACCGCGAGCCCGCGCGGCGGCTCGGCGGGCCAGTCGATCCGCCCTGACAATTGCCCGTAGTCGCCGGCAAAGCGCACCCGTTCCAGTCGCATCGTCATTCTCCTGCCTCCCCGGCCTTGCTGTCCCCGAAGGGACCGCGTGTCGCCAATTCAGCGCAGGCTAGCACAGCCGCGCTTGCGCCGGGCTTCGCCAAGTTGCGGTTTCCAGCGGTGAGGCAAAGCTGGCGCTGACGTGACGCGCCCTGCCGCCTATGAAACGGCGATGACCGACCTTGCCATCCTCTATGAACACCCCGACTGGTTCCGGCCGCTGTTCGCCGCGCTCGACCGCGCCGGCATCGACTACACCGCGCTGCCCGCCGCCGGCCATGCCTTCGATCCCGCCGGGTCGCCGCCGCCGGCGCCGCTGGTCTTGAACCGCATCGCCATGTCGAGCTTCCTGCGCCAGACCGAGCATCCGATCTTCTATGCCGCGGCGCTGTTCGATCACTGGCAGCGCCGCGGCGCCCGCGTCCTCAACGGCACCGCGGCGCTCGCCTATGATTCGTCGAAGGCGCGCCAGCTTGCACTCGTCACCAGCCTCGGCCACGCCATTCCGGCGACGCGCGTCGTCCACGCCCGCGCCGACCTCGTCGCCGCGGCGCGCGCCATCGGCTACCCTTTGCTTGTCAAGGCCGATATCGGCGGCGCCGGCGCCGGCATTACCCGCTATGACAGCGAGGCCGAGCTTGCCGAGGCCGCCGCCGCCGGCACCACGCCGACCGGCGTCAACGGCATCGCGCTGGTGCAGGCCTATGTGCCGCGCCGCGGCGGCCATGTCGTCCGTGTCGAAACGCTCGCCGGGCGCTTCCTCTACGCCATCGCCATCGAAAGCGCCGGCGACACCTTCGACCTCTGCCCCGCCGACGCGTGCGCGGTCGGCCGGCCGCCGGTCACCTTCACCGCCGTCCGCCCGGCGCCGGCGATCATCGCCGCCGCCGAAGCCATCGCGCAGGGCGCCGGGCTCGATCTCGGCGGCGTCGAGTACATGATCGACGATGCCGACGGCACGCCGCGCTTCTACGACATCAACGCCCTGTCGAACTTCGTCGCCGACCCGCTGACGGTGCTCGGCTGGGACCCCCATGATCGCCTCGTCGACTGGCTCAAGACCCTGATCACCGCAGCGAAGGCCGCCTGACATGCGCTATGGTTTCTGGATGCCGGTGTTCGGCGGCTGGCTGCGCAACGTCCCCGACGAGAACATGGCCGCGACCTGGGACTATGTCCGCGACCTGACGATCGCCGCCGAGGCGCAGGGCTGGGACCTGACGCTGATCGCCGAATTGAACCTCAACGACATCAAGGGCATCGAGGCGCCGGCGCTCGACGCCTGGTCGACTGCCGCGGCGCTGGCGGCGGTCACCTCGAAGCTCGAGCTGATGGTCGCCGTCCGCCCCAATTTCCACCATCCGGCGCTGTTCGCCAAGGCCGCCGCCAACATCGACCGCATCGCCGGCGGCCGGCTGACCTTGAACGTCGTCTCGTCGTGGTGGGCCGACGAAGCCCGCCAATATGGCCTGCAGTTCGACCAGCACGACGACCGCTACGCCCGCACCGCCGAATGGCTGAGCGTCGTCGACGGCCTGTGGCGCGAGGATCGCTTCAGCTTCCAGGGCCAGTTCTACCAGCTCGACGCGGCGATCTGCTCGCCCGCGCCATTGGCGGCCCCGCGACCGCGCGTCTATGCCGGCGGCGAAAGCGACGCCGCCAAGACGATGATCGCCCGCCACTGCGACTCCTATGTGATGCACGGCGACCCTCCCGACGCCATCGCCGCGCGCATCGCCGACATGCGCGCCCGCCGGCAGGCGCTCGGCTTT
>LJHX01000083.1 GCA_001295935.1 alpha proteobacterium AAP81b
GGGGAGGGAGCCGCTGGCATGAAGCGCACCCATCTGCCCCTCAACGCCCTGCGCGTCTTCGACGCCGCGGCGCGCCACCTCAGCTTCACCAAGGCCGCCGACGAGCTGGCGGTGACCCCCGCCGCCGTCGGCCAGCAGATCCGCGCGCTGGAAGACACGCTCGGCGTCGTGCTGTTCAAGCGGATGACGCGCAACCTCGAGCTGACCCCCGAGGCGGAGCGCGCCCTGCCGGCGCTGCGGGCGGGGTTCCGCGAGTTCGAGGAGGCGGTGCGGGTGCTCCAGGAGGGCCAGGCGTCGAAGGTGCTGACCATCGCCGCCCCGCGCGACCTCACCGCCAAATGGCTCGCGGCGCGGCTCGCGGCCTATGCCCGCGACCACGATGTCCGCTTCATCGTGACGGCGATCGACGGCACCGCCGACTTTACCCAGGCCAACCTCGACTTGGCACTGCACTTCGGCGGCGAACCCGCCGAGGAGGGCATTCACGGCCGCACCCTCGGCACCGAAACGCTTGTCGGGATCGTCGCCCCCGGCGGCGACGCCGAGGCGCCGCGCATCGCCTGGGCGGGTGACGCGCTGGCGCCGGGGCCGGTGGTCGCCGATGCCGGGCTTGCCATCGACGCCGCCGCCGCCGGCCTCGGCCCGGCGTGCGTACCGGCACTGCTGGCGGCGGGCGATCTCGCCGCCGGGCGGGTCGTTGCCGTCGGCGAGCCGTTGCCGACCGCCGACGCCTGGTGGCTGACGGCGCCGACGCCGCAATGGCGCCAGGCCAAGGTGCGCGGGCTGGTCGAGTTCCTGCTCGCCTGAGCGATGCCGCGGGGCTAGTCTGACGCCGAGCCCCGCAGGAGAGCCGCGATGACGACGACGCCCGAGAAAATCCTTTACACCGCCCATGCCAGCGCCACCGCCGGCCGCAGCGGTCTGACGCGCACCGACGATGCGATGGTCGTCCATCTCCTGGCGATCCCGACGGGGATGGGCGGCAACGGCAAAGGCTCGAACCCCGAACAATTGTTCGCCGCGGGCTATGCCGCCTGCTTCGGTAGCGCCGTCGAATTCGTCGCCCGCCGCGATCATGTCAACATCGGCGAGGTCAAGGTCGATGCCGAAGTCGGCATCGGGCCGACCGGCACCGGCTTCGGCCTGGCGGTGACCCTGACGGCGCACATCGCCAATGTCGACGCCGCCACCGCCGATGATCTGATCGCCAAGGCGCACCAGGCCTGCCCCTATTCCAACGCGACGCGCGGCAATATTCCTGTCGAGATCAAGCGCGGCTGAGCCCAAGCGTTTCGTTCGCGGCGCGCCCCTGCTAAGGCGCGCCGATGCTCAACCTCAACGCCGTTACCGTTCGCCTCGGCGGGCGCACCATTCTCGATGCGGCGTCGGCGACGCTGCCGCCGCGTGGGCGGATCGGGCTGATCGGCCGCAATGGCGCCGGCAAGTCGACCCTGATGAAAGTCATCGCCGGCACGCTCGAACCCGACAGCGGCGGCGTCGAGATGCCCAAGTCGGCGCGCCTCGGCTATGTCGCCCAGGAAGCGCCGGCGGGGCAGGGGACGCCCTTCGAGACGGTGCTCGCCGCCGATACCGAGCGTGCCGCGCTGCTCGCCGAGGAGGAAGCGCTGCTGGCGAGCGACACCGACCCCGACCGCCTCGCCGAAATCCACGAACGCCTCATCGCCATCGACGCCTATACCGCCCCGGCGCGGGCGGCGCGCATCCTCGTCGGCCTTGGCTTCGACGATGCGGCGCAGCAGCGGCCGCTCGACAGTTACTCGGGCGGCTGGCGGATGCGTGTCGCGCTGGCGGCGCTGCTGTTCAGCCAGCCCGACCTGCTGCTGCTCGACGAGCCGTCGAACCACCTCGACCTCGAAGCGACGATGTGGCTCGAAAATTTCCTCAAATCCTATCGCGCCACCATCGTCGTCATCAGCCATGAGCGCGACCTTTTGAACAATGTCGTCGACAACATCCTGCACCTCGAAGGCGGCAAGATCACCCTCTATCCGGGCGGCTACGACGATTTCGAGCGCCAGCGTGCCGAGCGGCTGGCGCAGCTCGCAAGCGCGCGCGAGGCGCAGGCGGCGCAGCGCGCCAAGCTGCAGGACTATATCGCGCGCAATTCCGCCCGCGCCTCGACCGCCAAGCAGGCGCAGTCGCGCCAGAAGGCGCTCGCCCGCATGCAGCCGATCGCCGAGGCGATCACCGACCCCAGCCTGGTTTTCAACTTTCCGTCGCCGCAGCCGTTGAAGCCGCCGCTGGTGCAGATCGATCATGCCACCGTCGGCTATGACGGCCGCGCCGTCTTGAGCCACATCGACCTGCGCCTCGATCCCGACGACCGGCTGGCGCTGCTCGGCCGCAACGGCAATGGCAAGACGACGCTCGCCCGGCTGCTGTCGGGGCAGCTGAAGGCGATGGCCGGGCATGTCGCGGCGCCGGGCAAGCTGCGCGTCGGCTATTTCACCCAATATCAGGTCGAGGAACTCGACAGCGACGACACGCCCTTGGAGCATATGAGCCGGCTGATGAAGGGCGCCAACCCCTCGCAGGTTCGCGCCCAGCTCGGCCGCTTCGGCTTTTCGGGCGCCATGGCCGAGCAGAAGGTCGGCAAGATGTCGGGCGGCGAACGCGCCCGGCTGGCGCTGGCGCTGATCACCCGCGACGCGCCGCACCTGCTCATTCTCGACGAGCCGACCAACCACCTCGACGTCGATACCCGCGAGGCGCTCGTCCAGGCGCTCGGCGATTATCAGGGCGCCGTCGTCGTCGTCAGCCACGATCGCCACATGATCGAGGCGAGCGCCGATCGCCTGGTGCTCGTCGATGCCGGCCGGGCGACCGATTTCCCCGGCAGCCTCGACGATTATACCGACACCATCCTCGGCAAGCCGCCGGCGGCGCCCGAAGGCGGCAAGGGGAAGGGCAGCGGCAACAAGAAGGACGACCGCAAGGCCGCGGCGGCGGCGCGCGAGGCGGCGGCTGGCTTGCGCAAGGCGGTCAAGGACGCCGAGGCGGAGAGCGCCCGGCTGACGGCGCGCCTCGCCGAGCTCGACCGGACGCTCGCCGACCCCAGGACCGCCAATGCGTCGGATCGCCACCGCCCGGCGAGCGACCTGCGCCGACTGCGCGGCGAGGCCGAAAAGGCGCTTGAGCGCAGCGAGGCGGCATGGCTTGCGGCGAGCGAGGCGCTCGAAGCGGCGCTGGCGTAACCGCCAGAGCGGACCCTTCGCCGGCTTGCGAGCCCGGCGGCCGCCGGGCATGGCGAAACGATCGGGGGGGGAGGCGATTCGCCACGGGCGGCTCGCGCCGATGCGGGGGAAGCCATGCCATTGTTTCTGCTGTCGGTGCTGGTGCAGGTCGCCTGCGTCGTCCACATCATCCGCACCGGCCGCAACCAGCTCTGGCTGTGGGCGGTGGTGCTGCTGCCCGCCGCTGGCAGCCTTGCCTATTTCGTCACCGAAATCCTGCCGGGCATCCTCGGCAGCCCCGATGTCCGCGCGCTGCGCGTCGCCGCCGAAAAACGCCTCGATCCCGAGCGCGAGCTGCGCGACGCCACCGACGCGCTGAGCATCGCCGCCACCGCCGCCAATGAGATCCGCCTTGGCGACGCGCTGTCCGAACTCGGCCGCCACAGCGATGCCGTGCCGCACTACGACCGCGCGCTGGCGTCGCTGCCCGTCGTCGATCGGCCGACGCGCTACCGCCTGGCGCTGGCGCTGCTCGAATCGGGGGACGCGCGCCGGGCGCTGCGCGAGGCCGAAGCGCTGCCGCGCCTCGGCGAGACCGACGGCGAACGCGCCGAACTGCTGCGCGCCCGGGCGCTGGAGGCGACCGGCGACACCGTGGCGGCGCTGGCGCTCTATGCCGAGCTTGCCGATCGCATCCCCGGCGACGAAGCGCGCTGCCTTTACGCCAATCTGCTGATCACCGCCGGCCGCAAGGCCGAGGCGCGCACGGTGCTGCAGGAAGTCGCGGCGCGGGCGCGGCGGCTGTCGCGGCGCCAGCGCGCGCCCAATGCGGCGATGTACGAATGGGCAGCGAGTCAGCTCGCCAGGCTCGGCTGAAGCGGCTCAGCCCGCCGCGGTGCGCGCGACATCGCCCGACGCGGCGATTAGCTCGCGTGCCGCGGCGATGATCGTCGTCGGAAGATAGGGCTTTTTGTAGAAGCGCGCGCCGGGTACGAGCTTGATCGCGTCGGGCGAATAGCCGGTGGCATAGATCACCGGCAGCGTCGGCCGCAGCGCGCGCGCCCTGAGTGCGATCGTCCAGCCGTCGATGCCGCCGGGCAGGCTGATATCGGTGAACAACAGGTCGATGCTGGCGTCGGCGGCGAGTTTCGCCAGCGCTTCGGTTCCGTCCCCGGCGACGACGACACGGAAGCCCGCTTCCTCGAACTCGATGCCGGTGACTTCGCGCACCAGCGCCTCGTCCTCGACGATCAGCACGGTGGCGATGGGGGCGGTGTTGCTCTCGGTGGTCTGTCCCAAAACCGTCATTCCCCTGGCTCCCCTGTCGCGCGTGGCAGAAAGAGCCGCACCGTCGTTCCCTGGCCGGGTGCCGACTCGATGGCAATGCGCCCCCCCGATTGGGTGACGAAGCCATAGACCTGCGGCAGGCCGAGCCCGGTGCCGCGGCCGAGCGCCTTCGTCGTGAAGAAGGGTTCGAGGGCACGCTCGCGCACTACATCCTCCATGCCGATGCCGGAGTCGATCACCCGCAGCTCGACCATGTCCGGCGTGCCGGGGCAGTTGCGGGTCACGAGGCGCAGGGTACCGCCTTCGGGCATCGCCTCGCGGGCGTTGACGACGAGGTTGAGCACGGCATTCTCGGCCTGGCCGGCGTCGATGCGCACCGGCCAGAGATCGGCGGCAAGATCGCTTTTGATGACGACGCGCGAGATGAAGCTGCGCGCCGACAGCTCGGTGATGCGCGTGACGATGTCGCCCAGATCCTGCAGCTCGGGTCGCAGCGGCTGGCGGCGGGCGAAGGCAAGCAGCTGGTCGGTCAGCCGCGCCGCGCGTTCGGCACCGGTCATGGCATTGTCGAGCGCGCCGCCGAGGCGCGGATCGCTTTCCGAAAGCCGCCGGGCGCGAGCGATATTGGCCTGGATGATGGTCAGCAGATTGTTGAAATCATGGGCGATGCCGCCGGTCAACTGGCCGAGCGCCTCCATCTTCTGCGATTGGCGCAGCATTGCCTCGGCGGCCTCGCGCTCGGCCTGGGCGGTTTCGAGGGCGACGAGCGCCGCATCGCGTTCGGCGATACCGGCCGTCAGCGCGTCATTGGCGCGGCGCACTGCCGCTGGGGTCGGCATCGCCAGCGCCCGGGGAATGAGGGGCCACAGCACCACCGCGGTCGCCACCGAAACCACCGCCGTCAGCGCCTTGACGATCCCCTCCAGCCAGTAATCCGGCACCCAGAGCGTCCAGATGGCGAGGAAGTGCGTTGTCCCGCAGGCAAGGATGAAGACGACGAAAAGCCAGGCGATCCAGCGGAATTGCAGTTCGGGGCGGCGCCGCAGGAACACCGCCATGGCGATGGGAATCGAATAATAGGATAAGCCCGTCAGCGCATCGCTGACGACATGGGTCCAGACCAGTGCCGGGTCCCAGAGCAGGCAATAGCCGTGCGGCGCCAGATCGGAATTTCCGAGCAGCCGCGTCCAGTTATCGAACATTCCTGCAACCACCCCCGCCGGCAACGCCATGCCCACCTGCCGACACGGCGCCGGTGCAACGGCTTGCCAACGCGCAACGATCGATCCCGTTCCGCGCCTGTTGCGATGATCGCAACTTTCGCGATGACTTCAAACGTCGATGGCGTCGGCGGCGACCGCCGTGGCATGGCTCTGGATGAAAGCGAAGCGGTGTTCGGGATTGCGCCCCATCAGCCGCTCGACGAGGTCGGCGGTGTCGAGCCGGCCGTCGGCGGTTTCGGGCAGCCTGACGCGCAGCAGCGTGCGCTTGGCAGGGTCCATCGTCGTTTCGCGCAGCTGCTGCGGGCTCATTTCGCCAAGCCCCTTGAAGCGGCTGACGTCGATCTTGCTGCGCCCGGCGAAAATCGTGCGCAGCAGTTCCTCGCGGTGGGCGTCGTCGCGGGCATAGGCGTTGATGCCGCCGGCCGACAGGCGATAGAGCGGCGGCAGCGCCAGGTAGAGGCGGCTGTCGCGGACGAGGCCGGGCATTTCGCGGTAGAAAAAGGTCATCAGCAGGGTGGCGATATGGGCGCCATCGACATCGGCGTCGGTCATGATGACGATGCGTTCATAGCGCAGCGCCGCGGCGTCGTAGCGATCGCGCGTGCCGCAGCCGAGCGCCATGATCAGGTCGGCGACCTCGCTGTTGGCGCCGACCTTGGCGGCGCCGGCGCTGGCGACGTTGAGGATCTTGCCGCGGATCGGCAGGATCGCCTGCGTCACGCGATCGCGCGCCTGTTTCGCCGAACCGCCGGCCGAATCGCCCTCGACGATGAACAGCTCGGTACCGATGGGTTCGGAGCGCGCGCAGTCGGTCAGCTTGCCGGGCAGCCGCAGGCTCTTCTTCGACGTCGCGGTCTTGCGCTTGACGAGCAGCTCGGCCTTGCGGCGCAGGCGGTCGTCCATGCGTTCGAGGCAGAAGCCGAGCAGCGCGCGGCCGCGCTCGGCCGAAGCGGTCAGCCAATGGTCGAAATGATCCTTGACGGCGTTTTCGACGAGGCGGGTGGCTTCGGGGCTGGTCAGGCGATCCTTGGTCTGGCTCTGGAACTGCGGATCGCGCAGGAACAGCGAGCAGAGGATTTCGGCGCCCGAGAAGACATCCTCGCCGGCAAGATCGCTGGCGCGCTTGTTGCCGCTCATCGTAGCATAGCCGCGCAGGGCGCGCAGCAGCGCCATGCGCAAGCCGGCCTCATGGGTGCCGCCATCCGGCGTCGGGATGGTGTTGCAATAGAAGCTCGCGGCGCCCTCGCCATAGGTCGGCCAGGCGCAGGCCCATTCGACGGCGCCCTTGCCATCGGCAAGATCGGCGCGGCCGGCGAAGATTTCGGGGGTCACCAGCTCGCGGTCGTCGAGGCGTTCCTTGAGATGGTCGGCCAGGCCGCCGGGGAATTGGAAGGTGGCGGTTTCGGGGACGTCGCCCTCCGGGACGGCGCAGCGCCAGCGGATTTCGACGCCGCCGAACAGATAGGCCTTGGAACGCGCCAGACGGAACAGCCGCGCCGGCTTGAAGCGCGCGTCGGCGCCGAAGATCTCGGGGTCGGGGAGGAACCTGACCGTCGTGCCGCGGCGATTGGGAACGGCGCCCAGCTTCTCCAGCGCCGTGACCGGAACCCCGCGCGAAAAGCCCTGGCGGAACAGCTCGCGGTTGCGCGCCACTTCGACGACGAGGCTCGACGACAGCGCATTGACCACCGAAATGCCGACGCCGTGCAGCCCGCCGGCGGTGGCATAGGCCTTGCCGCTGAACTTGCCGCCCGAATGCAGCATGGTCAGGATGACCTCCAATGCCGATTTGTCGGGGAAGCGCGGATGCGCGTCGACGGGGATGCCGCGGCCATTGTCAGCGATGGTCAGGCTGCCGTCGGCGTCGAGCGTCACTTCGATGCGGCTGGCGTGGCCCGCGACGGCTTCGTCCATGGCGTTGTCGAGGACTTCGGCGGCGAGGTGGTGGAGGGCGCGCTCGTCGGTGCCGCCGATGTACATGCCGGGGCGGCGGCGCACGGGTTCGAGGCCTTCGAGCACCTCGATATGGCTGGCATCATAATCGGAAGGCGCCGCGGTGGCGGCGAACAGGTCGCTCATTGCCTGCCAGCATAGCCGTTTGCGGCGGGCAGGGGAATTGCGCGCCCCGGCGGGCCCAGGGTTGTCCCCAGCTTTCTCGGCGGCCCGTCGCTTTTGTTCGCAGGTGCAGCATTTTTCGCATTGCAGAATTTTTCGCTGCGGCGCACAAAGAGCGGGCCATTTATGGCGATCCTCCCCAAGGATAGACTTTGAAGGGGCCGGAGCCTGTCTCCGGCCCCCTTTTTCTGTCCGGCGCGCCGCAGGCGGCGGGGCCACGCTTATGAAAACTTAACGGCGCGTCTCGGAGATTGCCGTTTCGGTGGGCAGTGGCGCCTCTAAAACAGGCGCGTGTTGCGGCAGCGCAGCATGACCACGGTGATGCGCTGGCTTGGCATATTTGTTGCAGTGCCGTTGCTGGGGCCGCGCGCGGGGCGCGGTGTTTGGGAGGACCCGAAATGACCAAGGCCATTCTCGCCGCGTTCGGCAGCGCGCTGCTGGTCGCCGGCCCGGCGCTCGCCGAAGACGCGCCGGCGGCGCCGCCGGCACTCGGCCCGGCGCTCGCCGGCCCGCTGTCGTACAGCGACAAGCCGATCAGCTTCGAAGCCGGCTCGCTCGGCGATATCTACATCACCGGCATCGGCACCGGCTTTCTCGGCACCCAATCGAATTCGACGGTCGAAGCGGCGTCCTTCGCCGACATCTCCAACGCCGCGGCGATCATCCAGAAGGCCGATGGCGTCGTACAGTTCCTCGTCCATGTCGGCGCCTACAACCATGAGACCCTCGGCTTCTCCTACACCAAGGCGACGCGCTTTACCGACCTGACCTATGGCGTCGTGCCGCAAGCCTATGTGAAGCTGGTGCCGTCGGCGAATTTCTCGATCCAGGCGGGCATCATGCCGACGATGATCGGCCTCGAAGGGCCCTTCACCTTCCAGAACATGAACATCGATCGCGGCATGCTCTGGGGCCAGGAAAATGTCCTCACCCGCCAGGTGCAGGCGAATTTCACCACCGGCAAGCTCGCCCTGTCGCTGAGCTTCGGCGACGGCTTCTTCTCGGGCAAGTGGAACTGGATCTCGGGGCTGGCGACCTACACCTTCAACAGCTCGAACGCGCTGACGGTCGTCGCCGGTGGCCCGACCAGCACCAATTACAAATCGACCTTCGCGACGCCGGTCTTCCAGAACAATTCGACGATCGTCGACGTCATCTACAGCTATTCGAGCGGCAAGTTTCTCATCCAGCCCTATTTCCAATACACCTCGGTGCCGGCGCTGCCGCTGATCGGCACCGACGGCGCCGAAAGCTGGTCGGGGGCAGTGCTGGCGCGCTACAATTTCTCCGACAGCTTCAGCCTGCCGGTGCGTTTCGAATATATCGATACCAAGGCCAAGGGGCCCAACGCCGCCAGCCTGATCAACGGCCCCGGCGCCAACGCCTTTTCGTTCACCATCACGCCGACCTACAAGTGGAAGCAGTTCTTCGTCCGGCCCGAGTTCAGCGTGGTTTCGGCGAGCGACGTGACGCCGGGCCTGGGCTTTGGGCGCGACGGACTGGCAAAGAGCCAGGTGCGCGGACGGCTGGAGTTCGGCGTCATCTTTTAAGGCGCCAGCGCGGCGCGCCGACAAGACGCAAATTTGCCCAGCAAATTTCGGCTTGTCGGCCGACTCGCGCCAGCCCGGCCGGCGGGGAGGTGGATCTTGAATCCGCCGAACCCGTCCGACGCCCGGGCTTTGCCCGCGACTTTCTTGCTTAGTTCCTTCCTCAGGCCGCAGCCTCAAGGTCTGCCCTTGATCCGGCGCGAGCTTGGCTCGCGCCGCCGACGCAACAGCACGGTTCAGGCGCGACCGCCGGCAACGCGTGCCGTCGGCCCGCGCAGCGCGTGCATTGCCGCCTCCCGCCAATAGTTGCGAAGATAGCCGGGATGACTCGGCATCTCCTCCCAGCAAGCTCCCGTCGCCGCTGCCAGAGTGCGTGCCAGGCAATCGACCGCCGGATCGGGTTGCTCGGCGGTCGTCGTCTCGTCCTCGTCGATATCGAACATCGTCGTCGTCCTGCTGCCCCGCTGTCAGGGCGACGGCGGGTGCAGTGGATATGGCTGCGTCGTGTCGGCGCATGATGTCGAAGCGGCCTGGATCATGTGTCGATTGTGTCTGCCGCCAGGTGCCTGGCGAGAGTGGGGCGTATCGCTCCCACCGGTCAGGCCAGCGCAGGCTGCCATGAGCAGCAGGGGAATGTGGCGTTTTCCTGGCGAACGTCATGTCGCCAGCTTCGGGCGATATGGGCAGCGGGCATGGCTGAGGGCGCGCGCATCGATACGGCCTGCGGCGCGAGCAAAGCTCGCGCGGACGTAGGGCGGCTCCCGGCGGCGTAGGCGAGAAGGAAGAAAGGCAGAAAGAAAGTCGCCGGCAAAGCCGGCGCGTCGGACGGGTTCGGACGGCTTTAGGCCGCCCGCCCCGCCGGCCGAGCGCCACGCGAGTCGGCGCGTAAGCGAAAAATTGCTTTGCAATTTTGTCGCTTACGCGCGCGCCGCTTAGGCGCTGTAATACATATCAAACTCAACCGGGCTTGGCGTCATCTCCCAACGCTGCACCTCTTCCATCTTCAGCTCGATATACGCATCGATCTGATCGTCGGTGAACACCCCGCCCTTGGTGAACACCGCGCGCGACTTGTCGAGAGCCGCCAAAGCCTCGCGCAAGGACGCGCACACCGTCGGTACCTTCTTGAGCTCGCGCGGCGGCAGGTCGTAGAGGTTCTTGTCCATCGGCGCGCCGGGGTGGATGCGGTTTTCGATCCCGTCGAGGCCGGCCATCAGCAGCGCCGTGTAGCAGAGATAGGGGTTGGCCATCGCGTCGGGGAAGCGCACCTCGACGCGCTTGGCCTTGCCGCCGCTGCCATAGGGGATGCGGCACGACGCCGAGCGGTTGCGCGACGAATAGGCCAGCAGCACCGGCGCCTCAAAGCCGGGCACCAGCCGCTTGTAGCTGTTGGTCGAGGGGTTGGTGAAGGCGTTGCAGGCCTTGGCGTGCTTGATGATGCCGCCGATGAAGAACAGCGCCATTTCAGAAAGCCCGGCATAGCCGTCGCCGGCGAACAGCGGCGTCTTGCCGTTCCAGATCGAAAGGTGGGTGTGCATGCCGCTGCCATTGTCGTCCTTGATCGGCTTGGGCATGAAGGTCGCGGTCTTGCCATAGGCATGGGCGACCTGGTGGACGACATATTTATAGACCTGCATGCGGTCGGCGGTCGTCACCAGCGTGCCGAATGTCAGGCCAAGTTCGTGCTGGGCGCTGGCGACTTCATGGTGATGCTTGTCGCAGGGCAGGCCCATCTCGATCATCGTCGAGACCATCTCGCCGCGCAGGTCGACGGCGCTGTCGACCGGCGCCACCGGGAAATAGCCGCCCTTGGCGCGCGGGCGATGGCCCATGTTGCCGACTTCATATTCGCGGCCCGAGTTGGTCGGCAGTTCGATGTCGTCGAGATGGAAGAAGCCTTCGTTGTAGCCGAGGCCGAAGCGGACATCGTCGAAAACGAAGAATTCGGCTTCCGGGCCGATGTAGACGGTGTCGCCGATGCCGCTCGCCTTCAAATAGGCTTCGCCGCGCTTGGCGGTCGAGCGCGGGTCGCGGCTGTAGAGCTGGCCGGTCGAGGGTTCGACGATGTCGCAGACGAGAATGAGCATCGGCGTCGCCGAGAAGGGATCGATATAGGTCGCATCAAGGTCGGGCTTGAGGATCATGTCCGATTCGTTGATCGCCTTCCAGCCGGCGATCGACGAGCCGTCGAACATGAAGCCGTCGTTGAGCTGGTCTTCATCGATGATCGCCGCGACCATCGTCAGATGCTGCCATTTGCCCTTGGGGTCGGTGAAGCGAAGATCGACCCATTCGATCTCCTTTTCCTTGATCATGTCGATTATGGTGGCGGCGGTATTGGCCATTTTGTCGGTCCCCTCGTACGAAATTGGTGTTGAAATCAGATGGCGTCGGAATCGCGTTCGCCGGTGCGGATGCGGACGGCGCTTTCGATCGTCGAGACGAAGATCTTGCCATCGCCGATGCGCCCGGTGCGCGCCGCCGTCGCGATCGCCTCGACGACGCGATCGACCTGGTCGTCGTCGACGACGACTTCGAGGCGCACCTTGGGCAGGAAATCGACGACATATTCGGCGCCGCGATAGAGCTCGGTATGGCCCTTCTGGCGGCCGAAGCCCTTGGCCTCGGTCACCGTGATCCCCGAAACGCCGACTTCGTGGAGCGCTTCCTTCACCTCATCGAGCTTGAAGGGCTTGATGACCGCTTCGATCTTTTTCACTGACCACCCCGTTTCGTCGGCTTCTCCGAAGCAAGCTCCGTGCCAGTGGTGATAGCCCAAGGGCAGGGCGCTTGGGGAGGCGATTCTGCGCCCAAGATGCGAACATCGGGCAATAATGCTGCCTGAAATTGCGGCAGAGCGCCGGTCAGACCGTCGTTGCGTAGCCGCCGTCGACCGTCACCACCGATCCGCACAGGAAGGCCGAGGCGCGGCTGCCGAGAAACAGCGCGACGCCCGCCATGTCGGTCGGCGAGCCGCGGCGCGCCATCGGCGTCGCGGCGAGGCTGGCGGCGGCGAATTCCTCGGCGATGCCGGCGGTCATCTTTGACGGGAAATAGCCCGGCGCGATGGCATTGACGGCGATGTGCCGCCCGGCGAGATTCTTCGCCATCATCCGCGTCAGATGCAGCACCCCGGCCTTGGAGGCGGCATAGCTGTAGGTCTCGATCCCCGAGACATGCTGGCCGTCGATCGAGCCGATGTTGATGACGCGGGCATAATCGTCGGGGGTGGCGGCGGCTTCGAGCAGGCGGATCAGCTTCTGGGTCAGGAAGAACACCGATTTGACGTTGAGATCCATGACCTTGTCCCAGCCGACCTCGGGGAAGCTGTCGAATTCGGCGCCCCAGGAGGCGCCGGCGTTGTTGAAGAGCACATGGACCCTGTCGGTCACCCGCGCGACTTCGCCGGCGAAGCGTTCGATCTCGCTCATCTGGCTGAGGTCGGCGGGAATGGCGGTGGCGGCGGGGCCGAGGTCGGCGGCAAGGCCTTCGACGTCGCTCGCCTTGCGGCTGGTCAGGATGACGCGCGCGCCGTTCGCCACATAGCCGCGGGCGATCATCTCGCCGATGCCGCGGCTGCCGCCGGTGATGACGACGGTCTTGCCGGCGACGCCGAAGAGGTCGGCGATGTTCATGCCGTCATTGTTCATCGGATGCTCCTTCAGATGGCTTCGCCGGCGGCGCGGGCGCGGTCGACGCGCGACGCCTCGGCCAGCGGCAGTTTGCGATAGACGAGCGCCAGGCAGGTCAGCGTCACCGGCGCCATCAGCAGCAGCGCCAGCACGCCCGTCGCCAGGCTGCCGCTGGCCTTCGAAACCGCCCCGGTGAAATAGGGGCCGAGGCCGAGGCCGAGCAAGGTCGTGCCGATGAAATAGGTGGCGGTCGCGGCGCCGCGCATCCGCGGCAGCACCAGGTCCTGCGTCGTCGCCGCGGCGATGCCGACATACATGGAGCCGAAGCACAAAGGGATATTGTAGAGCAGGAACAGCCCCAGATCGTCGGTGGTGTACATCAGCCAGATGAAGGGCGCCGGCACCAGGGTCGCGAGCGCGGCGACAGCGATGCGGCCGGCAGGGTTGCGCTTCTTGAACCAGTCCGACGCGAAGCCGCCGATAATGACGCCGAGAAAACCGCCCGCCGCGCCCCAGCCGCCGAGGATCAGCGCGACGATTTCCTTGCTGCCATACCAGGGGATGGGGCCACCGCTCGCCGCCAGCGGCACGACGAAGGTGCGGATGGCATAGGGTGCCGCCCAAAAGCCGATCGAATAGCCGACGAAGCTGATCGAGCCGAAGCCGATCAGTGCCAGCAGGAAGGTCGGCGTGCCCCAGATCAGCGCATAGGTCGGCGGGTCGCGTTGCTTGAGCGACTGCGCCCAGCTGGTAACGGCATAGCCGCCGAGGCAGATCGCCAGCCATTGCGGCACGTCGCCGGTAACGCGGATCAGCAAGGTCGCCAGTGCCGCAAAGGCCGCGGCGACGGCAAGGTTGGTGCCGACGACACGCGCGCCGAAGGGGGCGAGGTGGATCAGCGTCAGTGGCGGGATAACGCTGGTGATGTCGTCCCACAATTTGCGGCCGACGCCTTCGACCTTCGGCGGCTCGGGTAGGCCCTCAGCGCGGCCGCGGATCGGTTCCTTGAGGGTCGAGACCCACAGCGACAGCAGCAGCCCCGGGAAGCCGACGGCGAGAAAGGCCGCCTGCCAACCGACGAGGCCCAGCGGCCCGCCGTCGGGATAGGCGGCGTTCCAGGCGCGCACGACGACGGCGCCGATCAGCAGCGAGACGCCGCCACCGAGGTAGAGCCCGGCCGAATAGATGGCGAGCGCGGTGGCGCGCTTTTCACGCGGGAACCAGTCCGACAGCATCGAAAAGGCCGATGGGCTGGCCGAGGCTTCGCCGACGCCGACGCCGACGCGGGCGAGGCTCAATTGCAGGAAGCTTGTCGACAAGCCCGAAAGCGCCGTCATCGACGACCAGACGAACAGGCCGATGCTGAGCAGCCGGGTGCGCACCCAATTGTCGGCCAGGCGCCCCAAGGGAATGCCGAACAGCGCGTAGAAAACCGCGAAGGCGGTGCCGTAGAGAAAGCCGAGATCGGCGTCGCTGAGCTTCAGGTCGCGCTTGATGTCCTCGGCGAGGATGGCGAGGATCTGGCGATCGATGAAGTTCATCGCATAGACGAGCACCAGCAGCGCCAGCACATATTTGGCATAGGCGCCACCGACCGGCGGCATGGCGCGGGTGTCGGCGGTGGTGTTGGCAGGTACCGATGCGTCAGCCATTCGCTCCCCCGCCCGCGGGGCGGGCTTGTCGCGGCGCTTATCGCGGCGCCTTCAACAACTGGGGTAGCAGCGCCGTCGCGGGCTGGGAAGCCGGCGAAATCGTCGGCGGAAAAGCGCTAGTTTGCGGCGACGACGACCGGCGCCGGTGCCTGGCCGGCACTCACCCCCACCGCCAGGGTGGCGCTGGCGGCGAGCAGCAGCAGCAGCGCCTGGCGATAGCGGCGCCCCATGCCGCGCAGCCAGGCGGCGAGGCGCCGCGCGGTGTTGGTCATCGTGGCGTCATAGTGACTGCCGACGTAACGGGCTCTGGTGCGGCTCATGTTCTTGCGACCTGCCTGCCGACCGTTGTTACCGGTCGGTCTCCTGTGTCTTGGCCCTGGGGTGTAAAGACGCGGCTTGCCGGCAGCGTACCCCCCGGTACCGCTACCTTGACAAATCCTCGCGCCCGGACCCCCCGAGTCGCGGATGTGGATAACATTTTCGCACGCAATCGGCTATGTCCGGGATATGGCGTGGCGGCGACGTTGTGAAAAAATTGCTGCGGCGACGGCATCACCCCATTCCAGGCCGCGGCGACTGCCTTGCGGTGCCGCGCCATCGCCCCCAGATTGCCAGCAACGACATGCCCGCCCCAAGGAGAATTGCCATGGCCATCGAAACCGCGACCATCGCCGGCGGCTGCTTCTGGTGCACCGAGGCCGTTTTCAACGAATTGCAGGGCGTCGAACTGGTCGAATCGGGCTATATCGGCGGCGGCGTCGCCAATCCGAGCTATGAGGCCGTCTGCACCGGCCGCACCGGCCATGCCGAGGCGGTGCGGATCACCTATGATCCCGCGGTAATTTCCTACGCCGACCTGCTCGACATCTTCTTTCACACCCATGATCCGACGACGCTCAACCGCCAGGGCGCCGATACCGGCACGCAATATCGCTCGGCGATCTTCCCGCACGACGAGGCCCAGGCCGCCGCGGCGCGCGCCGCGATCGCCCGCAACCAGCCGGTCTGGGATGCGCCGATCGTCACGACGATCGAGCCGCTGAGCGCCTGGTATCGCGCCGAGGATTATCACCAGCGCTATTTCGAGCGCAACGGTACCGCCAATGGCTATTGCGCCGCGGTGGTGGCGCCCAAGCTGGCGAAGTTCCGCAAGGGCTATGCGGCGCGGTTGAAGCGCGCGGCGTAAGTCCGTCCTGCCGTCATGCCAGCGAACGCTGGCATCCAG
>LJHX01000084.1 GCA_001295935.1 alpha proteobacterium AAP81b
CCAGCCAGCCCGCCTATCCCAGCGCCGCGCGCCGGCTCGGCGAGGAGGGCGCCGTCGTGCTCGATGTCACCATCGGCAGCGACGGCGGCGTTCTCGACGTGCGGCTGCTGACCTCGTCGGGATCGCCACGCCTCGACGCGGCGGCGATCGACCATGCCCGCGCGCGCTGGCACTTCACCCCGGCGCTGAAGGACGGCGCCGCCATCGTCTCGCACCGCACCCTGACCGTCCGCTTCCGCCTCGCCGACGCCTGAGCCTTCGCCCCCGGTCGCCGCCCAGGCGGCGGCCGGGACCGGTGTTCGCTCACCGCAGGAGAAGCCCGATCGAATTGCCGAAATTGTGGAGCAGGATCGGCAGCAGCACGCTCTCCGTCCGCAACCGCAGCCAGACGGCGAGCAGCGCCGGCAGCGCCGTCACCGCCAGGACGGTCGCATCGAGGGAAAACTGGCCGTGCGAAAAGCCGAAGGCGTGCGCCAGGCCGAAGACCAGGCATGACAGCAGCGCGCCCCAACCCCAGTCGACGCCGAGCCAGCGCTTCCGGCCGGTGAACGCCCGGTCGAGGGCGAGCAGCAGCACGCCGCGATAGAAGATCTCCTCCTCCAGCCCCGGCAAGGTCAGCTGGAAAGCGATCGTCTCGGGATCGGCCCGGCCGCCGGGAAAGGCCAGCGCGATGGCGAGGAAGAAGGCGCAATAGGCGAGACCCACCGGCACCGCCGCCTTCAGGCTGCCCGGCGCCTGCGAGAAGGTCAGGCCGGCGCCGCGCCAGCCGAAGGCCGGCAGGGCGGCGATGGCAAGGCTCGCGGCGAGCGCCAGCAGCTTGCCCTGCCAGTTCCACGCACCGCCGAGCAGATCGGGCAGCCCGCCATAGAAGCGGGTAAGGCAGGCATCGTTCGCCGCGACGAGCAGCGCCGCGATCGCCAGCCAGCGTGGGCGAAAGTGCCGCCGGTCGGCACAGCCGATCGCCATGCCCAGCACCAGGACGATCGCCAGCGTTCCTGCCAGCCCAGTCAAAGCGTTCACGCCGCACTCCCTGCCCGATCTGCCGGCACGCTATGCCGGCGGCGCTGCGCTGCCTCCTCAGAAGGCGGCTTTTCGCGGCTCAAAAACCGGCAGCGCCGCGACGCCAGCGGGATCACCGGCTTTCGCGCCGTCGTGCCGGGCGCGATACTGGCCGGGGCTGCAGCCCTCGGCCGCCCGGAACACCCGATTGAAGCTGGCGAGCGAGGCGAAGCCGCTATCGAGCGCGATGGCGATCAGCTTGTCGTCGGCGTGGCGCGGGTCGGCCAGGCGCCGGCGCGCCTCCACCACCCGATAATGGTTGAGGAAGGCGCGGAAGTGATCGAAGCCGAGCTCGTGATTGACGAGCCGGCGGACCGCCCGCTCCGGCGCGGCCATGCGCTCGACAAAGCCGGCGAAGCTCAGCTCGGGATCGAGGAAGATCCGCTGCGTTTCGATCAGGCATGCGAGGCGGCGGCGCAGTTCCGCGTCGCGCGGGTCGCCGGCGGCGGCCGTGGTCGCCGGTGCGGCGCCGAAGGCAAGCACATCGGCGCGGACGCCGAGCAACCGCCCCGCCAGCCACAGCCCGAAAGCCAGGATCGCGGCATTCTGCACCATGGCGAACGGCAGGGGGCGCCAGGCGAGGCCGAAGAGCGCGTCGGCCGCCAGGTCGATCAGCAGCATCCCGCCGAGAAACACCGCGACCAGGATCCGGGCGTCGCGGCGCTGTTCAACCAGATCGCCGGCGCGTTCGGCGAGCAGCCGCCAGACCAGATGGCCGACGATGGCGAACCCCATGGCGACCAGGGCGTAGGAAAGCCCCTTGCCGGCGAGCACCTCGCCAAACAGCCCGCGGTCGCCGGCGGCGAGCGCCGCCCAGAGGAGGCCGCCCGCCAGCACGCCGCCCCGGGGCCGGAAGCGGCGATCGAAGCAGGCGAGGCAGAACCACCAGAGGAAGATGACGGTAAAGCCGCTGACGAAATGCGCGATGCTGCCCAACGCGCCGGCCGGGCGCGGCGCGGCGGCGGGGGCATTGCCGATGGCGAACCCGGCGACGCAGATCGCCAGTGGCAGGAAGAGCAGCGCGGGCAAGCCGATCCGTCGCGCCTGGCGGAACAACAGCCACGCCAGCAGCAGGAGGGTCGTCGCCGCGGCGATCCGGATGGCGACGTCGAGTTGCATCAGCTCCATGGCGCCCTGCTATCGGAGAACCGGGCAGCGAACCACCATTGCCCTGCGGCGCCCGCCGCTCTGGCGGGCGGCGGCGGGCTTGCCTATGTTGCCGCCATGTCGTTCCTCAATCCTTCGGTCGTCGACAAGCGTCGGCGGCGTCTCAAGGTCGGCGGACTGGCGCTGCTGATCACCTCGATCATCGTCGTCGCCTTCCTGGTCGAATCGCGCTGGGGTTATTCGCCGGTGACGGTCAAGCTGATCTACGTCCAGAACTGGAAGGGCGACCGGACGCGCGAGGATGCCATCGCCGACACCCGCGCCGCGCAGCAGGCGCGCGCCGCCAAGCTCGCCGAATCGCGCGCCTTTATTGCCAGCCTGACCGGCAAGGCGAAGATCGAGGCGCAAAAGCAGTACGACGCCTATGTCGCCGGCGGCGGCGCGGCGCGCGACATTCCCTATGCGCCCGCCGAGCCCGCGGTGCAGTGAGTGACGACGACCGTCTGATGGCGGCGGCGCTGGCGCTCGCCAGCCGCGGCGGCGGCACCACCGGCGCGAGCCCGTCGGTCGGCTGCATCATCGCGCGAGATGGCCGGATCGTCGGGCGCGGTTGGACCCAGGCCGGCGGCCGTCCCCATGCCGAAGCGATGGCGCTGGCGCAGGCCGGCGCGGCGACGCGCGGCGCCACCGCCTGGGTGACGCTCGAACCCTGCGCCCACGAATCGCCGCGCGGCCCGGCATGTGCCGACAGCCTCGTCGCCGCCGGCGTGGCGCGTGTCGTCATCGCCGCCGGCGACCCCGATCCGCGCACCGATGGCAAGGGAATCGCCCGACTGCGTGACGCCGGCATCGAGGTCACCACCGGCATCCGCGCTGCCGAGGCCGAAGCCGTAATGGCCGGCTTCTTCACCCGCCAACGCCGCCAGCGCCCGCACATCACCTTGAAGTTGGCCGTCTCGCTCGACGGCTCGGTGGCGCTGGCGTCGGGGGAAAGCCGCTGGATCACCGGGCCGCGCGCCCGCGCCCATGCCCATCTCGAACGCGCCCGCTGCGACATGATCCTCGTCGGCCGCGGCACGCTGGTTACCGACAACCCCCGCCTCGATGTCCGCCTGCCCGGCCTCGCCGACCGTTCGCCGCAGATCGCGGTGATGAGCGCCACCGAAGTCCCCGACGGCGCGCGCCGCATCGCCGGGCCGGCCGATCTTGCCGCGGTCACCGACGCCGACCTGGTGCTCGCCGAAGGCGGGGCCGGGCTTGCCGCCAGCCTGATCGCCGCCGATCTCGTCGATCGCCTGCTGCTCTATCGCGCGCCGATCCTGCTAGGCGGCCGCCCGGCGTTGGCGGCATTGGGCCTGCCCGATCTCGCGTCAGCGCACGGCCGTTGGGCAGCGGGGCCGATGCTTGACCTCGCCCCCGACCGGCTTGAGACCTACACCCGCATCCGATAGGCATTTTGTCGATCGCGGTGCCGGCCCGCTCCCCCGCCCAACCACCCATAGGCTACCTGGTGCGGGCGGTTGGGCGGGGGAACGGTCCGGCGCCGGCAAAGGAAGCCCCCATGTTCACCGGCATCATCACCGACATCGGCCATATCAAGAAGGTCGAACCGCGCGGCGACCTGCGCGTCACTATCGCCACCGGCTATGACACCGCCGGTCTCGCCATCGGCGCCTCGGTAGCCTGCTCGGGCGTCTGCCTGACCGTGGTTGCCAAGGCGCCCGGCGAGTTCAGCGTCGATGTCTCCGCCGAAACCCAGCGCTGCACGGCGGCGGCGATGTGGGCGGAAGGGCGCCGCCTCAACCTCGAACGCGCACTGAAGGTCGGGGACGAGCTCGGCGGCCATATCGTCACCGGCCATGTCGATGCCGTCGCGACGGTGGTCGGCATCTGCCCCGAAGGCGATTCGCAACGCATCGGTTTCGCCGTGCCGCACGAAATCGCCGCCTTCATTGCGCCCAAGGGCTCGATCGCCATCGACGGCGTGTCGCTGACGGTCAACGAGGTCAGCGACCAGCCCGACGGCAGCGCGCATTTCGCCGTCAACATCATCCCCCACACCGCCTCGGCGACGACCTTCGCCGGCCTCGCGGTGGGCGACGAGGTCAATATCGAGATCGACACGCTGGCGCGCTACCTCAGCCGCATGCGCCAGGTGCTGGCGGCATGACCGGCCGCGAGCCCTATCGCCCGATCGGCGACAACCCCGACACGCCGCCACCGCCAGTCGAACCGCTGCCGCATGTTCCCGACGATGACCCGGCGCACGACGACAGCGCCGCGCCCGACGATTGATGATTTTTTATTATAGAATAAGTGGGCCTCCGGCGGCCAGGGCCTGAGGCCCTGGACCCACTTTTGTTGGTGCCGTCCTTGGGTTGCAGCGGCCGGGACTTATGGAAAGTCGGTCAAGGGGCTCAGCCCCTTGCCGCCGGAGGCATTTTTTCTTCGCAATTTGCGACCGAGGACTGCAATCCGGCACGAAGGCTTGACGCCGGCAGGCCGACGTCGCAACCCTGCCGCCATAACAAGCCTTGGGGAAACCACCATGAAGATGCTCGTTTCGCTGCTCGCGCTGGCGATCGCCGCGCCGGCCTGCGCTGCCACTGCCGCCGATGCGGACGCCTTTGTCGCCTCGGCCGAGAAGCAGCTCGCCACCTACGGCGTCGACGCGGCGCGGATCGCCTGGGTCAACGCCACCTATATCACCGACGATACCGACGCCCTTGCCGCCAAGTCGGGGGCCGAGGGCACGTTGCTTCAGGTCAGGCTCGCCAAGGAGGCCGCGGGCTTCAACGGTGTCGCCGGCATCGGCGCCGCCACCCAGCGCAAGCTCGACTTTCTGAAACAGGGCATCGTCCTGCCGGCGCCTTCGACCCCCGGCGCCGCCGAGGAGCTGGCGACGATCGCGACGCGGCTGCAATCGACCTATGGCAAGGGCAAGGGGACCTTCAAGGGCGAGCCGAAGAGCGGCAATGATATCGAAGCGTTGATGGGAACGACGCGCGACCCGGCGCTGACCGCCGAAATGTGGGCAAGCTGGCACAAGGTCGGTGCGCCGATGCGCGCCGATTATGTCCGCATGGTCGAAATCGCCAACCAGGGGGCGAAGGAACTGGGCTTCGCCGATACCGGGGCGGTGTGGCGGGCGGGCTATGACATGCCGGCGGCCGATTTCGAAAAGCTGATCGATCGCCTGCTGGCGGAGGTCAACCCGCTCTATGTCGACCTGCATTGCTACACGCGGGGCAAACTCAACGCGAAATATGGTGACGCGGTGCAGCCGAAGACCGGCCCGATTCGCGCCGATCTGCTCGGCAACATGTGGGCGCAGGACTGGAGCGACATCTACGACGTCGTCGCTCCCGCCGGCGCCGGCGATATCGGCTATGACATCGGCGCGCTGCTGACCGCCAAGAACGCCGATGCCGTCAAGATGGTGCGCTACGGCGAAGGCTTCTATTCGTCGCTGGGCTTCGCGCCGCTGCCCGATACCTTCTGGACGCGGTCGATGATCACCAAGCCCGCCGATCGCGAGGTCGTCTGCCATGCCTCGGCCTGGGATATCGACAGCCAGGACGATGTCCGCATCAAGATGTGCACCAAGGTCAATTCGTCGGATTTCGTCACCATCCACCACGAACTCGGCCACAACTATTATCAGCGCGCCTACAAGGGCCAGCCGCCGCTGTTCCAGGGCTCGGCCAACGACGGCTTCCACGAGGCCATCGGCGATTTCGTCGCGCTCAACGTCACCCCCGATTATCTGGTCAAGATCGGGCTGCTCGACGCCGGCAAGGTGCCCGATCCGTCGAAGGACATCGGGCTGCTGCTGCGCCAGGCGATGGAAAAGGTGCCGGGCATGCCGTGGACGGCGCTCGTCGACAAATGGCGCTGGGGGGTCTTTTCGGGCGCTACCCCGCCCTCGGCATACAACAAGGCGTGGACCGACCTGCGGCTGAAGTATCAGGGCATTACCCCGCCGGTCGCCCGCAGCGAGGCCGATTTCGACCCCGGCGCCAAGTTCCACATCCCCGGCAACACGCCCTATGCGCGCTATTTCCTCGCCCGCGTCCTGCAGTTCCAATTCTACCAGGCCGGCTGCGCCCAGGCCGGCTGGAAGGGGCCGCTGCACCGCTGCTCGATCTATGGCGACAAGGCCGTCGGCGCGAAATTGAACGCCATGCTCGCCATGGGCGCCTCGAAGCCCTGGCCCGAGGCGCTGGCCGCCTTCACCGGCAGCCGCGAACTGTCGGGCAAGGCGATGCTCGCCTATTTCGCGCCGCTGCAGGCCTGGCTGAAGACCCAGAACAAGGGGCAGCAGTGCGGGTGGAGCGCGCGGCCCTAGCCGCGATTCCGTCACCCCCGCGAACGCGGGGGGTGACGGCGCAAGAATTGCGGCAATCGACCCCGAATGCCCGGCCCTAATCGAAGACGATCGTCCGCTGCCCGGCGATCTGCACCCGCCCCTCGACGTGCCAGCGCACCGCGCGGCTGAGCACGCTCGCCTCGACCTCCTGGCCGATGGTCACCAGTTCCTCCGGCGAGCGGGAATGGCTGACGCGCTGGGTCGCCTGTTCGATGATCGGGCCTTCGTCGAGGTCGGTCGTGACATAATGCGCCGTCGCGCCGATGATCTTGACACCGCGGGCGTGCGCCTGGTGGTAGGGGCGGGCGCCCTTGAAGCTCGGCAGGAAGCCGTGGTGGATGTTGATGCAGCGCCCCGCCAGCCGCGCGCACAGCCGCGGCGACAGGATCTGCATGTAGCGCGCCAGCACGACGAGATCGACGTCGAGGCCATCGATCAGCGCCAGCAGCCGGTCGTCGTCGGCGTCGCGATCGCCGCTGGCCGGCAGATGGTGAAACGGTAGCCCGCACCATTGGGTGAAGGAGCGCTGGTCATCGTGGTTCGACACCACTGCCGGGATGTCGATCGGCAATTGCCCCGCCTGCCAGCGGTGCAGCAGGTCGTGGAGGCAATGGCCGGTGCGCGACACCATGATCACCACGCGCGCGCGGCGGGCGAGGTCGCGAAGCTCCGCCTGCAAGGCGAATTCGGCTTCGATCGGCGCGAAGCGCGCCGCCAGCGTGGCGAGGTCGGGCACCGCCCCGACGGCGCCGCTCATCGCGATGCGCAGGAAGAACTGGCCCTCGGGCGTGCCGTGCTGATGCGCTTCGTCGATCGACAGGCCCTCGCCGTGGAGGAAGCCCATCACCGCGGCGACGATGCCGCGGCGATCGGGGCAGACGCTGGTCAACAGGTAACGCGCGGTGTCGGTCATGCCCCGGCGTAGCGCGGCGCGCCGAGGCCGCCAAGAACCGAAGCACCGATGGAACGAAGCGGCGCGCGCGAGCCAGCGGGACCGTCGATCCCGCTCATGCCGAGCGAAGTCGAGGCACGCGCCCGCGCGCCGACGTGCCTCGACGGCGCTCGGCATGATCGGATCTGATCACATGCGAAGCGAACGGCCCTGGCGCCGAAGCAATCCTGCCGCCAGCAGCCCGGCGCCGGCGAGCACCGCCGTCGCCGCCGCGGGACGCAGTTGCGCCTCCAGCCACAGCGACGTCCGCCGCACCGCAATGTGCTGGTTTGAATCGATGCGGCCATCGGCGCGTGGCTCGAACAGATTGTCGGCAGCGCCGGCACCCGGCGGGGTATCGGTCGATTGCGCCGCCGATCCCATCAGCTTGGCCATCACCCAGTCGGTCATTGCCGGCGCAAGGCCGTCGCTCTTGGCGATGGCGAGGCCGGTGCCGCCGACGGTAATCTCGCGGCGCGAATGCTCGCAGGCGAACAGGATGGCGCGCGCCACGAGTCGCGGGTCATAGACGACCGGCGGGATGCGCGCCGGCTTGTCCATCTTGTTGCGGGCATGCTCGGGGTAGGGCGTGTCCATGCCGGTCGGCTTGACGAGCGTCACGCTGACCGGCGCATCGTCCATCAGCAGCTCCATCCGCAGCGCGTCGGTGAAGCCGCGCACGGCGTGCTTCATCGCCGAATAGGCGCCCTGCAGCACCATCGTCCGCTCGCTCAGCACCGAGCCGATGTTGACGATGGCGCCGCCCTTGGGCCGCAGATGCCGCGCCGCGGCAAGGCTGCCCTGCACCGTGCCGAAATAGCCGACGACGAAGACGCGCTCATGCTCGGCGAGGCTGAGTTCCTCGACGCGGCCATAGACGGCGGCGGCGGCGTCGTTGATCCAGCTGTCGAAGCCGCCAAAGCGCGCGATGGTCTCGGCGGCGACATCGTCGGCCCAGCCGGGCTCGCCGACATCGCGCGCCAGGATCTCGGCCTCGCCGCCGGCGGCGCGGACCCGCGCCGCGGCATCGGCGAGCGCTTCGGCATTGCGCGCGACGAGCATCAGCCGCGCGCCGGCATGTCCCGCGGCGAGCGCGGTGGCGAGGCCGATCCCCGAGGTAGCGCCGGTCAGCACCAGGGTCTGACAGCCAAGCGGCTTGTGGCGAAAGGTCATGCATCGGTCTCCAGCGGCGATGCCCGGTCAACGCCGGCGTGCTGGCACGGCTGCCGCGGCTGTGACAGCCGGCCGCACCGGCGAGGGTCCGGCGCGGCGGAGCGACGGCGACGCCGATTGCCGCGAGGCGCCTGCGTCGCTAGGCGAGGCGGCGATGTGTTTCGTCGCCGTCCCGCGCCTGGCCGATGGGCGCCGCGCCCCGCTCAGCCGGCGCGCCCTGGCGCTGGCGATCGTGCTGCTTCTCCATCTCGGGCTGGTGGCGGTGCTGATCTTTCTGACGCCGCCGCGGCCGAGCGGCGGCAAGGGCGAGCGCCCGGCGCTCGAGCTGCTGCCCGATCGCAGTCCGCCCAAGGCGGCGCCCAAACCGTCACCGCCGCAACCGCGCGCCGTCACGCCACGCAACCGCGTTATCGTGCCCAAGCCGATCGTCACCGTGCCGCGCCCGCCCGAGGAATATACGCTGGGGCCGATCCCGACGATCGACATCACGAAGCTGCCCAACCGCCGCACCGAGCTGGCCGATACGGCGCCGGCGGGGGCGGGGCAGGCGACGGGATCGGCCGCCGGCGACAGCGCCGCAATTGGTACCGGCCCCGATGGCGAGCCGATGTACAAGGCCGAATGGCAGCGCGAGCCGACGCGCGCCGAGCTCGCCTTCTACCTGCCGAAGCGCAATCTGCCGTCCGGCAGCTGGGCGCTGATCGTCTGCAAGACGGCGCCGCGCTTCCGTGTCGAGGATTGCCGCGAACTCGGCGATTCGCCGCGCGGTTCGGGGCTGGCGCGGGCGATCCATGAAGCGGCCTGGCAATTCCGCGTGCTGCCGCCGCGAATCGGCGGCAAGGCGCTGATCGGCGCCTGGGTGCAGATCCTTTTCACCTTCCGCGAGGCTGAAGACGACACTGGCGCCGACGAAAACCGTTGATCTTTCGGTTTTCTGGCAGCATCGCAGGCCATGCCTCGCAAAGCCGCCACACCCGCACCGCCCCGGCCATCCAAGGGCGAGCGCACCCGCGACCAGCTCGTCGAAACGATCGTCGCGCTGGTCAACGAACGCCCGCTCGACGATATCCGCATCGCCGACATCTGCGCGCCGCATGGCCTCGCCGCCGGTGCCTTCTACTTCCATTTCAAGGGCAAGGACGACGCCTTCGAGGCGATCGGCATCGAGGCGGTGACGCGCCTCTACGCGCCCGTCCTGGCGGCGCCGCCGGCAGCCGATTTTTTCAGCGAATGTGTTGAAATCCTGACGCAATTCTATCGTGCCGCGATCGAACGACGCAGCGAGGTGCGGGCAATCTTCATGATCCTCAACGCCCGTCGCCACGCCGGGGTTCGCGACGCCTGGCTCGCGGTGCGGCGACAGTTGCAGCAGCGACTGGCAGCCCGCATCGCCGTGGAACGCGGCACCACCGGCACCGGCGCCTTCGCCTCGGCCAATGTCACCGCGCACTATCTGCTCTGCGGGCTGGAGCGCTTCTACGACGATGTCTTCTTCCTGACGATCGACGCCGACCTTCCCGCCGAGGCAGCCAATTTCGACGTCTTCGTCCGCCAGCAGGCGCGGCTGTGGAGCGTCGCGGCGACCGGCCCCACGCAATAACCGAACGCCATTCGTTTTTTCTGGACGCGGCGTGGCAGCGTCGTTATGGCGGCGTCATCAGCCACCAGGACCCTGCCCATGCGCCCGCACGTCACCTCGCTGCTCGCCCTCGCCATCTTCGCCTGCGCCGCCAAGCCGGCGGCGCCACCCGACCCGCGGCCGCCGGTCGCCGATGCCGCGACCGGCACGCCCAGCGCCTATGCCCGCGCCGCAACGCACCGCGGCATCCGGCGGAGCAGCCATTATGTGACGATGCGCGACGGCGTGCGGCTCGCCGTCGATGTCTGGGCGCCGGCATCGATGAAACCCGGCGAGCGGCTGCCGGTGGTGCTCCAGCAGACGCGCTACTGGCGGACGCCGGACATCCGCTTCCCCTTCAGCCTGTTTGCCAACCCGCTCGACTATCAGGGGATTTTCGGCCGCTTCAAACGCGAGCTGGCGGCGCACGGCTATATCTGGGTCGATGTCGATACCCGCGGCAGCGGCGCTTCCTTCGGCAACCGTCCCTGGGACTATGCCCCCGACGAAATCCAGGACGGCGCCGAGATCATGGACTGGATCGTCAGGCAACCGTGGAGCAACGGCCGCATCGCCACCGTCGGCGCCAGCTACACCGGCTCGACCGCCGAATTCGCCGCGATCAACCGCCATCCCGCGCATCGCGCCATCGTCAATGTCTCGAGCGAGTTCGACCAATATCAGGACATATTGGCGCCGGGCGGGGTGCCACTGACCTGGTGGCTCGACGACTGGGGCGCGCAGACGGCGGCGCTCGACCGCAATGAGATCCCGGGGGCGAGCTGGCAGGAAAAGCTCGCGTCAGGCGGCGTGGCAACGGTCAATGGCCGCGCGCGCGACCGCGCCCAGGCCGTCGCCGAACATCGCGACAATTACGATTTCCGCGAACTGAAGGCGATGACCTATCGCGACGATTTCCCGCTGATCACCGCCGCCAGCGCCTCGCCGGCGCGCCGCGCCGCGCAGGAACGCCAGTTCGTCTGGCTGCGCGGCAAGGCGGGTCCCGACTTCCTGTCGAACGGCGTCGATCTCGCCAGCACGCACTTCTATCTTGCCGACCTCAGGGCGCAGAACATCCCGAGCTATGCCGTCGGCGGCTGGTTCGACGGCACCTATGCCAATGCCGCGATCAAGCGCTATTTGACCGTTCCCAACCCCGGATCGAAGCTGATCCTCGGCCCCTGGGACCATAGCCAGCACAATATCAGCCCCTTCACCGCCGGCGGCGCGACGAAGTTCGACCTGCTGGCGGAGCTGCTGAAATATCTCGACGCGACGATCGGCGATCGCGCCGATGCGGTCGCGGGCGATGCCCCCATTCACTATTACACCATGGGCGAGGAGCGCTGGCACGCGGCGCAGTCCTGGCCGGTGGCGAACACGCCGCTGACCCTGTGGTTTGCCGGCGATGGCGGGCTCGCCCCCACCGCGCCGACGGCCCGTCTGGCCTTCGATCGCTACGCCGTCGACTACGCCGCCACAACCGGCCGCAAGACACGCTTCAACACGCTGATGGGGCGGTATTTGCTCAACCCCTATCCCGATCGCCGCGAGCAGGACGCCCGCCTGCTCGTCCATGACAGCGCGCCGCTCGCCACCGACACCGAGGTCACCGGCCATCCGCTGGTGACGCTGACCCTGGCCAGCAGCGCCGACGACGCCGCGGTGTTCGTCTATCTCGAGGACGTCGCCCCCGATGGCAGCGTCACCTATGTCACCGAAGGCGAATTCCGCGCCCTGCACCGCAAGACCGGCGCGGCGCCGATCTGGCAGGCCGGCCCCTGGCACAGCTTCCGCAAGGCCGATGCCGCGCCGCTGACGCCGAACGCCCCCGCCGAACTCGCCTTCGAGCTGCAACCGATCTCCTATCTGTTCAAGGCGGGCCATCGCATCCGCATCGCGCTCGCCGGCCACGACGCCGGGCATTTCGCGCGGGTGCCGGCGACCGGCGACGCGTCATGGCAGGTGTTCCGCGACGCCGCGCGCGCCTCACGCGTGGTGCTGCCGGTGGTGACGCGCTGATCGGCAGCGATCCACCGCCGAGCTGTCACGGAACAATATTCCAATTGTAACACTGCCTTGCAGCGGGGCCAGATGTCGCATGCGGCTTTGCAAGTGGACGTCGCCGTCGCGATGGCCTACATGGCAATTGCTCTCCGCAGGTTCGTCCTGAAATCGACCACAAGCCTTGATCTCTAGTGAGAATGACCTGGCGTCGTTCTCATAGAGATTTCGCGTGTTCGTCGGAGATGCCCTTTTGAAGGATCCTATCATGACCGATCAGCTTCACGACATTGTCGATACCGCAGTCGCCGCCGGTTCGTTCACCACCCTCGTCGCCGCCGTCCAGGCCACCGGCCTCGTCGACACGCTCAAAGGCGCCGGCCCCTTCACCGTCTTCGCGCCGAGCGACGACGCCTTCGCCACGCTGCCCGCCGGCACCGTCGAAGACCTCGTCAAGCCCGAGAACAAGGACAAGCTGACCGCCATCCTCACCCTGCACGTCGTGTCGGGCAAGGTCATGGCCGCCGATGTCGCCGGCGCCACCGCCACCCCGGCGTCGGTCAACGGTGAAGCCCTCCACGTCGATGGCACCAATGGCGTCACCGTCAACGGCGCCACCGTCGTCACCGCCGACATCGACTGCACCAACGGCGTCATCCACGTCATCGACGCCGTGCTGCTGCCCAAGGGCTGAGCTGCCCGCCGGCATCCCGACGGGACACCAGCATGAAGAGGCCCGGTCACCACAGGCGACCGGGCCTTTTTCAGAAGATCCCGGCGTCGCGCGTTCCGCCCGGCCGCGCCAGCCGCGCCGTCCAGGCATAGCCGCGCCGCGTCGCGCGGAAGCTGCCGTCGAGCCCCTGCGCCGTCGCCACCGCCGCCACGGCGTCCGCCAGCGCGGTGCGCGGGGTGACGTCGAAGCGCGCCAGCCAGGCGAAGAGCGCGCGGCGAAAGCCCGCCGGCAGCCTCTCCTGCTGGCCGAAATCGACGAGATCGAGCCGGCCGCCCGGCGCCAGCGCGCGGGCGGCCTCGGCCAGCGCGCCCTGCCAGTCGGGGATCATCGACAGGGTGTAGGACAGGAACACCCGGTCGAAGCCCGCGCCGTCCGACAGCGCGGCGGCATCGAAAGCTGTCGCATCGCCCTCGGCAAGCGCGATACGAGCGGAAAGCCCGGCGCGGGCGACATTGGCGCGCGCAGTGGCAAGCATCTCGCTCGAAATGTCAATCCCGGTCAGCCGCGCGCCGGGAAAGCGCCGCGCCGCCAGGATCAAATTGCGCCCGGTGCCGCAGCCGACCTCGAGCACCCGCATCCCCGGCGCGGCGTCCAGTCCGACGATCAGCGCATCGCGGCCGAGCAGATAATATTTGCGGGTAAGATCATAGACATGGCGCTGGCGGCGGTAGATGCGGTCCATCGCGGCGCGGTGGCCGGCGGTGGCGGTGCTCATGCGTCCTTCAGGATATAGAGGTGGACGCCGCCATAGATCGACGAGCGGTCCTCGCGGGTAAAGCGCGCCGATTCGGCTTCGGCATAATGCCAGCGATCGAGGATCGCCGGGGGCACCCGGCCGGGCAACAGCGTCGGTTCGGCGGCGGTGCGGAACAGCACCCGCGCGCCGGGGCGGGCGGTGCGGGTGATCTCACGCCACAGCTCGGTCAGCTGCGTGTCGGTCATCCAGTCCTGGGCATCGAGCAGGACATAGCGGTCGCAGCTGGCGGCGGTCTGTTCGCGCAGGAAATCGGTGAAGTTCATGTGGCGATAGTCGACCCGGTCGACGCGATCGACGACGGCGCGGTAATTCTCGGCCTGGAGATAGGGCGGCAGTGGCGCCGCCGGGCCCTTGCCATAGCCGCGGCCAAAGGCCTGCCAGGCGAAATAATTGTCACTGACGGCGAAATCGCAGCTGAGCTTTTCGAGCCGCGCCTTCAGCACGCTCGCCATGTCGGGCGCATCGCCGAGCAGCGCCTTGTACTGCGCCGGCGGAATGCCGAGGCCGAACAACGCCGCCGGGTTGCCGGTCAGCCAGCGGACGAATTTCTTGTCGAACAACGGCGCGAACTTGGTTTCGAAGATATGGCGCTGCTCTTCGAGCGAGCGCGCCTCGAGCATGTCGCGGGTGTCGATGCCGAAGGCCCGCGCCAGCAATTGCCCGGTGACGATGAAGCTGCCGAGCAGGCCGCGCCGGTAGAAATTGCTGCCGAAACCGCCGATGCGCTTGCGCCCCATCGGGTCGCGGCCCTCCCAATAGCGCCGCGAGGTCGTGTCGAGATGCGGTGCGACATGGCGTTTGTAGGCGGCGACGTTCTCGGAGCGATCGGCCTCGCCGAAGAAGCGGTGGAAGCTCGCCTGGGTCGGCAGGTGGCGCGCCGCGGTCAGCTTCAGCCGGCCGAGGGCGACATGCGCGGTGTTGAGATCGACCGCGGTGATCCGCGCCGGATCGGCGGTAAGGTAGGACAGCACGTTGCAGCCGCCGCTGGCGATGGTGACGAGGTGCATCCCCGGCCCGAGCTGCAGCGCCTCGAGATCGACGACCGGATCCTCCCAGATCTGGGCATAGACCAGCCCGCGGAAGGCAAAGGTGAAGGCGCGTTCGAGCAGGCCCTGCTTGCTGAACTCGTCATGCTGATGGACGGCGGCACGAACGGCGGCATGGCGCGGGGCCTTGGCGGTGCGCGCGGTGGCTGGGGCCATGTCCGGTCTTTCCTGCGGTTCCCGAAGCCCCGCTGTAACGCCCGGCCGGCACTGGCGCAACGCAACAGGGCGCGAGCCTTGCGGCCCGCGCCCTGTCTCGTCGCACTCGCGGCGGGGTCAGGCGGCGAATTGGTTCATGGTATTATGGGCGCCGCCGGCCTTCAAAGCCGCCTCACCCGCGAAATACTCCTTGTGGTCGTCGCCGATGTCCGACCCGCTCATGTTCTGGTGCTTCACGCACGCAATGCCCTGGCGGATTTCGGCTCGCTGGACGTTCTTGACATAGCCGAGCATGCCGGCGTCGCCGAAATACTCCTTCGACAGATTGTCGGTGCTCAGCGCCGCGGTGTGATAGGTCGGCAGGGTGATGAGGTGGTGGAAGATGCCGGCACGGGCGGCGGCATCGCGCTGGAAGGTGCGGATGCGCTCGTCGGCCTCGGCGCCGAGCTCGGTGCCATCGTAATCGACCGACATGAGGCGGGCGCGGTCATAGGCGGCGACATCCTTGCCGGCGGCGACCCAGGCATCATAGACCTGCTGGCGGAAATTCAGCGTCCAGTTGAACGACGGCGAGTTGTTGTAGACGAGCTTGGCGTTCGGCACGACCTCGCGAATGCGATCGACCATCGAGGCGATCTGCTCGATGTGCGGCTTTTCGGTTTCGATCCACAACAGGTCGGCGCCATGCTGCAGCGAGGTGATGCAATCCAAGACGCAGCGATCGGCGCCGGTGCCTTCGCGAAACTGGAACAGGTTCGACGGCAGGCGCTTTGGCCGCAGCAGCTTGCCGTCGCGGTTGAGGATGACATCGCCGTTACGCGCGGTAGCGGGGTCGATCTCCTCGCAATCGAGGAAGCTGTTGTACTGGTCGCCGATGTCGCCGGGCGTCTTCGACACGGCGATCTGCTTGGTGAGGCCGGCGCCGAGCGAATCGGTGCGGGTGACGATGATGCCATCGTCGATGCCAAGTTCAAGGAAGGCGTAGCGGCAGGCGCGCACCTTGGCGAGGAAGTCCTCGTGCGGCACCGTCACCTTGCCGTCCTGGTGGCCGCACTGCTTTTCGTCGCTGACCTGGTTCTCGATCTGCAGCGCGCAGGCGCCGGCTTCGATCATCTTCTTGGCGAGCAGATATGTCGCCTCGGCATTGCCGAAGCCGGCGTCGATATCGGCGATGATCGGCACGACATGCGTCTGGTAATTCTCGACCGCGGCGAGCAGCTGCTTCTCGCGCATCGCGTCGCCGGCGGTGCGGGCGGCGTCGATCTCGCGGAACATCATGCCGAGCTCGCGCGCATCGGCCTGCTTGAGGAAGGTGTAGATTTCCTCGATCAACGCCGGCACGCTGGTCTTCTCGTGCATCGACTGGTCGGGCAGCGGGCCGAAGTCGCTGCGCAGCGCCGCGACCATCCAGCCCGAGAGGTAGAGATAGCGGCGCTCGGTCGAGCCGAAATGCTTCTTGATGGCGATCAGCTGCTGCTGGCCGATGAAGCCGTGCCAGGCGCCCAAGGACTGGGTGTAGTTGGCGGGGTCGGCGTCATAGGCGGCCATGTCGCGGCGCATGATGCCGGCGGTGTATTTGGCGATATCGAGCCCGGTACGGAAGCGATTCTGCAGGCGCATGCGCGCGACGCTTTCGGCGCTGATGCCATCCCAGCTGCCATTGTGGCTGCGGATCAGCGCGGCGGTCTGGGCGATATGGTCCTGATACGACATGGGTGACGGGCCTTCGACTGTTGCTGTGGCAATAACGGCGGCGGCGGGTCGTCCTTCGGGACATATCCCGCCGCAGCCTCCCCAAGGAAACCGCTCCGGCGCTTGCGCCCGTGGCACGGGCAGGTCAACGCGAATAAGTCAAAAAATCGTGTCGAAAGGTGGCGCTTTCGCCGCCGAGGCGTGATAAGTTGTACGTGTTTTGACAGACGCCCTGCCCTCTCCCGCCGCCCTGCCGCTACCCCCCGGCGGCGGCAAGCTTTTCGCCGGCGCGCGCATCCGCCGCCTGCGCGCCGCGCGCGGCCTCAGCCAGACGCGCATGGCCGGCGACCTCGGCGTCTCGGTGAGCTATTTGAACCTCATCGAGCGCGACCAGCGGCCCTTGTCGGCGGCCTTCCTGCTCCGGCTCGCCCACAGCTATGACATCGACTTGAAGAGCCTCGCCGATGGCGACGGCGCCGACGTCACCGACGACCTCGTCCGCGTCTTCACCGATCCGCGGCTGACCGGCATCGACGTGCCGCGCGCCGAACTGCGCGAGCTGGCGCAGCGCTCGCCGGGCATCGCCCAGGCGCTCGTCCGCCTCCACGCCAGCGCCCCCGCCGGCCCTGCCGCCCCCGAACGCCCCGGCCCGCTCGGCGCCGTCACCCGCCTGATCGACGCCGCCGGCAATCACTTCCCCGGCCTCGACACCGCCGCCGAAGGGCTCGCCGACGACCTTCGCCTGTCAGGCGCCGACCTCAACGCCGCCGTCGTCGAGCGCCTGCGCGCCCGCCACGCCATAACCGTCCGCGCCCTGCCCGGGCCGGTGATGCCCGAGGCGCTGCGCCGCCTCGATCTTCACGCCCGCCAGCTGCACATCTCCGAAAGCCTCGACGCCGCGTCGCGGGGCTTCGCCGCCGCGGTGCAACTGGCTCTGATCGAGCTTGCGCCGGCGATCGCCGACACCATCGCCGGCGCCGGCATCGCCGATCCGCTCGACGTCCGCGCCGCCACCGTCGCGCTGGCGAAATATGCCGCCGCGGCGCTGCTGATGCCCTATGGCCGTTTCCTCGCCGCCTGCGAGGCGACAGGCTATGACGTCGAACTGCTCCAGGCGCGCTTCGGCCGCGGCCTCGAACAGATCGCCCATCGCCTGACCACGCTGGGCCGCCCCGGCGCGCGCGGCATCCCCTTCTTCTTCCTGCGCACCGATCGCGCCGGCACCATTTCGAAATCCTTCGCGCCGGGGCCATCGCCGATCCCGACGCGCGGCGGCTGCGCGCTGTGGAATTTGCACGCCGCCTTCGATCACGCCGGCGAGGTCCGCCGCCAGCTCGTCGAGATGGAGGACGGTCACCGTTACCTGACCCTCGCCCGCACCGTCCGCCCGGCGGCGGCGCCCTGGGGCTCCCCCCGCGCCGAATTCGCCATCGGCATCGGCTGCGACGTCCGCCACGCCGCGGCGCTGGCATGGAGCGCCGGGCTCGATCTCGCCGGGCCGGCGACGCCGATCGGCCCCGGCTGCGCCGCCTGCCACCGCGCCGCCTGCCGCCAGCGCGGCCTGCCGCCGGCGGGCGCCCATCTCGCCTTCGACGAGCGCCAGCGCGGGCTGACCCCCTTCCGCTTCAGCGAGGACTAGCGGCGATTGCGGCGGGCCACGCTTTCGGCCTATCAGCCGCGCCGACACGGCAGCGGAGACCCCAGTGACCAACGACGGCATCGAAGTACGCGGCGCGCTGCAGCCCGGCTATGAATCCATCCTGACGCCGGCGGCGCTGGCCTTCGTCGCCCAGCTGCACCGCATGTACGAACCGACGCGGCGCTCGCTGCTCAACGCCCGCGAGCACCACCAGGCCTGGTACGACGCGGGCAACGCCATCGACTTTCCGCCCGAAACCAGCGCCATCCGCGCCGATCCGCTGTGGAAGGTCCGTCCGGCCCCCGCCGACCTCCAGGATCGCCGCGTCGAGATCACCGGCCCGTGCGATCGCAAGATGGTCATCAACGCCCTCAATTCAGGCGCCAAATGCTTCATGGCGTGCCTCGAGGACGCCTCGGCGCCGACCTGGGACGTGATGGTCCAGGGCCAGATCAACCTGCGCGACGCCGCCGCCGGGACGATCACCCTTGAGGACAAAGGCAAGAGCTACAAGCTCAACGACGAAACCGCCGTGCTGATCTGCCGGCCGCGCGGCTGGCACCTCGACGAGGCGCATCTCATCGTCGACGGCGAGCGCGTTTCGGGCGCGATCTTCGATTTCGGCCTCTACGCCTTCCACAATGCGAGGGCATTGGTGGCGCGCGGCACCGGGCCTTACTTCTATTTGCCCAAGATGGAACATTATCTCGAAGCGCGGCTGTGGAACAATATCTTCGTCACCGCCCAGTCGATGCTCGACCTGCCCATCGGCACGATCCGCGCCACCTGCCTCATCGAAACGCTGCCCGGCGCCTTCATGGCCGAGGAAATCCTTTATGAGCTGCGCGAACATATCGTCGCGCTCAACTGCGGCCGCTGGGACTATATCTTCAGCTATATCAAGACCTTCCGCAACGATAAGAGCCGCGTGCTGCCCGATCGCGTCGCCGTCGCGATGACGGTGCCGTTCATGGCCGAGTACGTCCGCCACGTCATCCGCACCTGCCACAAGCGCGGCGCCCATGCGATGGGCGGCATGAGCGCCTTCATCCCGGTCAAGGACGACGAAGCCGCCAACGCCAAGGCCTTCGCCGCCGTCCGCGCCGACAAGGAACGCGAGGCGAGCCTCGGCCATGACGGCACCTGGGTCGCCCACCCCGGCCTGGTACCGGTGGCGCGCGAGGTCTTTGACCGGCTGATGCCGGGGCCGAACCAGCTCCATGTCATTCCCGAGGGCACCGCGTCCGCCGAAGCGCTGACCGCGGCACCGGCGGGACCGAAGACGCTTGCCGGCCTCACCAACAACATCAACGTCGGCCTGGGCTATATCGCCGCCTGGCTGCGCGGCCAGGGCGCCGTGCCGCTCCACAACCTCATGGAGGACGCCGCCACCGCCGAGATCAGCCGCACGCAATTGTGGCAATGGCGGACGGCGGGCGTCGTCCTCGACAGCGGCGAGGCGGTCGATGCCGAGCTGATCGAACGCGTCACCGACGAGCAGCTCGACGTCTGGAAGGCGCAGGTCGGCGACAATTTCTTCGCGACCGGCAAATACCTCGAAGCCGCCGATATCTTCCGCACGCTGGTGCTGGCCGATCGGCTCGAGGCGTTTCTGACGCTGCCGGCCTATGAGCGCTATTTCGCGCGGTAACTGACGCCTCGCCTCAGGCGGCGAAGCGCTCGACGATAATCTCGCTATCGCGGGCGCGCGCCGCCGCCAGGTCATGCGCCGCCTGCATGCGCAGCAGCGTCGCCGCCTGCAGCCCGAAGGCCTTTTCGAAGCGGATCGCCATTTCGGCTGAGAGTCCGGCATTGCCATTGAGCAGCGCGCTCAACGCCTGGCGGGTGACGTGCAGTCGCGCCGCGAGCCCCGTCACCGTCAGGCCGTGCGGCGCGACGATTTCGCTGCGCAGCCACAGGCCGGGATGAACGGCGAAGCTCGGGTGCAGGGTGATCGTCATCAGTGATAATCCTCCAGATCCATGGCTTCGATACCGTCATCCGAAATAACGAAAGCCAGCCGCCAATTCCGCGTGACGGTGAGCGACCAGATGCCAGCACGGTCGCCCGTCAATTGATGCGCGCCAAAATTCGGCGGTATCAGCAATTCGTCCACGCTGCCTATGGCGGCGAGAAATGCCAGCATGTTGCGCAACCGCTCGACTAGATTGCCTGGCAGGCCCTTGGCCCTGCCGGTTTCGGCAAAGGCCCGCAGCGCCTTGTGGCGAATGCTGACGATCTCCACCCACCAATGCTAGGCGAACCACTCGTCGCCTGTCAAGCGACACTTGTCGATTGGTTTGCCTTGCAGCGCACGATTGGCTTGCTACATCAGCCGCCGCCGCCGGGAGTGCCGCCGTGTCGTTCCACCCGCCCCAGTCGCTCGCCGACGAGAAGTCCCAGCGCGCCGCGCAATCGTCGATCGAGGCTGCCATCGTCGGCGAGATGGCGACGAGCCTCGGCGTCGCCGGGCGGCGCGTCGAGCTCAGCCTCGCCGCGCTGCGCCGCCTCGACCGCGCCGATGCGGCGCGCCCCGAGGCGGTGATGACCGCCGCCCGCGCCGTCCACGCCTATTTCATCCAGCGCGAGCTCTGCGGCTTTCGCGACCAGCGCGGTGCGATCCGCGACTTCGCCATTCCCGGCGAAGTCCTCGTCAAGGTCGGGGTACGCTGAAGTCGTCCCGACGGGGCGACACCCGGCGGTCGCTCATGCCGAGCGAAGTCGAGGCACGCCGCAAGGCCGGAGCGTGCCTCGACTTCGCTCGGCATGAGCGGTGGTGAGAGCTTCCCCTTCTGCGAACAGGCGCCGCCCGCTCAATATGTCGCCAGCACCGCGCGCACTTCGGCGCCCTTCGCCGCTTTCAGCGCCGCGCAGCGCGCGATGCCCTGGCCGACCTGCGCCAGTTCGAGGTCGCCGCCGCCGATGGTCTTGAGCTTGGGCCGGATGATCGCGTCAAGTCGCGCCCGGTCGCCGGCGGCGCAATAACCGTCGAACAGGTGGATGATGCTCGTCCGCGCGAACCCCGGATAGCTTTCCATCAGCCGGGTGAAGTTCTTGTCGGTAAAGACGACGGTCGAATCGCGCGCCGTCGGATTGGCGCCAAGCGACTGCACCACCCGCACCGTCTCGAGGCTCTGCATCCCCGGCGCCAGCGCCAGCTTCTGCGCTGCCGCTACCGCGGCATCGCCTTCGGCATAGCCGAGCGCCGCGCTCGCCTGACCGCGGAACAGCGGGTCGTCGGACGCGATCAGCTTGGCGGCAAGCGCCGTCATGAACGCTTCGCCCTTGTCCTGCACCGCCACCGCCAGCGCGATCGAGCGCCACGAGGCATCGAGCGCGGCGCTGTCGCCGGCGAGCCACCTGGCAGCCGCCTCGGTCAGCCGCGCGCGCAACGCCGCGTCGCGGCCATCAAGCGCCACCAGTGCTCCCAACGACAGCCGCAGGCTGACCTTTTCGGCAGGCTCGGCCGCATAGGCACCGGCGCGCGGATCGACGCCGAGTGGCGCCAGCCGCGGACCGTAGATGCCCAGTATCATCCGGCGATAGGCGTCGCGCTGATCGGCATCGATCAGCGTGCTGCCGAGGTCCTTGAGCTTGTAGCCGAGCAGGATCACCGCGAGCCGCTCATTGTTCTTCGCCAGCGCGGCGGCGCCCTTGGCGACGGTGGCGAAATCCGTCCGCCCGGCGGCGAAATCGGCCCACAGGCTGTCGGCGACCGCCATCGCGTCGCGCCCCGGCAGCGTCGGCGCCGCGGCGATCAGCGCGTCCCAGCCGCCTTCCGGCGAGAAGCGATAATAGCCGGCGCCCTTGGCATTGGGGACGAGCGCCGCCTCGGTGCCGACCAGCGGCGGCAGCCTGGCCTCGGCGCCGGTCAGTAGCGTGCAGGCATGGCCTTCGCCGCGTGCGAGGCACATCGGGATCTGCCAGCGCCGCAGCATGCGATCGGCGGCGACGCCGATCGGGAGGTAGCGCGATTGCGCCAGCGTGATGCCCTGCGGCGTGTCGCTGACGTGCACCACCGGCACCCCGGTCTGGTCGGTGAAGCTGCGCAGCGCCGGCACCAGCCGCGGTTCGCCCGCCGCCTCGCCGACGGCGGCGAAGAAATTCTCGGCCGACGCATTGCCATAGGCATGGCGGCGCAAATGCAGCTGGACGCCCTGGCGGAATTTTTCCGCCCCGACAAAGGCTTCGAAGCTCGAAACGACCTGGGCGCCCTTGAGGTAGGTGATGCTGTCGAAGGCGCTGGTCACCTGGTCGTTGCGGGTGATCGCCTGGCGGATCGGCCGGCCGACGCCCAGCGAATCGGTGTCCATCGCCTCGAAGGCGTCGTCGAGCTCGGTGGCGGCGATGCCGAGATCGGGGCGCCAGCGATCCGACGCCTTCTTGCCCATCCATTCGGCGAAGCTCTCGTTGAGCCAGATGTCGGTCCACCAGGTCGGCGTCACCAGATCGCCGAACCATTGGTGCGCCATCTCGTGCGCCGCGACCTCGCCGAAGGCGCGCAGCTGGCCGGGAGGGGCATCCTTGTCGAGCAGGATCAGCGTATCCTGATAGATGATCAGCCCGGCATTCTCCATGGCGCCGCCCTGGATCGGCGAGGCGAGGAAATCGAGCTTTTCGAAGGGGTAGGCGATGCCGAAATAATCCTCGAGGATGGCGAGGATCTTGGGGGCCTCGGCGGCGGTGAAGGCCATGCGCGGCGCCTGGCCCTTGGTGGCGATGACGCGGAAATCGAGCGGCATCTTGCGGACGGCGTTGGGCGGCACCACTGCCGAAACGACATCGAAGGGCCCGACGCCGACGGCAACGAGATAGGTCGGCAGCGGCTTCGACGTCGCGAAGCGGTGCGTCGTCATGCTGCCCTTGGGCGCCGCGCTGATCTCGGGGGTGTTGGCGAAAGCCTTGGCGCTCGCCGGCACCGTCAGGCTGACGGTGTAGGGCGTCTTGAAGCCGGGCTCGTCGAAGCCCGGGAACATCCGCCGCGCGTCCAGCGGCTCCATCTGCGTCCAGGCGTACCATTCATCGCCGACCTTGGCGTGGAACAGCCCCTCGGCGCCGGTGCGGAAGCCGGCGCTATAGTCGAAGCGGAAGGTCACCTCGCCGGCCGGCAGCGGCGCCGCCAGATCGAGTCGCGCAACGCCTGAATCATCGACCTCGGCATAGCGCGCCGCGACTGTCTTGCCGCCGGTGAAGACGCTCACCTTCGCGACCTTGAGCCCCAGGCCGTGGAGGAACACCGTCCGCGTCGGCGCCTTCACCGTCGCGTCGATCTCGGCATGGCCGGTGAAGCGCGGCTGGGCGGGGTCGACCGTCAAGTCGAGGCGATAGGCGGTCGGCGCCACCCCGGCGGGCAGCTTGCCGAGCGGTACCTTCGGCGGCGGTGCGGCAGCGGCAAGACCCAGCAGCAGCATCGGCAAAACAACGGCACGCATCGGCACTTCCTCGGCATTTCGATCGGCCCACCCTGCCGAGCCGTCCAGCCGGCGGCAACTACTGACCTGCACCAGATTGGGTGTATGGACGTTGCCGCCGTCATGGATGCGATCGCCACCCCGCCCGGGCCCGCAGCGCCCACCGATCGCCCGCTTGCTGTGCCGATCTTCCGCGCCGTGTGGATCGCCAGCCTCGTCTCCAATTTCGGGTCGATGATCCAGTCGGTCGGCGCCTCCTGGTCGATGATTGCGATGGGCGCCTCGCCGCATCTCGTCGCGCTGGTGCAGGCGTCGACGACCTTGCCGATCATGCTGCTGGCATTGGCCGCCGGCGCCATCGCCGACAATCGCGACCGCCGCCAGGTCATGCTGGCGGCGCAATTGTTCATGTTCGCCGTCTCGGCGCTGCTCGCCGCGGCGAGCTTCATGGGGGCGCTCAGCCCCTGGGCGCTGCTCGGCTTCACCTTCCTGATCGGCTGCGGCAGTGCCTTCAATGCCCCCGCCTGGCAGGCGTCGGTGGGGGACATGGTGCCACGCCCCGCCGTCGCCGGCGCCGTCGCGCTCAATTCGATCAACTTCAACGTTGCGCGCAGCCTGGGGCCGGCGATCGGCGGGGCGATCGTCGCCGCCGCCGGCGCCGGGGTCGCCTTCCTCGTCAACGCGCTGACCTATCTCGGGCTGGTCACCGTGCTGGCGCGCTGGCGGCCCGTCTATCCGCCGCGCACCCTGCCCCCCGAAAGCCTCGGCGAGGCGATGGCGGCGGGCATCCGCTATGTCCGCATGTCCCCCGATATTGCCGTCGTGCTGCTGCGCGCCGGGGTCTTCGGCCTCGCCGCCAGCGGCGTGCCGGCGATGATGCCGCTGATCGCCCGCGACCTGCCGGGCGGCGGCCCGCTGACCTATGGCGCGCTGCTCGGCGGTTTCGGCGTCGGCGCCGTCGCCGGCGGCCTCGCCAGCCCGCGGCTGCGCGCGCGCTTCAGCAGCGAAAGCCTCGTCCGCCTGTCGACCGCGGCGCTGGTCGTCGGCACCGCGGTCGTCGCCGCCAGCACGACGATCTGGACGGCGGTGCCGGCGCTGATGCTCGCCGGCGCCGGCTGGCTGGTGGCGCTCAGCACCTTCAACGTCTCGGTCCAGCTCGCCGCGCCGCGCTGGGTGCTGGCGCGGGCGCTGGCGCTCTACCAGATGGCAGCCTTCGGCGGGCTGGCGGCGGGGGCGTCGGCGGCGGGGCTGGTCGCCGAGGCGCGCGGCGTTACCGTGGCGCTGACGGCGGCGGCGGTCGCTCAGGCAGTGTCGGGGCTCTTGGGGCTCGTCCGGCCGCTGCCGCCGTTGGCGACGCGCAACCTCGATCTCCTGACCCGCTGGCACGAACCGGCAACTGCCGTGGCGGTCGAGCCGCAATCGGGGCCGATCGTCGTCACGGTCGAATATCGCCTAGCGCCGGGCACCGAGACCGAATTCGTCGCGCTGATGCACGAACGCCGCCGCATCCGCCGCCGCGACGGCGCCCGCCACTGGACGCTGCTGCGCGACCTGATGGAGGCCGACCTCTGGATCGAACGCTACCATGTCGCGACCTGGCTCGACTACGTCCGCCACAACCAGCGCCGCACTGTCGCCGACGCCGATAACTTCGACGCGCTCAGGGCGCTGTCGGTGGCGCCGCTCGTCGTCCATCGCCGCATCGAGCGACCGCCCGCCGCAATGGCGGCAATGACGGCGCCGCCACCGGTCGATCCGATGGCGGCGGGATAGAAGTGATGCCTCCGGCGACGGGTACCCAGTGAAACAGGCGCGTCTGGCCGTCGGCAACTATCAAGCGAAAGGACGGGGGCGCGCCTGCTTCACTGGGAGCCCGCCGGCAGGGGCTGAGCCCCTGCACCCACTTTTGTGAGTTTCGTGCTTGGGTTGAAGGCGTTGCTTACCGACGCTTCGAGGCGGCCAGGGCTTCGCTGGCGATCAGCAGCGACACCGCGAACAGCCCGGCGTCCTTGAGCAGGAACTGGCCGGCGCCGCCGACGACGTAGAGCAGCCCCTTGGACAGATCGAGCGCACCCGGCGTCGACAGCAGCATCGACTGCGTCATCAGGAACAGCCCCGCCGACAGCAGCCCGCCGAAAAAGGCCAGTCGCGGCGCCACCAGCCGCGCCGCGATCAACGCGCCGATGCTGAGCTCGATGACGCCAAGAACCCGCGAGAACGCCTCGGGCGAGGCGACGCCATAGACCCAGCCAAGGAAGGGGCTCGGCTTGACGATCCCGACCAGGCCGGCGGCCTCCTCGGGGGTGAACTTCGACAGACCGAAGCCGAGATAGATGACGACGAGCGCCAGATAGCCGGCGACGATCGCGGCGCGGCCGAGCCGGGCTTCGGGCGATTGCGTTGCGGCGGGGACGCCGGTGAGGGTGATGCTGGTCATGGTGCCTCCTGTCGGCACCGATCCGGCACCTGCCCGGGAGTTCGCCGCGACGCGGCGCCCGGTTACAGCCGCAGCACCAGCGGGTGGTCGGCGAGCAGCGCATCGCGGCTGAGCAGCCTGGCGCCCGCCGCCTGCGCCTGGACGAGCAGGATCTCGTCGAAGGGGTCGCGGTGGGCGAGGGGGTGGGTGAGTTCAAGCGTGAGCGTCGCCGGATCAGGTACCAGCCAGTCGAAGCCCAGAAACCTTACCGAATCAAAGACGGCCTGCGGCGACACATTCAGCTTTCTGACGCCGCTGCCGTGTCGCGCCTGCCACTTCAGCCGGACCTCCCACAGCGAAAATGTCGACACCAGCAGCCCGGCCCCACCGGTCAGCAGATTACGTTCCTCGATGGAGATGCGATCGGGCTCGTCGACCAGCCAGATGAGGTAGTGGGTATCGAGCAGCAGTTTCAATCTTCAAGGCCCAGAATCCGGCGGCTGAACGCCGGATCGGACATTACCTCGTCGAACCAGGCTGCCGAACCGTCACCATAGCCCTGCTCCCGGCGAAAGTTCAGAAACGCCTCCCAATCCGGCCGACGGCGGGGCTGAGCCGACACCAGCTCGACGAGCGGCGCGCCGTCGCGCGTAATCACAACGCGCTCGCCGGCGACGGCCGCTGCCGCCGCCTCGTCCAGCCGCGTCCGGGCTTCCAGGATTGACAGTTCCATCACGTCACCTGCCAGTTGCGAAGCGCAAACTACAACCGATCGACCCCGCCACCAAGCCTCACAGGATGAACTTCGACAGGTCGGTGTCGCGGGCGATCGCCCCCAGCTCGCGTTCGACATAGGCCGCGTCGACCGTCACCGTCTCGCCGGCGCGGTCGCTGGCGTCGAAGCTGATGCCTTCCAGCAACTTCTCCATCACCGTCTGCAGCCGCCGCGCGCCAATGTTCTCGACCGCATCGTTGACCTGCGCCGCGGTGCGCGCGATCGCGTCGATGCCGTCGTCGGTCAGCATCAGGGTGACGCCCTCGGTCGCCAGCAGGCCGGTATATTGCCGGATCAGCGACGCCTCGGTGTCGGTCAGGATGCGGCGGAAGTCCTCATAAGTCAGCCCCTTCAGCTCGACGCGGATCGGCAGGCGACCCTGCAATTCCGGCAGCAGGTCGCTCGGCTTCGCCACATGAAAGGCCCCCGAGGCGATGAACAGGATATGGTCGGTCTTCACCGGGCCATATTTGGTCGCGACCGTGGTGCCTTCGATCAGCGGCAGCAGGTCGCGCTGGACGCCCTCGCGGCTGACCGAGCCGCCGCGGACGTCGCTCACCGCGATCTTGTCGATCTCGTCCAGGAAGACGATGCCATTGGCTTCGGCCGAGCGCACCGCCTCGCGCGAGATTTCTTCGTCGTCGAGGCGCTTGTCCGACTCCTCGCCGATCAGTGCGTCCCAGGCGGCGGCGACGGTCATCTTGCGGCGCTTCGGCGGGCGGCCACCCATCGCCTTCGCCATCATGTCGCCGAGGTTGATCATGCCGACCTGGCCCGGTGCCATCCCCGGCATCTCGAAGCTCGGCGCGCTTTCGGCGACCTCGATCTCGATCTCGCGGTCCTTGAGGTCACCCGCCTCGAAGCGGGCGCGAAAGGCGAGCCGCGTCGCCTCGCTGGCGTCCTTGCCGACGAGCGCATCGAGCAGCCGCGCCATCGCGGCGGTCTCGGCCGGCTCGCGCACCGTCGCGCGGCGCGCCTCGCGGACAAGGCGGATCGATTCCTCGACGATGTCGCGGACGATCGAATCGACGTCGCGGCCGACATAGCCGACCTCGGTGAACTTGGTCGCCTCGATCTTGAGGAAGGGCGCCCCGGCGAGCTTCGCCAGCCGCCGGCTGATCTCGGTCTTGCCGCAGCCGGTCGGGCCGATCATCAGGATGTTCTTCGGCGTCACCTCGTCGCGCAGATCGTCGCCCAGCCGCTGCCGGCGCCAGCGATTGCGCAGCGCGACGGCGACAGCGCGCTTGGCGTCGTCCTGGCCGACAATGTGGCGATCGAGCGCCGCGACAATGGCTTTCGGCGTCAGGCCGGGGCCCGGATCGGCGGTGATGGTCACTTGCGCATTCATAGCATCATTTTCCTTGGGGGGTGACGCCCGGGCGGGCAGCGAGCGCGGCGGCAACGGGGGCATCGACCCACCGCGCCAGCCAGGCCGGATATTGCAGGGTGAGCGGCGCCGCCGCCGCGATCGCGGCGAGATCATCGGGCGTCAGCGCGAGATGTGCGGCGGCGATATTGTCGTCGAGCTGCGCCAGCTTCGACGCGCCGATGATGACGCTCGATACCGGCGCCTGCGCCAGCACCCAGGCGAGCGCCACCTGGGCGACGCTGGCGCCATGGGCGTGGGCGATGCCACGCAGCACTTCGACCAAAGCGAAACCCACGTCCTTGTCGAAGGGGATCATGTCGAAGCCGGCGAGGCGGTTGGCGGGGTCGGCGAGGCTTTCGCGCGTGTATTTGCCGCTGAGGAAGCCGCCGGCGAGCGGGCTCCAGGCGGTCAGGCCAAGGCCGTAGCGCGCCAGCATCGGCAGCACCTCGGCCTCGATATCGCGGCCGAGCAGCGAATACATCATCTGAGCATGGCTGAACGGCGCCCAGCCATTGGCGCGCTGCAGCTCGGTCGCCGCGGCGATCTTCCACGCCGGCCAGTTCGACACGCCGAGATAGCGCGCCTTGCCGGCACGGACGATGGCGTCGAGCGCCATCAGCGTCTCTTCGAGCGGCGTGTGCTCGTCGTTGCGATGGGCGATGAAGATATCGACGTGATCGGTGCCGAGGCGCTTGAGGCTGGCATCGATCGACCAGTGCAGATGCGTCGCCGACAGGCCGTTGCGGTTGAGCGGCTTGCCCGTCCGCCAGCCGGCCTTGGTGGCGATCACCACCTCGTCGCGGCTGCCCTTCAGGATCTCGCCGAGGAGGCTCTCCGACTGGCCGTCGGCATAGACGTCGGCGGTATCGAAGAAATTGATGCCCGCGTCGCGGGCGCGCGCCACCATCGCCGCGGCGTCGTCGCGACCGGTCTTGGCGATCGCGGCGCTGCCGCCGCCTTGGGTGAAGGTCATCGTGCCGAGCGACAGCCGCGAGACGATGAGGCCGGTGTTGCCGAGGCGACTGTAGAGCATGGGGATTCTCCGGCCGCTCAGGCGGCGTCGATGGTTTCGACCGTCAGCTGGTCGTTGGTGTAAACGCAAAGCTCGGCGGCGATGCCCATGGCGCGGCGGGCGATGGTCTCGGCGTCATGCTCCGAATCGCCAAGCGCCCGCGCCGCGGCGAGGGCGAAATTGCCGCCCGAGCCGATCGCCGCCATGCCGCCGACGGGTTCGAGAACGTCGCCGGTACCGGTCAGCACCAGGGTCGTCTCCTTGTCGGCGACGATCATCATCGCCTCGAGGCGGCGCAGGTAACGATCGGTGCGCCAGTCCTTGGCGAGCTCGACGGCGGCACGCGTCAACTGGCCGGGATAGCGCTCGAGCTTGGCTTCGAGGCGTTCGAACAGGGTGAAGGCATCGGCGGTGGCGCCGGCGAAGCCGCCGATGACGCTGCCGCCCGGGCCGAACCGGCGCACTTTCTTGGCATTGGGCTTCATGATGGTCGGCCCCATCGAGACCTGGCCATCGCCGGCGACCGTGACACGGCCGCCCTTGCGCACCGACACGATCGTCGTGCCGTGCCAATCGGGGAAATCTGACATGAGGGAAAGGGTACTTTCGGGTTGGAACCGTCTACGTAGGCGGATGTAGGAAGCTTTTCCCCGACGAAAAGACCGGGTGGCGCGGGCCGGCGGCTCTGCTACCCGCCGGCGATGGCAGCGCCCGGCACCCACATTGTCTTTCCCCCCGGGACGGCGCTCGCCCGCCCGGCGCGTGGCCTCGGTGTCGAGCTCTGGCGCTGGCTGGGGCTGGCGCTTCTGGCGCTCGGCGGCTGGAAGCGCGAGGGCGACTGGCCCGCCGATGCCAAGGCGGTGCTGCTGACCGCCCCGCACACCTCGAACTGGGACGGCATCTGGTTCCTCGCCGCCGCCGCCGCCTGGCGGGTGCGGCTGCGCTACATGGGCAAGGCCAGCCTCACCCAGGGACCGTTCGGCGGACTGGTGCGCTGGACGGGATGCATCCCGGTCAACCGCTCGAAGTCCAACGATCTCGTCGCCCAGATGCGCGAGGCGTTCGCCGCCGAGCATGGCCTCATTCTGGCGATCCCGCCCGAGGGCACGCGCGGCAAGGTCGAAAAGTGGAAATCGGGCTTCTATCACATAGCGGTCGGCGCCGGCGTGCCGATCCTGTGCTCGGTGCTCGACTACAAGAAGAAGACGGCGCGGATCAGCGGTGTCGTCTGGCCGACAGGCGATTATGCCGCCGATTTCGCGCTGATCCGTTCGCACTATGAGGGCGCCACGGGCAAGCACCCCGGGGATTTTACCCTGGCCATCTGAGCCGCGTGACGACGGTCACGCGCCGTCGCGCGGCGGATTGAAGAACCTTTGCCCCAGTGTCGAGAGGCACGCGCAATGCTTCATTTCCTCGACGTCTTCATCGGCTTCACCTTCGTCATGCTGGTGCTCAGCCTGGCGGCGACGGCGCTCGTCGAAACGCTCGCCAATGGCATCCGCAACCTGAAGGGCGTCGCTCTGCGCAACAGCCTCGCCGACCTGCTGTCGCGACTGCTCGGGCTTGAGAGACAGGCAGCGCTGACGGTCGTCGACGAGATGCTGCGCGACCGGCTGCTCAGCGATGGCACCGGGAAACTGGCGACTGTGATGCAGCGTGAGGAGTTTTTTCGCCTGCTGCTCGACAAGGCCGGATCCAACGCAGACCTCAAGGCCAAATTGATCGAGGCCGGCATTGCCGACCCCGCCGCCATGCTCGCCGCCGTGCGGCTGCGCATCCTCGATTACGAGCGCAGCAACCCCGAGCTCAGCAATGCTATGCGCGCCAGCCTCGCCATGCTCGACGAAGCAACGGGGCCGTTCCTCGCCAAGCTCAACGGCTGGTACGACCAGACCATCGACCGTGTCGACGCCATCTTCACTGCCAAGATTCGCGTATGGACCCTGGTCGTTTCGACGCTGATGGTCCTGTTCCTGAACTTCGACGCCATCGACCTGATCAACCGCCTGGCGCGCGACCCGGCGCTGACGGCCCGGCTCTCGACGCAGGCCGAGCAGCAGCTGCCGGCGTATCGAGCGAAAGTGAAGGCGCTGGCGCAGGCGCAGATCGCGGCCGACGTCCGTAAGGCGGCGGCGGCATCGGCGGCATCCGCTGCTGGCGGCACCGAGGCGCTGGCAACCGGCGACGGCGCCGCAAAGCCCGGCGCAACAAACGACGCTGCCGGCGCAAGCGCCAGCGCGCCGGTCGGGACGGCCACGACCCCGACCCCGACCCCGACCCCGACCCCGACCATTGTCACGGACGGCGACGATATGCTGACGCAATGCGCCAAGGCGGAGGCCCGCAAATTCGCCGCCGCCAATGCCCCGGCCGTAAAAGCCCTCGCCGTCCGGCTACCTCATGCCGCGCCCGGCGCGATTGCCGACGCCACCGGGCGCCTGGCGGCAAAGCTGGTCCCGGCGACCAGCGCCTTCTACACCTGTTCGGGCGTGGTAGCCGATGCCAGCGATGTGGTCACGCTGCCGGCGTCGGCCGATGCCTGGCTGGCGGGCTGGCGCCAGGCCTGGGGCAGCGACGCATCATCCCTGCCGGATCATATCGGCGGTGTGATGCTCCACCTCGCCGGCCTCACCCTGTCGGTGGCGCTGCTCTCGCTCGGCGCGCCTTTCTGGTATGAGACGCTGTCGCGCTTTATCAAGCTGCGCTCGGTGCTGTCCGGCAAGGACGACGAGGCGCGCAAGGAGCGCCAGCTGACCAGCAACGCCGTCGGCAAAGTGCCGCCACCGCCGACGCTGGCCGTTAAGGCGCCGGCCCCCACGCCGCCGGCGCCGGCCATGGTTCCGCCGGCCGAGTCGGCGGGCAACACCGCACCGCCCGACCCCTGATCCCGTCAAAGCCCGCCATTACCGGCAGGGCATCAGCTGGCCCCATCCGCACGGCCCCGCTACACCGACACGATGCCCGGCCTCTTCCATCCCGCTCGCATCGTCACCGGCGCCTTTGGCGCGCGGCTGCTCGGCCCGGTCCGGCGCCTCGTCGTCCACCGTCTCTATCGCCACCTGGCGCGGGCCTATCCCCAGCCCGAATGGACGACGATGAACTATGGCTATCGGCCGCTGCCCGATGAGCCCTGGGACGCTCCCGTGCCCGCCGTTGCCGAAGCCTTCAGCCTCAACCTCTATTGGCGCGTCGCCACCGCCGGCCGCCGCGGCGCCGGCCTCGCGGGGCTCGACATCGCCGAAATCGGCAGCGGCCGCGGCGGCGGCGCCGCCTTCCTCGCCACCACCCTCGCTCCCGCCCGCCTGACGGGCATCGACATCGCCGCCACCGCCACCGCACTCGCCGCCGAACGCTATGCCGACATCGCCAACATCGCCTTCGCCACCGGCGACGCCGAGGCACTGGCCCTGAAGCCCGCCAGCCTCGACATCGTCGTCAACATCGAAAGCCTGCACGGCTATGCCGATCCGGCACGTTTCCTTGCCGAAGTCGCGCGCTGCCTGCGCCCCGGCGGCGAGCTGCTCATCGCCGCCTTTGCGGCGCGCGGCGCGGCGCTCGACCGGCTGCGCGCGCTGTTCGCCACCGGGCCGCTGCAGCTCCGCCGCTTCGACGACATCACCGCCAACGTCCTCGCCTCGCTCGCCGCCGACGACACCCGCAAACGCGCCTTCCTCGATTCCCATGTCAGCGGCGCAATGAAAAGCTTCGCCACCGGCGCCTATGCGATGCCGGGCAGCGCCATGCGCGACGCGCTCGAAGCCGGGCGGACGTGCTATTTCGCTGCCGTGCTGGAGAAAGAGGGCAAGTAAGCGGCCTCCGGCGGCCATGGGCTCAGCCTCTGGCCGCCGGAGGCCCTCTTCTTACTCAATCATCCGCACATCCAGCCGCGTATAGCCGGGATAGAGCTTGCCGCGATTGCGTGCCCGCGCCCCGATCGCCAGCGGTGACGGCAGCGCCGCGACCACCCCCAGCACCTGGCGCATTTCGGCGAGCGTCAGCGCTGCCCCCAGGCAAGCGTGCGGCCCGGCGCCGAACACCAGCCGGCGCAGCGGGTTGGTGCGCGTCATGTCGAAGCCGTCGCCGCCGGGGAACAGCGCCGGGTCGCGCAGGATGTTGCGAAAGGCGATGATCACCCGCTCGCCGCGGCGGAAGCGGTGGCGGCCGATGGCGTGATCGGCGGCAACCGAGCGCAGGATGGCGTTCGACGGCGTCGTCAGCCGCAGCGCCTCGTCGATCGCCGCGTCGAGCCGGGCAGGGTCGGCCTGCAGCGCCGGCAGGCTGCCGCTGTCGATGATGACGGCGAGCGCGCGCGGCAGGCCATAGACGATCAGCTCGACCGCGCCGACGAGCACCACCGTCACCATGTCGCGCACCGTTTCGAACGCCGCGCCCTGGTCGCGCAGCCGCGCCGTCAGCGATTGCGGCGGCGCGTCGGCGCGGGCGTAGCCGGCGGCGATATGCGTCGCCAGCCGCGCCGCCAGCGCCTTGGCGGCCGATGACTGCGCCAAAGACAATCGCCGCGGCGCGGTGCCGGCAAAGGCCATGATTTCGGTGGCGAGGTGAAAGATATCGGCGAAGGCAGCGGCTTCGTCGGCCGGATCGAGCCGCAGGCCGATCAGCTCACACGCCATGGCACAGCCATAATCGCGCATGAAGGCGGCGAAATCGACGCTTTTGCCGGCGCGCAGCGCGGCATCGAGCGCCGCCAACCGCGGTCCGGCGGCAGCGCCGGCGACGGCGGCAACGTAGCGCGGTGAAAAGACCTCGGCGAGTTCCTGCTTCAGGTTGCGATGCGCCGCGCCGTCCATGTTGATCAGCGCGCGCGGCCCGAGCACCTCGGTGATCAATATGCCGAAGCTGCCAGGCCCGCTTGACGTGAACACCGCCGGCGTTGCGAGGATCGCGCGGGCGACCTCGGCATCGTTGACGATGGTGCCGATGCCCGGCACCCGCACCACCGGCCCCAGCCGCCGCGTGACCGCATAAAAGCCATGCACGAACGGCCGGTTGGCGAAATAGAGCCGGGCATCGGCGCGGGTTTCGGGAGCGGTCATCGACGGTACGCTGGCGCCTTCAGCCTAGCACCCGGCGCCGCGGCAGCAATCGCCGTTCAGCGCCGCGCCACCCGGTCCCTGATCTTGTCGAAACCCGCCTTGATGCCCGCCACGCGTGCATCGAACAGCGGCTCGAACTGGGTGTCGGTGAGAATATAGGGCCAGTCGCCCTCGATCGCCTCGACGACGAGCTCGCCGACCCACAGCGGATCGATGCCATGGGCGATGGCCTGTTCGGCGATCTTGAGAATCTCGTCGACGGCGGGATCGTCGATCACCGGGGTCTCGACGGCGCCGGCCAGACGTTCGGGAAGCGCACGGCGCGATTCCATGATGCGTGTGCGGATGAAGCCCGGGCACAGCACCGAAACGCCGATGCCGCGGAGCGCCAATTGCCCGCGCAGCAGTTCCGAAAGCGCCACAACGCCATATTTGGTAACATTGTAGGACGGGTTGGTCCCCGGGATCAGCCCGGCCATCGACGCCGTCGAGACAATCTGGCCGCCCTCACCGTGCGATTCGAGCAGCGGCCCGAAGATCTCGATGCCCCAGATCACCGACATCAGATTGACGCCGATCGTCCAGTCCCAGCTGGCGTCGGTCCACTGGCCATAGCCGGCGCCACCGCCGACCCCGGCGTTGTTGACGAGGATATGCACCTTGCCGAAGCGTGCCAGCGTGGCGTCGGCGGCAGCTTGGAGCTCGGCCTTCAACGAGACATCGGCGCGGACGCCATCGACATCGGCGTTGGTCGCCTTCAGCCCGGCGACCGCCTTTTCCAGCGCGTCGGCCTCGATATCGCACAGCATCACCTTGACGCCCGACTGCGCCAGTGCCGTCGCGATGCCGAGGCCGATCCCCGACGCGGCGCCGGTCACGAACGCCACTCTGCCTGCAAGATCCTGCATAGATTCTCCCCGCGCTGTGCCTGCTACGCCTGGACGCGACTTTCAATCCCGATTCCACGATCGGCGTAGGGCCACGACACGCCGCGCTCGGCCGCCTCAGGCCCGGCGAGCCGGTCGCAGATCGTAAACTGCTGACTTTGCGATATCCACCACCAGGGCGTGACCATGGCCGTCGACCAACCAGACCACAAGGGACAGGACGAAACCGCACGTCGCCAGTTCGATGAGGGTGCCGTCCGCAAGAACGCGGCCTCGGTGTCGGAGTTCGGCATCACCGGCGATTGAAAGCGACGCCGGCATCTTCCCGGTACAAACCTCTCGCGCCGCAAGCCAGGCTTGGACCTGAAAGACCGGTGGAAGGTTCGCCAGGGCGTCAGCCAGACCTAGAACCTCGATTTCGTCGAGCATCGGGAAGATCCTCGCGCCCCAGGAGCACCGACACGGCAGGATCGCCGCGGTTGCGACAGGCTGGGCGTTCCTCCCGCGAATCGGCCCTTCACTTATCCGGCCGACATGTGTCAGTCTTGCGAAGGAGACGTGCAATTTTGGCGCAAAAGGATGTTGATTCTGTGTCAAATCACCGCTATACCGCCAATGTCCAATTGCAGCGTCTCGCCGCCGGCTGCTGACCTGTCGTCGGTTGCTGGACGCGCAGAACATCCGCACCCGTCGATCGGTTGATGGCAACAGGCTTTCGACCGCCATCGCGGATATTTCAGGAGTTTATTCGTGTCCAAGAGGATTAGTTTCGAAGTCAGCAACGAGATTGCGGAAATGCTCGATCGCGTCGCCAACGAGCAGGAAACGACTATGGCCGATATCGTTCGTCGTGCCTTGGCCTTGATCAAGGCTGCCGAACAGCAAAAGGCGCTTGGTCGGCCTCATATCGGCTTCGCATCCGACCCGACCAAACTCGATACCGAAATTGTTGGGGTGTTAAATTGAAAGAACCTGATCCGACGGCAACCACGGCTTCAGGCATAATCTCTGTCGGTACCATCTATCGCGCCGGCGAGGTGCGAAGCGAAGACGACAAGGATCGGAGCGCCAGCCGCTGGGCCGGCATGGTTGCGGTTGGGATCGCGCTGATATTTGCGGTCGGAATACTTGCATTCGGCAGGACCGACGCCGCGACCGCCGACAAAGCTTGGAACCTGCTGTTCACCATCGTTGGTGCCGCGACGGCCTATATATTTCAGACCAATCGTCCCAGGGTATAGACGCGGTTGCCAGCGGTTGATCCTGAAATCGCCCGTCAGGCCTTTTCGCGCAGCAGGCGCTGGACAGTCAGGTCGAAGTCGCGCTTGGCCTTGACGTTAAGCAGCCCGGTGGCGGGGCCGGCCCAGCCGACATGGACTTCGCGCACCCGGCCATCGCGGCCGATGAAGATCGTCGACGGGTAGACTTTCACCGGACCGAGCGCGCCCAGCGCGGCTTTTGTCGACTCGGGGGTCGGCTGGCCGGCGAGCAGCATCGGATAGCCGATGCCGTAACGCGCCGCGAAACTGTCGATCTGGCGGAAGGCGCGCGCCGGGTCGTCGCCATATTCGAAGTTGAGGCCGATGATCTCGACGCCGCGCGGGGCATGCGCCCGAGCGTAGTCGGCGAGGAAGCGCGCCTCGTCGTGGCAATTGGGGCACCAGGCGCCGCCCAGGGTGATGACGACGACCTTGCCGCGGTAGCGCGCGTCGGCGAGGCTGACCATGCGGCCCGCGCTGTCCGGAAAGCGGAAGGCCAGGCGGTCGCTCGCCGGGGCTTCGACGGCGATCGCTTCGGGCGCGGGGGCACCGGCGAGGCGCGTCGCGCTCCACGCGCTGCCGGCCGGGCTGTTCGGGAAATACTGTTCGCCGGCGAGACGGCCCCCCTCCAGCCGGGCACGCCACAGGGCAGTGGCGCTGCCGTCGAAATGCGACAGTGCGAGGTCGCGCCCCGAAAGCTCGCCGGCAAGATAGCGGGTGTCGCCGCTCGGCAGCTGGACGGCGCCGGTAACGCGGTTGCCGGTCTGGCGCAGGATGGCGACGCCGCGGCTGGTGCCGTACTGGACCAGCCAGCGCCCGGTCAGATCGGCGGCGGGGCGCGCCGGGGTGGCGGTGAAGCGCCAGGCGCCACGCTGGCCGCGCGCCGGCAGCGTCACCGGGCCGGCGCGGCGGATGAAGTCAGCGGTGCCGGTCAGCCGGCCGTCACGCCCGAGTTCGAGACGCAGGCTGGAGCGGTAGGAGGGAAATTCCAGGGTCAGCACATTTCCGTCGAGGCTGGCGCGTTCGGCGCGCAGGCGCTCGGGCGGGTTCAAGAGGAACACCGCCGGCGCGCCCTGGCCGGTGTGAACCTCGAGGCCGAAAGGCAGCGGCCCGCCGGGATGATCGAGCTCGACCCGCCAGACGCCATCGAAACCGCGGGGCGCGGCACCGGCCGGCGGCGCCAGACACAGCGCCAGCACACCGGCGAAGACCAGCGCGGTAAGGGCGCGCCAGAACCAATGGGCGAAGTGGTCGGCAAAGCCTTTGGTATTGCGGGCGGGGCGGCTGATCATGGCATGTGCCTGTCATCGATCGGGAAGACGCGCGACTCAGCAGATGTTGCGCCCGGTAAAGCCTAGTTTGCAAGTGGGTTTTCATGCGGCGCCGCACCATGCTTGCCGCCCCGGCGGCGATGCCCTAACGCGCCGCCATGCGCACCGCCTCCGTCAGCCGCGTCACCAAGGAAACCGCCATCGAAGTGGCGATCGATCTCGATGGCAGCGGCGTTTATCAAGTTTCGACCGGCATCGGCTTTCTCGATCACATGATCGAGCAATTGTCGCGCCACAGCCTGGTCGACATCACCCTGACGGCGAAGGGCGACCTCCACATCGACGGCCATCACACCACCGAGGATTGTGGGCTGGCGCTCGGCGAAGCCTTCGCCAAGGCGCTAGGCGACCGCCGCGGCATCACCCGCTATGGCGACGCGCTGATCCCGATGGACGAGACGCTGACGCGGGTGGCGCTCGATATTTCCGGTCGGCCCTATCTCATTTGGCGGACGGCGTTCACCCAGCCCAAGCTCGGCGAGCTCGACACCGAAATGTTCAAGGAATTCTTCGCCGCCTTCGCCGGCAGCGCCGGGATCACCCTCCACATCGAAACGCTCTATGGCGTCAACAATCACCATATCGCTGAAAGCTGCTTCAAGGGGCTGGCACGGGCTTTGAAGGTCGCCGTCGCGCTCGATCCGCGCCAGGCGGGGGTGGTGCCCTCGACCAAGGGCACGCTGGGTGGCATGACCGATGTCTGAGCGGATCGCTGTCGTCGATTATGGCGCCGGCAACCTCCGCTCCGCCGCCCGCGCGCTGGCGGCGGCGGGGGCAGGCGAGGTCGAGATCAGCAGCGATCCGGCACGCATCGCCAGCGCCGACCGCATCGTCCTGCCGGGGGTTGGCGCCTTTGCGCAATGCATCGGCGCGCTGCGGGCGGCGTCGGGGATCGAGGCGGCGCTGGCCGAAGCGATACTCGGCCGCGGAGTGCCCTTTCTCGGCATCTGTGTCGGCATGCAGCTGCTGGCGAGCGAGGGGCATGAGCATGGCGTGCATCGCGGCCTCGGCTGGTTGCCCGGCAAGGTGACACGGCTCACGCCCGCCGATCCGACGCTGAAGATCCCGCACATGGGGTGGAATGCCGTGGTGCCGGTCGCCGGCAGCGACGCGCCCGCCGGCCATGCCTATTTCGTGCATTCCTATCGCTTTGACCCCGAGGATGTCGCCGAAGTGCTGGCGGTCGCCGATCATGGCGGCGAATTTCCGGCGATCGTCGCGCGCGGCAATATTACCGGGGTGCAGTTCCACCCCGAGAAGAGCCAGGCCTATGGGCTGGCGTTCCTGAAGAACTGGCTTTCTTCTCCCCTCCCGCTTGCGGGGAGTCGCAGACGGCGCGAAGCGCCAGCGGTCGGGGGAGGGAACGCCGGCGCCGACGTTCAGGATTTGGGTGAGATACTTCCCACCCCCAGCCCCTCCCGCGAGCGGGAGGGGAGTTTCGCGTGATCATTTTTCCGGCGATCGATGTGAAGGGCGGCGAAGTCGTTCGCCTTGCCGAAGGCGATATGGCACGCGCCACCGTCTATGGCGCCGACCCCGCCGGGCAGGCGCGCGCTTTTGCCGCCGCGGGGGCAACGCATCTCCACATGGTCGACCTCGATGGCGCCTTCGCCGGCGCCAGCCGCAACGGCGAGGCGATCGCCACCGCCATCGCCGCCTTTGCCGGCAAGGTCCAGGTCGGTGGCGGCATCCGCACGCGCGACAATGTCGAGGCCTGGCTGGCGCGTGGCGCCTGGCGGGTGGTGATGGGGACGGCGGCGCTCGAGGACCCGGCGCTGGTTCGCGACTGCGCCCATGCGCATCCCGGCCGGATCGTCGTCGCCGCCGATGCGCGTGACGGCCTGGTGGCGGCGCGCGGCTGGGCGGATGTCTCGGCGGTCGGCATCGTCGAGCTTGCCAAGCGCTTCGAGGATGTCGGCGTGGCGGCGTTGCTGTTCACCGATGTCGGCCGCGATGGGATGCTCAAGGGCGTCAATATCGCGGCGACGGTGGCGCTGGCGGCGGCGACGCATTTGCCGGTGATCGCGTCGGGGGGTGTTGCCGGGCTTGCCGATATCGAGGCGCTGGCGGGCGAGCCGGGGATTGAAGGTGTCATCACCGGCCGCGCACTCTACGATGGCCGCCTGTCCCTGGCAGAAGCGCTCGCAGCCGCATGAGCCGGAGCCAAAAAAGGTGGGTCAAGGGGCTCAGCCCCTTGCCGCCGGAGGCATAAATGCCTTTGGCCATCAGAGTCATCCCCTGCCTCGACGTCGCCGACGGCCGCGTCGTCAAGGGCGTCAATTTTGTCGGCTTGCGCGATGCCGGCGATCCGGTCGAGGCGGCGCGAGCTTATGACGCCGCGGGGGCCGACGAGCTGTGCTTCCTCGATATCACCGCAAGCCACGAGGACCGCGGCACGCTGCTCGAAATCGTCGCGGCGACGGCGGACGCGTGTTTCATGCCGCTGACCGTTGGCGGCGGGGTGCGAAGTGTCGACGACGCGCGGGCGCTGCTGCTGGCAGGGGCTGACAAAGTGGCGGTCAACAGCGCCGCTATCGCGCGGCCGGCGCTGATCGGCGAGCTGGCGGCGCGCTTTGGCGATCAATGCGTCGTCGTCGCGGTCGACGCCAAGGCGGTGGCGCCGGGGCGGTGGGAGATTTTCACGCATGGCGGCCGGCGGGCGACGGGGATCGACGCCGTGGCCTATGCGATCGAGGCGGCGCGGCTGGGGGCGGGCGAGATCCTGCTGACCAGCATGGACCGCGACGGCACGCGCTCGGGCTATGACCTTGCCCTCACCCGCGCCATCGCCGACGCGGTGCCGGTGCCGGTCGTTGCCTCAGGCGGCGTCGGCGGGGTCGACGATCTTGTCGCCGGGGTGACGCAGGGCCATGCTTCGGCGGTGCTGGCAGCGTCGATCTTCCACTTCGGCCAGGCGTCGCTCGCCGATGCCAAGGCGGCGCTGGCGGCAGCGGGGCTCGCGGTGCGGCCGTGAGCGATCGTTTCGACCTGCTGCTCGAAACCATCCGCGAGCGCCGCCGCGCCGACCCGGCAACGAGCTATGTCGCCAAGTTGACCGCCAAGGGCCGCGCCAAGATGGCGCAGAAACTCGGCGAAGAGGCCGTCGAAACCGTCATCGCCGCCGTCGGGAACGACCGCGACGGCATGATCGGCGAGGCCGCCGACCTGATGTTCCACCTGGCACTGCTGCTCGCCGACATGGGGCTGAGCTTCGACGACATCCGCGCCGAACTCGAACGCCGCGAAGGCGTGTCGGGGATCGCCGAGAAGGCACGGCGGGCGACGTAGAGGGAAGTATTGCCTCCGGCGGGCAGGGGCTGAGGCCCTTGACCCACTTTACTTACGGGCGCTGCCGGCGGCGATTGCCATCCCAAGGACCTGGCCGACGGCGGCGCCCCACAAGATCGCCGCACCGGCGGCGGCGACATTGGCCTCGCCGCCATAAAGCCCCGGGAACCACGCCAGCGCGACCCCATCACAGAACATCGCCGCCGTCGTGCCGATTGCCATCGCCAGTCCGAGCTGGCCACGCGCCACCCCCGTCGCCCGCCACATCAACAGAACGAAGGGCAGAGTGCCCGGAAAGATCAGCAGATAGGTCCAGACCCGCGCCGACCCGCTCAGCACCCCCATCGGCGCCAGCCACGCCAACAGCAGCGCCGCCACATACCAGAGGATCACCCCCAGGATCGCCGCCACCAGCATTTGCCGCCCGTTCATTCCCGCCATCGCCCGCTCCCAACGTCGTCTGACGCCGGTATGTAGCGATCGCTACATAAATGCAAGGCTCAACCGAGAATCACCGGCTCCGCACTGATCGACGAGATGAAGGGATGCGCGTCGCGCACCACCGCCCCGGCGGGCTGCGGCTGGATGCCGAGGCGAACCATTTCCTCGATCAAAATGCCGATCTGCAGCTCCGCCAGCCGCGCGCCGACGCAGCGGTGAATGCCATGGCCGAAGGACAGGTGCCGCCGGGCGTTGGGCCGATCGGCGATGAAGCGGTCGCCATCCGGGAAAACCCCCTCGTCGCGGTTGCCCGACAGATACCAGAGCACGATCTTGTCACCGGCGGCGAAGCGCTGGCCCTGGAAATCGGTATCGCGCGTCACCGTCCGCCGCATATGCGCCGCCGGCGACTGCCAGCGGATGACCTCGCTCGCGACGTTCAGCGCCAGCGTCGGATCGGCGACGACCTTGGCCCATTCGTCCGGCCAGCGGCCGATGACCTCGGCCAGTGCCGACATGGAATTGCGCGTCGTGTCGTTGCCGCCGACGATGAGCAGCGCCATGTTGCCGACGAATTCCATCTGGTCGATCCGGTCATATTGATCCGAGTGGATCATCATCGACAGCAGATCGAGGGCGGGCGGTGCCGCCAGCCGCTCCTGCCACAGCGCGAGGAAACGCTGCGCCATTTCCATGACCAGCGCCATGCGGGCATCGGGCTGGTGGCGGATCATGTCGAGGCTGACGATCGCATCCGACCAGAGCCGCAGCTTGGCGCGCTCCTCCCAGGGGAAGTCGAACAGGATCGCCAGCATGTCGGTCGTCAACGGCACCGATACGTCGCTCACCCAATCGAACACCGCGCCGCGCGGCAGGCTTTCGAGCCGCTCGACGGTACGGCGGCGGATATCGCCGGCAAGGCGCTGCATCTCCGACGGCGTGAAGGCCGGGGCCACGACCCGGCGCTTGGCGGCATGATCGGGGGGATCCATCGTGATGAACGACACCATGCCCAGCGCATTGGCGTGCATGACATCCCCCGGCGGCGGCTCGATGATCGAGATGCCGCCGCGCGTCCAGGATGACGAATAGGTGTCGGGGTCATTCTCGATGGCGCTGATATCGGCATGGCGGGTGATCGACCAATAGCTGCCGAACTCACCGCCCTCGCAGCGGTGGATCGGCGCCTCGGCGCGTAGCCGACGGAAGAGCGCGTGCGCCGAGCCGTCGGCGAAGCGGTCGGGCCGGGCGGGATCGAGCAGCGCAAGGTCATCGGTCATCGATCAGGCTCCTGCATGTTGCCGATAAGGCGGTGGAACTGCTCTGCCAGCAAGGCAATCTCATCGGGCTCGAAGCCATGAAGAACATCGCCGAGCACATTGTGGCTGAACCCGCGCAACCGCGCGAGCAGCGCCATCGCCTGTGGCGTGGGGTAGATGCGCCAGATCCGGCGATCGTCACCGTCGGGGCGGCGCTCGATCAGGCCGATGCGCTCGAGCTGGTCGACCGTCGCACCGGTCGCCGCCCGCGCCAGTTCGAGGCGCTCGGCGAGCAAGGTCTGGCTGAGACCGGGTTCGCGCATCACATAGGCCATCAGCCGCCATTGCGGGCGTGTCAGTGCTTCGTTCGAAAGCACGTTATCGATGCGCCGGCGTAGCAGCCGGCCGAGATCCTCGACGGCAAAGGCGATCGCTTCGCCACTGTTGGGGAAGGCTTCGGTCATGCCGGCGCCTTGGCACGCCATCGGCCGAAAAGGTCAACCGCCATACAATAAGCATGGCAGCTATTTCAGAAGGGCTTGACCACCACCAGGATGACGATGGCGATCGTCAACAACGACGGCAGCTCGTTGAGCATCCGCAGGGTACGCTCGCTATAGGGCCGCTCGCCGCGGGCGAAGCGCTTGATCGTCGCGGTGCACCAGCCATGAAAACCACCCATCGCCAGCGCCAGCGCGAATTTGACGTGCAGCCAGCCATTGCCCGCCCAGCCATAGCTGAACGCCAACATCAGCCCCAAAGTGAAGACCACCACCGCCCCGGGATTGAGGATGATCCGCCGCAGCCGGTCGGCGCGCCCTGCCCATAGCGCGTTATCGGGCGAATCGCCGGGCACGCCATGCCAATAGACCAGCAGCCGCGGCGCCATCAGCAGCCCCGCCATCCAGAAGATCACGAAGATGACATGGAACGCCTTGACCCAGAGATAGGCGTCACCCAGCCAGCCGACCCAATCGTTCACAGCGGCCGCCGCAGCATTTCGAGCAATTGTTCGACATGGGCGATCGGCGCGTCGGGCAATATGCCATGGCCGAGGTTGAAGACGTGCGGGCGCTCGTCGAAGGCGGCGCGAATGCGCGCGACGCTGCTGGTCAACGCTTCGCCACCGGCGATCAGCGCCAGCGGATCGAGATTGCCCTGCACCGGCATGTCGGGCGGCAGCATCGCATCGGCCCATTCGGGGTCGATCGTCTCGTCGAGCCCGACGGCGTCGACGCCGGTTTCGGCGGCATAGGCGGCGAGCTTGGCGCCGGCGCCCTTGGGGAAGCCGATGATCGGCACTTCGCCATGGCGGACCATCAGCTGGCTGACGATCTCGGCGGTCGGCGCGATCACCCAGCGATCGAACTGCGCCGGCGCCAGCGACCCCGCCCAACTGTCGAAGAGCTGCACCGCCTGGGCACCCGCCTCGATCTGGCCCGAGAGATAATCGACCGTCACCGCGACGATGCGATCGATCAGCGCCTGGAACGCCGCCGGATCGCGATAGGCCAGCCGCCGCGCCTCGGCCTGGTCCTTCGAGCCATGGCCCGCCACCATATAGGTGGCGATCGTCCAGGGGGAGCCGGCGAAACCGAGCATTGTCACCGCCGGCGGCAGTTGCGCGCGTACCTTGGCAACAGTTTCGTAGATCTTCTGGAAATGCAGCGGTTGGGGTTCGAGGCCGTCGAGCACACCATCTCCCAATGCCGGGGTCAGCTGCGGCCCCTCGCCGACGCCGAAGCTCAGCCCCTGGCCCATGGCGTGCGGGACGATGAGGATATCCGAGAACAGGATCGCGCCATCCATGCCGAAGCGGCGGATCGGCTGCAGGGTGATCTCGGCCGCGGCATCGCTGTCATAGACGAGCTCGAGGAAACCGCCCTTTTCCGCCCGCAGCGCGCGATATTCGGGCAGATAGCGCCCGGCCTGGCGCATCAGCCAGACGGGCGGCGGGTCGCGGCGATCGCCCTTCAGAACGGCGAGGAGCGGCGGGTCGCTATCGGGCTTGGCATGGATCATGGCAGCGGTTTCGCGGTCCCCCGCCATCGGGTCAAGGGCCTGCGATCGCCGGCCAGCCATCCTGCCACCTTCCTGGAATATGAATCATTGATGACAGTAGTAGTACGGGGTTGCCGCTGCGGATTGTTGCCATGTCCCCGATTCCATCCACAGGCGATCGTGTGACAGCCGCGTGACAGCCGGCGATTCAGCCATTCCATCCCCATTATCCACAGCCCTGCCTGTGGAGTCTTCAACCGGTGGATGGCTTGTGGTGGAAATGTGGGTGACCCGGCGGAATCGGCGGCGAAAGCCGATTGCATCGCGGGCCGCCGCCGGCCTAACCCTTTGCACCCATGCTTATCCCCAGATTCCTCCTCGCCAATCTTTTTGTCGGCCTGACGTCTTGACCGCCAATCGCCTCCACCTCCACCTGGTCAGCGACTCGACCGGTGAGACATTGGAATCGATCGCCAAGGCCGGGCTGGCGCGTTTCGAGGGCGTCGAATCGGTCAAGCATTTCTGGCCGATGGTGCGTTCCGAGGGCCATCTCGACCGCGTGCTCGAGGAAATCGCCAAGCGGCCGGGGCTGATCATCTACACCCTGGTCGATGGCGCGGTGCGCGAGCGCCTCGAACAGCGCTGCGCCGCCATGGGGCTGCCTTTGGTCTCGCCGCTAGATCCGACGATCAGCGCGCTGTCGGACCTGCTCGGCCAGACGGCGACGCGGCGACCGGGGCGCCAGCACATCATGGACCAGGCCTATTTCCGCCGCGTCGATGCGATCAACTATACGATGGCGCACGACGATGGTGCCGGGCAGGACGATTGGGAGGATGCCGATATCGTCGTTGCCGGCGTGTCGCGATCGTCGAAAACACCAACGGCGATCTATCTTGCCAACCGCGGCTACAAGACGGCGAACATCCCGCTGGTCATCGAATCGCCGCCGCCGGCGATGCTCTTCGAGCTCAAGTCGCCACTCGTCGTCGGGCTGACGACGGCGCCCGAACGGTTGATGATGATCCGTCGCAACCGGTTGATCAGCCTCGGCAAGCTCCCCGACAGCGATTATGTCGACCTCGGCCGCATCGAAACCGAGGTCGCCTTCGCGCGGCGGCTGTTCGCCGATCACGACATTCCGGTGATCGACGTGACGCGGCGCTCGATCGAGGAGACCGCGGCAGCGATCATCAACCTCGTCCAGGCGCGCCGCGAGCCGCAGGTGTGATCATTCTCGCTAGCCAGAGCGCGGCGCGCACCGCGATGCTGACCGCCGCCGGCGTCGCGCATGTCGCGATCCCGGCGCACGTCGACGAGACGTCGCTGCTCGAAGCGCTCGCCGCTGAAGGCGCGCCGGCGGAGCGTATCGCCGATGCCCTTGCCGAATTGAAGGCGCTCAAGGTGTCGCGCGGGCACCCGCAAGCGCTGGTGATCGGCGCCGATTCGGTCGTCGTCACCGCCGATGGCCGGCTGCTCGAAAAGCCTGGCAGCCGTGGGGCGGCGGCGGCGCAGCTGCGCGATCTTGCCGGCACGACGCATCGACTCGTCTCGGCGGCGGTCATCGCCGAGGCCGGGCAGGCGACCTGGCGTGCCGTCGGCGCCGCTCGGCTGACGATGCGCGCCTTGTCCGAGGCCTTCATCGCCGCCTATCTCGACGCCGAGGGCGAGGCGGTGTGGGGCTGTGTGGGCAGCTATCGCATCGAAGGCCGGGGGGCGCAGTTGTTCACGAATATCGTCGGCGACCAGTTCACCATCCGCGGCCTGCCGCTGCTCGCGCTGCTCGGTCAACTCCGCGTCAAGGGGGTGCTGGCGGCATGACCCCGCCCATGCCCCCCGTCGCCGGCGTCATCGGTTGGCCGGTCGCCCATTCGAAATCGCCGCGCATTCACCGCTTCTGGCTCGAAAAACTCGGGATCGACGGCGACTACAGCCGCTTCCCCGTCGCCCCCGAGCGTCTCGGCGACTTCGTCGGCGCGCTGCCGGCGATGGGCTTGCGCGGCGTCAACGTCACCATTCCCCACAAGATCGCGGTGCTCGATCTCGTCGACGATATCGACGACAGTGCCGCCTTTGCCGGCGCCGCCAACACGCTCAAAGTCTTCGACGATGGCCGCATCGGCGCCGCCAACACCGATATCGACGGCATCCTTGGCCCCTGTTCGGACCTCGGCATCGAAGGCCGCGAGGTGATCATCCTCGGTTCCGGCGGCGCGGCGCGGGCGGCGGCGATGGCGGCGCGCGGTCTGCGCGCCGGCTGGGTGACGATCATGGCGCGCAACATGGACACGGCCACCGACCTGCTTCGCGCCACCGGCCAGCCGGGAACCGTGCTGCAATGGGGCGGCCCGCTGCCGCCATCGCCCGAGGCGCGGCTGCTGTTCAATGCCACCAGCCTCGGCATGGCCGGCCAGCCGCCCCTCGATCTCGACCTGTCGGCATTGCCGCCCGACTGCACGGTATTCGACGCGGTTTACGTGCCCCTCGAAACCCCGCTGCTTGTCGCCGCGCGCGCCCGCGGCCTTGCCACCATCGATGGCCTGACCATGCTCATCGGCCAGGCGGCGCTGGCCTTCGAGATCTTCTTCGGCACCGCGCCGCCGCGCCAGCACGATGCCGAACTCCGGGCACTGCTGACGCGATGAAGCGCACCACCGTCATCATCGGCCTCACCGGCTCGATCGGCATGGGCAAATCGACCGTGGCCGCCATGTTCCGCAAGCTCGGCGTGCCGGTCTTCGACGCCGATGCCGAGGTCCGCCGCGTCCAGGGCCCCGGCGGCCGCGCGCTCGCCGCGATCGAAGCCGCCTTCCCCGGCACGACTCACGAAGGCGGTCTCCACCGCGACCGCCTCGGCGCCGCGGTCTTCGGCAACCACGCGGCGCTGCGCACCCTCGAGCGCATTCTCCACCCCCTCGTCGGCGAAGCGCAATCGGCCTTCCTCCAGGCACACCGCCGCCGCCGCGCGATCGTCCTCGATGTGCCTTTGCTCTTCGAAAAAGGCGGCTGGCGGCATTGCGACCTGACCGTCGTCGTTTCGGCACCCTACCGCGTGCAACGGGCGAGGGTGCTGGCGCGGCCGGGGATGACGCGCGCCAAGCTCGCCGGCATCCTGAAGGCGCAAATGCCCGACCGCGAGAAGCGTGCCCGCGCGGATGTGGTGATCGAAACCGGCCGTGGTCGCCGCGAGACCTGGCTTGCCGTGCGGCGGCTGGTCGCTTCCCTTTAGAATGGCGAAGGAAAAAGGGCCTCCGGCGGGAAGGGGCTGAGCCCCTTCACCCACTTTCCTTGGTTGGGGCGACCGTTCTCGCTTTCGGTCTGAGGGACCGAAGCCACCTTACCTGCGAGGTTGGCAGGACCGAAAAAAGAAAGGCGACAATGTCGATTGTAAACCTAACTCGCGACCGCTCCTGGTGGCCAGCGATCGTTCGCTAAATAAGCTCCAAAAGTCATGCCGTCAATAGACGAAGCGGGATAAATCATCGGGCTGGCTTACGGCTTAATCAGTCAAGTGATGATGACGCCATTAAAGCCACACTGAGATATGCCTTCCTCAGTCGTCCCAAAGTACTGGGTAGTACCGCAGACAACAATCTTGGGACCACCTGAAACACGCATCAAACATGGGGATGTATCCCCTTCACATAGTTAACAGTTGACTCGTTGCGGGCACGGCTCATCGCTAGGCTGGAAGTTGCTAGAGAGCGCCATGGCCGTTGTCCGTCACCGTATCGAGTATTCAGCGGCAGACGTGCCGCTGGAACAGGTGATTGAGGCGCTTCAGGCTCAGGCGCTCCTATTGAGCGAGGGCGTCGCGGCAATGTCCGCTGCCGCTCCTGGTTCAGAGTATCGCATCGTTTCCATCACCGTTTCTGAGATCAAAGCGGGTTCGCTTCTCATTGACCTTTTGATCGAACTTTATGGAATTTATCAGAAAGACGTTGACGCAAAGGTAATCGGTGGCCTAGAATCTCTAACGGGAGTTGATGCGCCGCCAGAATACGAAGCCCTTGTTACACTATTTATGCTGGGCGTCACTTTTTATGTGGCACTGGCAGCTTATAGCTTTGTTCGTAAGAAAAAGAAAGAGCTGCCGGACCGGCCGCTGCATATCGAAGGAGATTACAACACTGTTATCATGATCATTGCCGACAAGCTCACTCTCACCAGAGATGCGGTTGACGCCCTACTGGCAGAGCGGCTTCCACAATCGCGGATGCGCAGCCTCGTGAAGCCGGTTTCTGACTTTTTCCGGCCGGCAAAGCGGCAGCCGGGCTCCGTCATTAAGGCGCCCGGCGTGACCGTTGGTCCTGAGTCCATTGGACAGTTCCCGATTGATGCAGACCTAGAGGGCGTCGGGGATACGGAAATTGTGAACATGCCCGATACGCTGATTGAGATAAGAGCAACCGATAGGGACCGGGCAAAGCAAGGCTGGGCAGCTAGGGTCATCGATAATCCGGATATGCCGGATAAGCGCTATCCTATGGGCTTGTACCCTACTGTAGATGCAGAGGCTTTGGCTGCGCTTGAGACGGTTCGGGCGGATTTGGCGGTGGAGATGGTGAAGGACGCCGACGGGTCGTTCCGGCCTAAGCGATTGCATCTGCTGGCATACAGGGAAGTTCCAAATGACAATGCTTGAGGAGGCCCGCGACAAGGGCGACCTAGAGCCGTTCGTCGCCGAGCGGGAAGTCTAGGGCAGCTCGCTGGCGATGCCGACAGGGCGGAGGCCGTCACTCGCCTTCTGAATGCGTTTGCCATCGATACATGCGCGAAAAGAAAGCGGGTGAAGGGGGTCATCCCCTGCCCGCCGGAGGCCCACTTCTCTCCGCCCCGCAACAACGCTACAGCCCCGCCCATGCGCGAAATCGTCTTCGACACCGAAACCACCGGCATCTTTCCCGGCGACGGCCATCGCATCGTCGAGATCGGCGCCATCGAGATGATCGACCGCATCGTCACCGGCCGCAGCTTCCACAGCTATATCGACCCCTGCCGGCCGATGCCCAAGGATGCCCAGGCGGTGCATGGCCTGAGCAGCGATTTCCTCACCGGCCAGCCGATCTTCGAGATGGTCATCGACGATTTCCTTGCCTTCATCGGCGAGGATCCGCTCGTCGCGCACAATGCCGTCTTCGACATGGAGTTCCTCAACTGGGAGCTGAAGCGCATCAAGCGCCCGGTCATCCCGCATTCGCGCGCCATCGACACCCTCGAGCTCGCCCGCAAGAAGCATCCTGGCGGCAAGAACACCCTCGACGGCCTGTGCGCGCGCTACAATATCGACCTCAGCGCCCGCACCAAGCATGGCGCGCTGCTCGATGCCGAGCTGCTGGCGCGCGTCTATGTCGAGCTGACCGGCGGCCGCCAGATCGGTTTCGACCTCGCCACCGCCGCCGCCACCGAGGCGATCGTCGCCGAAACCATCGTCTTCGTCGCGCGCGACCATCGCGCCACCCCCGCCGAGATCGAGCGCCACGCGACGTTTCTGGCGACGCTCAAGGACCCGGTCTGGCTGCACTGATGCCCGGACCGTCGTGCGGCGGGTGACCCGCGATTGACCCGCCCGGGGCACAGGCCTAGTCCCGCCGCCGCCACGGCCCTATGTTACAGTTTTGGGGATGAGGAGAAGCGCATGGACATTCGCATTTCGGGGCACCAGGTCGATACCGGCGCCGCCTTTGCCGAGCATGTCCGCGAGCGCCTCGGCGCCATGGTGGCGAAATATTTTCCCCGCGCGATATCGGCCAAGGTCACCCTTGGCCCCGGCCCCTATGGGCATTTTTCCTGCGACATCGTCATGCATGTCATGGCCGACATCATCCTCAAGGGCTCGGGGCGCGATGCCGAGGCCAACCCCGCTTTCGACGCCGCCGCCGGCCGCATCGACAAGCAGCTGCGCCGCTACATGCGGCGATTGAAGGACCGCCATGGCCCCGGCGGCAAGAGCGATGCGGTCGCCGACCCCGCCTTCGAGCCGGTGTCGCTCGACAATGCCGAGTACAAGGTGTTCGCGCCGCTGCCCGACGACCAGGAGCCCGAGGGCGACTCCCCCGTCGTCATCGCCGAAACCCGGGTCGACATTCCGCGCGCCAGCGTCGGCGACGCGGTGATGATGCTCGACCTCAGGAACACCAACGCGCTGCTGTTCGTCAATTCGGCGAGCGGCGACCACAATATGGTCTATCGCCGCGACGATGGCAGCATCGGTTGGGTGGAGCCGCGCCGGTCATGAACTCGATCGGTTTCGGCGACCTGGTCGCCGCGGTGTTGCCGGCGCTTGCCGTCGGCGACAAGCCGGCGCTGTTCGGCGCGCTTGCCGAGGCGGCGGCCGCCGCCACCGGCCTGCCGGCCGATCTCATCCTCGCGCGGCTGCAGGAGCGCGAGCTGCTGGGCAGCACCGGCTTCGGGGACGGCACCGCCATTCCTCACGCCCGCATCGCCGATCTGCCGCGCGTCACCGCGCTGGTGGCGCGGCTGGCGCCGCCGGTCGACTACGGCGCGCTCGATGGCGGTCCGGTCGATCTCGTCGTGCTGCTGCTCTCGCCCGAGGGCGCCGGCGCCGACCATCTGAAGGCGCTGGCGCGGATCAGCCGGACCCTGCGCTCGCCCGCGGCGGTGGCGGGGCTGCGTGCCGCTGGCGACGAGGCGGCGTTGCGCGCGGCGCTGGGTGGCCTGGCGCAGGCGGCCTGAGGTGGCGCCGCCGCCGCGGCTGGCGAGCGATTTCAGAATTGGGGTGCTGATGCGGCGGGTAAGCGCCGCCGGCGGCTTCGCGACCATCCTCGCCCGCGGCGACGCCACCGCCGGCAGCATTGCCATCGTGACCCGCGATTCGGGCGGTGACGAGCGCCTGCTGGCGCCGGTGATGGCGCTCGCCGGCGGGCATGACTGGGTGGAGCTCGCGGCCGGCGAGGCGATTCCCGCCTGGATCGAACGCGCCCGCGGCCGCGACCCCGATCTTTGGGTGGTCGAACTGGATATCCCGGACGCCGCACGGTTCGTCGCCGAAACGCTCGGGCCCGATTGACCCGGCGCTGTAACATAAGGTTCAGCTTGTCGCGTGGAAGCGTTGCCCGTGGGCGGGCGGCGCGACGTTGAACCGAAGCGGACCGGACCGGGCTTCAGCCCAGCCAAGGGTGGCAGTTCTCCAACGGAGAGTCCCCGCCCGAAGCGGACCCGGAAAAGGCCGTGCACGATGGCTGGGCAATGACCCTCACCACCGTAATCTCCACCGCACGGTCCTTTGGCGGGACGGGCGGTACCCTGGCCCGGATCGGGTTGCTGGCGGCAGGCGCGTTTTTGCTCGTCGCCGCCGGTGCTCCTCAGAACCCCGCGACTGTGTCGCCGGTTTCCATCGTTTCGTCGCAAATTTCGTCCTCGCAAATCGTTGAATCGCCTGGCGCTTCGTCCATTGCCGTCGTTGCGCCGGCCGAAGCCGCCACCATCGTAACCCCCGAGGCTGCCGCGGCGTTTGCCCAGGATGATGATGTCGTCGCCCGCCCCGCCACCCTGTCGGCGCTGGTCGCCGACATGAGCGCCGGCAAGCTCGAACGCGACCGCCAGCAGCGCTGCCTCGCCGCCGCGGTCTATTTCGAAGCCCGCGGCGAGCCGCTCGAGGGCCAGCTCGCCGTTGCCCAGTCGATCGTCAATCGCGTCGAATCGGGGCGTTTCGCCGATACCGTTTGCGGCGTCATCACCCAGCCCGGCCAGTACAGCTTCCGCCTGCGCGCCACGCCGCGCGATGGCCGCGACTGGGAAATCGCCCAGGCGATCGCCGCCATCGCCATCAAGGACCTGTGGGCCGAAGTCGCGCCGCGCGCCGTCGCCTTCCACGCCGTCCGCGTCAGCCCCGGCTGGCGGATGACCCGCGTCGCCACCATCGGCCGCCACGTCTTCTACCGCTAACTCTTCTCCGCTCCCGCTTGCGGGGAGTCGCAGACGGCGCGCAGCGGCTGGGGGAGGGAAGGGTCTCGCCACGAGCCGACCCTTGCCGTTCCCACTCTGTTCCGGCAGAGTGTGTCGATGGCCAGCCAGCCACTCGCCCCCCTCACCGCTCCCGACGTCGTTCGCGGCGTCTCGCGCTGGCTGGTCCGCGCCGGCGTCGCGCCGCTCGCCGAAGTACCGCTCGGCTGCGGCCGCCGCGCCGATATAGTCGGGCTCGGCGGCGACGGCCGGCTGACGCTCGTCGAGATCAAGGTCAGCCTCGCCGACCTGCGCGGCGACCGCAAATGGCCCGAGTATCTCGATTGGTGCGACCGCTTCTTCTGGGCCGTGCCGGCGGGCTTTCCGCTCGGCGATTTCGACACGCCGGCCTTTCGCCCCGAAGCGACGGGGCTGCTGGTCGCCGACCGTTTCGACGCCGAGCAGCTCCGCTCCGCCCCCTGGCACGGCCTGGCGCCGGCGCGCCGCAAGGCCGAAACCCTGCGCTTCGCCCGGCGCGCGGCGCTGCGCGTCGCGGCGATGCTCGATCCCGAGGCGGCGTTTGAGATCAGCGATTGAAGGCCCTTCCCCGAAAGGCCCCCTGTCGCCCCCCGATTATGCCCTGACGGCGCCGATCATCCGGTCGACGACCCCCGGCAACGACGCCAAAGGCACCCCGCCCGTCACCACCAGCGCGTCGTTGAAGTCGCGCTGGTCCCATTTCGCCCCGAGCGCCGCCTTGGCGCGGGCGCGCTGGCGCAGGATCTCGTTGTGGCCGATCTTGTAGCCACAGGCCTGGCCGGGCGAGACGCAATAACGGTCGATTTCGCTGGTGACGGCGCCGCGGGCGCGGCCAGTTTCGGCCATCATCACCTCGATCGCCTTGTCGCGGCTCCACTTCATCGCATGGATGCCGGTATCGACGATCAGCCGTACGGCGCGGAAGCGCGCGGCGTTGAGATAGCCCAGCCGGCCGAACGGGTCCTTGGCGTAATAGCCGGCTTCGTCGACGAGTTGCTCGGCATAGAGCGCCCAGCCTTCGACAAAGGCGTTGAAGCCGATGAGCTGCGCCACCGGCGAGACGACTTCGGGATGCTCGGCGAGATAGGCACCCTGCCAGGCATGGCCGGGCAGGCCTTCGTGCGCCGACAGAGTCGCCAGCGTCCAGCGCGGCCAGAAGTCCATCTTCTTCAAGTTGATGTAGTAAATCGCCGGGCGGCTGCCGTCGGGGGCAGCGAAGTTCATGTAGCCGAGGCTGGCGCCGTCCTGGATGTCGACCGGCACGCGCTTGACCTCGATCGGCGCCTTGAGGCCGAGCTTGGAGATCGCCGGCAGCAGCTTGCGGATGCCGTCGATGGCGCCCTGGACATCGGCGATGACCTTGGCGCGCCCGGCGTCGCTGTCGGCTTCGAGGAAGCGCGGATCATTGTTGAGCGCGGCAGCGCGCGCGCCGACACTGCCCTGGGTAATCCCCTGGGCTTTCAGGATCGCGTCCATCTCGGCTTCATAGGCGCGGTTCTGCTCCCAGCCGGTCTTGTGGATCTCGTCGGGGCTGAGCGACGTCGTCGTCTGCGCCCTGAGATTGTAGCGATAATAGGCGTCGCCCTGCGGCAGCTTCCAGACGCCGGCGTCGTCCGACCGGGGCAGCGCCTGCAGCGCCGCCGTCTGGCGGGCAAGCGCCGGGTAGAGCTGGCTTTCGACCATCGCCGTCAGTTCGGCCGAACGGTCGGGCAGGCCGAGCTTGGCGGCGCGGCGGGCATAGCTCTGCACGAACTTCGACTGGCCGGCCGGCGTCTTCGCCAGCGCCTGCTGCTGGCCGATGGCGTTGGCGAGGACGAACGCCGGCGGCACCACGCCCAGGGCAGCATCGGCGCGGATCTTGTCGGTCTCGGCGTCGAACAGCGCCGCGACCTTGCCGAGCCGGCTGACATAGGCGTCGGCGCCGGCTTTGTCCTCGAGGCGGTGGTAGGAATCAAGGAATTCGGCGGCCTGCGAATAGGTGCCGTTCTGCTGGGTGACGGCATAGGGCGAGCCCCCCGAGGGGCCGACAAAACCATAGCCGAAGCCCTCGCCGTCCTTGGCAGTGGTCAGCGCCCAGGTGGCGGCCTCGAGATTGGTGATATCCGCCCCCGCCAAGCCCGTGCGCGGCACCGCGGCGAGCAGCGCGCGGCATTCGGCATAGGCGCGGCGATCCTCGGCGATGCCGGCGGGGGTGCCGTCCGACCAGGCGCCGGCGAGATCGGCATTGGCACCGCGATCGGCGCCGAGCAGCGTCGCCTGTTCCGGAGAACGGCGCAGCAGCCTGGCGGCGACGCCCTGCAGCGCGGTGCCGAGCTGCGCATTGCCGGCAGCGGCACGCGCCAGGCCGGGCAACAGCGCCACCAGCGCGGCGGTGCCGCCGAGAAAGCCCCGGCGCGACGCGGCAAAAGCGAACATGGTCTCAACTCCCCGTGGATTTTGCCGGCACGCTAGAGGCTTCGTCGGCATCGGCAAGGGCCTCTTTGCGCAGCCCGCGCGCGAACAACAGGCGGTCGGCGCCGCGGAACGACAGGAACCAGGCGCTGGCGAGATGCACGGCGACGATGACCACCCAGCCGATCGCCACCTGAAACCATTCGGGCAGCTGCATCACCAGCCACCCGGCAGCGACGGTGGGAACGGCGGCGAGCAACAGGCTCGGCCGCCAGCCGATGGTCGGGTGACCGAGGCGCACCGACAGCAGCCGCGTCTTGGCGACCGCCTGGAACAGCGCCGCGCTCGCCAATCCCGCCGCCGCGCCCATCGCCGCCAGGATCCCATCGAACTGCGACACCAGCCACAGGCTGACGGCCAGCTGGACGACGAGCCCGGCGAGCGACCAGGCGAGATTGGCGCCGCGCGCGACATAGATCAGGCCATCCTCGGCCACCGCCGATTGCGCCGCGAACAGCTCGGTCGTCATCAGTACGACGACCACCGGCCAGCCGAGCACGAACACCGGCCCGAACAGCCCCAGCCCCGCCGGGCTGGTGAAGACCAGCGAAACGACGACGCCGACCTGCATCGTCGCCACCCAGAAGCTGGTCTGGCGCAGATGCGCCGCGGCACGCGCCATGTCGCCGCGGGCGATCGTCACCGCGAGGACAGGCGCGAGGATCGGGTCGAAGCTCGATTTCATCCGCTGCGGCAGGCTGGCGATCTGCTGGGCGACATAATAGATGCCGACGATCTCGGCGCTGGCGAAGCGCCCGAGAATGAAGATATCGAGCCGCCGCGCCCCCCATTCGGCGAAATCGGCGCCGGCGAGCGGCAGGTTGCGCCGCGCCAGCCGCCAGAGCATTGCCGGCCGCGGCCGCCACCCGACCGGCCAGCCGAAGCGCCGCGCCGCCGGCAGCAGGGCGGCAGTGGCAGCGGCGAGCAGCGAGACGACATAGGCGATGATCAGGCCATCGCCGGCGAGCGGCGTGAAGGCCAGCGCCAGCGCCGCCAGGCTCAAGGTCCAGGGCTCGATCAGCGCGCGGGCGCGCACCGTCGCGGCGATGTCGTGGCGAAACGCCAGCGCCGCGAGCGAAACGTCGCAGGCGGCGAGCGGCACGATGATCAGCGGCAGCCAGCGATCGAAGGCGCTTGCCGCCGACAGCGGAAACACCAGGCCCGGCAAAGCGATCAGCAGCGCCGCGCCGATGCCGCCGATGAGGCTGGACAGGACGAGCCCATCGGCGAGCGCGGCGGCCTCGCCGCCCGGGCCGCGGCGCGCCATGTCCTCGGCCATGGCGCGGCGGGCGCCCAATGTCGCCAGCATCGCCACCAGTTCGACGACCATCGTCGCATAGGCGAAGCGGCCAAGGGCTTCGGCGCCATAGAGCCGCCCGGCGATGAACAGAAAGGGAAAGCGCGCCGCGAGGCGCAGGACATAGCCGAGGAAGCTGGTGCGGCCGCCGCGCGCCAGTGCCGCGGTTTCGGCGCCCTCGCGTCCCGCCGGTTCCGGAATATCGCGGGGCAGCTCAGCCGCCGACATGCACCCGCCGATAGCGGCCATGGAGATAGAGCAGCGACTCGCGCTCGGGCGCCAGGCCGAAGCGTTCGACCTTGCCCACGAAGATGCGATGGTCGCCGCCATCGTGATCGGCGTGGAGCGAGCAGGCAAAGGCCGCCTTCGCCTTGGCCAGCACCGGCAGCCCGTCCCAATCGATCCAGTCGTGCTCGGCGAAGCGATCGAGGTTGCGCATGGCGAAACGCTGGGCGACCGCCTCGCCATCCAAATCGAGGACGTTGATGGCGAAGCGCCGGCTTGCCCGCAGCGCCGGCAGCGCCGAGGCGGTGTTTGACGGGCAGAACAGCAGCAATGGCGGATCGAGGCTGACACTGGTGAAACTGTTGGCGGTCAGCCCGACGCGCCCGCCATCGGGGTCGCGCCCGGTGACGATGGTGACGCCGGTGGCGAAACAGCCGAAGGCATCGCGCAGCAGGCGCGGGTCGAACGGCGGGGCGGCGGTTTGCATCGCGCCTCCCCTAGTCGCTGGCGGCGGCGGCTGGCAACGCGGGTCGATGGCTTCAGGGCCTGGCTGGCGTCGAAACCCGGCGGCTGTTGCGGCGTCGCCCCGGCCGGCGAACTGGCCAAAGCGACCGCCGCTTGCGATAAGCCTGCCATGACGTCGCGGATGATCGGATTTTTCGTCGCGCTGCTGCTCGCCGCTGTCAGCGCCATGCCGGCGAGCGCCGCCCCCTTGCGCATCCACGCCGCGAGCAGCCTGACCGAAGCGCTGACCGCCACCGCCGATGCCTGGGCGGCCGCCGGCCATGCGCGCCCGGTGCTGGTTTTCGCGGCGTCGTCGGCGCTGGCGCGGCAGATCATCGCGGGAGCGCCGGGCGCGTTGTTCGTCTCGGCGGACGCCGAATGGATGGACGCGGTCGAAACGGCCGGCGCCATCGCGCCGGGCACAAGGCGGGTGATCGCCGGCAATCGCCTGGTGCTGGTGGTGCCGGCGGCCGACCCGCGGCGAGTGCGCATCGGGCGGGGTTTCGACCTCGCCGGCTTTGTCGGCGACGGTCGCTGGGCGACGGGCGACCCCGACGCCGTTCCCGTCGGCCGCTATGCCAGGGCGGCACTGACGTCGCTCGGCGGCTGGCCGGCGGCCGAGGCGAAGCTGGCACGCGCCGAGAATGTCCGTGCGGCGCTGGCCTTTGTCGAGCGCGGCGCCGCGGTGGCAGGGGTTGTCTATGCCACCGACGCAAGGGCTTCAGGCCGGGTGGCGGTGGCGGGCGTCTTCCCGGCGGCGAGCCACCCGCCGATCGTTTATCCGGCGGCGGTGCTGAAGAACGGCGACAGTCCCGAAGCGCGCGGTTTTCTGGCGTTTCTCGCCGGCGCCCGGGGGCGCGCCATCCTGAAGGCGCAGGGGTTCACGACGCCATGATGCTTGCCCTGCTGCTCGCTGCGGCGACGCCCGGCCCCCGCGAAATTCCCTTCGATACGACGGCGCGCGCCGGCCTGCCTGCCGCGGCGGCGAGCTTCACCGCGCATGGCGCCACCCATCGCTGCACCGGCGTCCGCCTCGCCGATCTCGCGGCGCGCGCCGGGCTGCCGGCGGGCGAGGCGCTGCGCGGCGAAGCGTTGCGGCTGCTCGTCGTCGCCGAGGCGAAGGACGGCTATCGCATCGCCTTCACCCTCGCCGAACTCGACCCGAGCCTCGGCAACAAGGGTGTCATCGTCGCCGATCGCTGCGATGGCGCGGCGCTGCCGGCCGCCGAGGGCCCGCTGCGGCTGGTGGTGCCTGGCGAGGCGCGTGCCGCGCGGTCGCTGCGCGGGCTGACCGCCCTGCGGGTCGTCACCCTGCCCTGATGACGCTCAGCCCCGCCGAGATCGAGGCGATCGCGGTCAGCCTGCGGGTCGCGGGTGTCGCGACGCTGTTCGGGCTGCCGATCGCTTTCGGCCTCGCCTGGCTGCTGGCGCGGCGCGACTTTGCCGGCAAGGCGTTGCTCGACGCGCTGGTCAACCTGCCGCTGGTGATGCCGCCGATCGTCACTGGCTATCTGCTGCTTTTGGCCTTTGCGCCGCAGGGACCGGCGGGGCGTGTGCTGGCGGTCGTCGGTGTCAGCGTCGTCTTTCGCTGGACGGGGGCAGCCATCGCGGCCGGCGTGATGGCGCTGCCGCTGATGGTGGCGCCGTTGCGGCAGGCGCTCGACGCCGCCGACCTTCGCCTCGAAGCCGCCGCCGCCAGCCTCGGCGCCTCGCCGGCGCGGGTGTTCACCAGCATCACCCTGCCGCTGGCGCTGCCCGGGCTCATCGCCGCGGCGGTGCTCGGCTTTGCCAAAGCGCTCGGCGAGTTCGGTGCGACGGCGATCTTCGTCTCGGCGATCCCCGGCGAAACCGAGACACTGCCGCTCGCCATCAACGCCTTTCTGCAGATCCCCGGCCAGGAGCCGGCGGCGGCGCGCCTCGCCGGCCTCGCCATCGCCATCGCCTTTGCCGCGCTGCTCGCCGGGCAATATTGGCAGCGCCGCGCGCTGCGCTACCGGCAATGAGCCTCGTGGTTCGCCTGTCGCTCGTCCGCGGCGACTTCGCCCGCGAAATCGCCTTTGCCACCGACGCGGCGCGAGTGGCGCTGGTCGGGCCGTCGGGCTGCGGCAAGACCTCGACCCTGCTCGCCATCGCCGGCCTCGAACGCCCGGCGGCGGGCCGCATCGTCGTCGGCGGGCGGGTGCTGTTCGACAGCCACGCCGGCATCGACCTGCCGCCGCGAGAGCGTCGCCTGGGGGTGCTGTTTCAGGACGGCCGCCTGTTCCCGCACCTGACGGTCGCCGGCAACCTCGGCTATGCCGGCGCCGCCCCGGCCGGCGTCACCGCCATGGCCGAAGCCCTCGGCGTCGCCCCCTTGCTGTCCCGTTGGCCCCGCCACCTGTCGGGCGGCGAAGCCCGCCGCGTCGCCCTTGGCCGCGCGCTCCTCGCGCATGGGGGCAAGCCAGCGGCGCTGCTTCTCGACGAACCCTTGGCGCACCTCGATCCGGAACGGTCAGCGGCGCTGCTGGCGCTGATCGACCGCGCGGCTGCCGACCTGCCCCTGCTCTATGTTACGCATGACGTTGCCGAGGCCCGATCGCTGCGCCTCGAGGTGGAGGCGGTTCGATAAGGGAATGGCAGAAGGCAACATGATGCGAAATGCCCTGCCCTCATAGGCCTTGATGAGGCCCGAGCCGGTTATGGATGGTCTCGACCGCATGGCTCTCGGAAGTGTGCCTGGCTTGTAAAGTGCGCTCCATGGGCTATCTCTGTCCCTATCGCGCACACGGGAACCGTCCATGCTCACTGCCCTGCTCGAGGACTTCCGTGATGCCGGGCATCTCTCGCCCCAGCGCATGAGCAAGCGGCTGCATTTGCCGCTCGCCGAATTCGCCCGTGTCGCGCGGCTGCACCGCAACACCCTGGCGCGGCCGGGATCGCCCGCCGTGCAGGCCCGCCTCGAACCCATTGCCCGCATCCTCGCCCAGGTCGAGGAACTGACGGGTGACGCCGATCAGGCCGTCGTCTGGTTCCGGCACCAGCCCTTGCCCGGCCATGACGGACGCACCGCCCAGGATCTGGTCGAGGCCGGGCATAGCGACGCGGTCCTGGCCTATCTGGAGGATCTGCGCGACGGCAGCTACGCGTGAGCCAATGGGCATTGGCGGGCCTGCCGCGGCGGTCCGTCGTCGGCCGCTGGTGGCGAATGCTCAGCCCGCGCTGGCATCATGAGCCGCTATCGGGTGCCGGCGCCGCCCGCGCCGGCGGCCGCTGGAACCCGCCGGGGGTGGCGGCGCTGTACCTCTCCGCCGATCACGCCACCGCTATCGCCGAATACATGCAGGCGCTGATCCACCCGGGCACGCTGGCGCCCTATGAAGTGGCCGCCGACGCCATTCTCGACCTGACCGATGCCAGCGTGCGCGCCGAGGCGGGTATCGCCGACAGCCTGTTGACCCAATCGTGGCGCCGCATCCGCGACATCGAGCGAGGCGAGCCGGACAGCTGGGCGCTGGCCCGCGAAGGGATGACGTCCGGCTTTGACGGCTGCCTGGTGCCGAGCGTCCAGAATCGGGGGCGCAATCTGGTGCTTTGGCATTGGGGCGCGACCGGAGCCCGGGTGTCGGTGATCGACCCGGCAGACGTCCTTACACCGTAAAGGCAGGTGCCAGGGCGCGTCGGGCGTCCGTCTAAATCAACTGTCCCCGCAACCACTCGCGCACCGCCGGCCCGACATCCTCGCGTTCCAGCGCCAGCGCGATATTGGCGGTGATGTGCCCCGCCTTGTCGCCGCAGTCGAAGCGCGTGCCGGTGAAGGTCAGCGCGTGGAAGGGCTGGACGCCGATCAGTTCGGCCATGGCGTCGGTCAGCTGGATCTCGTTGCCGGCGCCGCGCTTGCCCGCCGCCAATATGCCCATCACCTCGGGCTGCAGGATGTAGCGCCCGATCGCCGCCAACCGTGACGGCGCCTCGCCCTGCTTGGGCTTCTCGACCAGGCCCTTCACTTCGGTGACCAGCCCATCGATCGCCCCCGGCGTGACGATGCCATAGCGATGGGTATGCTCGGCGGGCACTTCGAGCACCGAAATGACATTGCCGCCGAGCCGCCTGTACGCGTCGTGCATCTCGGCGAGCGCCGGCGCCGCGGGGTTCCACAGCAGCTCGTCGGGCAGCAGCACGGCGAAGGCCTCGTTCTGGACGACATGGCGCGCGCACCAGACGGCATGGCCGAGCCCCGCCGGCTCCTGCTGGCGGATCGAGACGATGCGGCCGGGCTCGAGCTGGGTCGCTTCGAGCAGCGCCAGTTCGGCGGTCTTGTTCTTGGCCTTGAGGCTCGCGACCAGTTCGGCGGCGACGTCGAAATACTCGTCGAGCGCGCCCTTGCCGCGCGCCGTCACGAACACCAGCCGCTCGATCCCGGCGGCGAGCGCCTCGTCGACGGCATATTGCAGCAGCGGGCGGTCGACGACCGGCAGCAGTTCCTTGGGCACCGCCTTGGTGGCGGGCAGAAAGCGCGTGCCCTGGCCGCCGACCGGAAAAACGGCGGTCGTCACGGGTTTGATCGTCATGGCGGTCCCCTGTTGCATTGGCGGCGCCCGTCCCTTGGCGCCGCGGTCTTACGCTCCGGTTACTGTCGTTGGTTTTATACGGTCCGCGGCGAATCCGGTTGCGCCAGCCAGGGAGCGACACTGTCGAGCGCCTGCATCGCCGCGGGCTCGTTGCGTGCCGACACCACCGCCCAATCCACGCCATTGACCATGACTTCGGGCACCAGCGGCCGCGAATTATAGGTGCTCGCCATCGTCGCGCCGTATGCCCCGGCGGTCAGGAAGGCGATGCGGTCGCCGGCGGCGACGGCATGGATGTCGCGATCCTCGGCGAAGGTATCGCCGCTTTCGCAGACCGGGCCCACGACGGTGGCGGTGATCCGGTCGGCCGCGGGGCGTAGCGCGACGATGTCGTGCCAGGCATTGTAGAGCGACGGGCGCAGCAGGTCGTTCATCCCGGCATCGGTGACGACGAAGGTCTTGGCGGCGCCCTGCTTGACGAGGATGACGCTGCTGACGAGCACCCCGGCATTGCCGACGATCATCCGCCCGGGCTCGAACATCAGCCGGCAGTCCCAGCCGCGCGTCGCCCGCGCCACCATTTCGGCATAGACCGTCGGTTCGGGCGGCGGCGGCTGATCGCGGCGATAGGGCACGCCAAGGCCGCCGCCGACATCGATCCGGGTGACGGCATGGCCCGCGCCACGCAGTTCCGCCGCCAGCGCGCCGAGGCGGCCGATGCAATCCTCGATCGGCGCAAGGTCGGTCAGCTGGCTGCCGATGTGCGCCGCAAGGCCTATCGGCCGCAGCCACTCATGCCCGGCGGCGGCGACGAAGGCGGCACCGGCGCGCTCGATCGGCACGCCGAACTTGCTGTCCTTGTTGCCCGTCGAAATCTTGGCATGGGTGCCGGGATTGACCGCCGGGTTGACGCGGATGGCGAGTTCCACCGGCTTGCGCTTCGCCGCCGCCACCTCGGCGAGCATGGCGATCTCGGCTTCCGATTCGACGTTGAACTGCAGGATGCCGGCGTCGATCCCGGCGGCAAGCTCATGGGCCTGTTTGCCGACCCCCGAAAAGACGATGCGGCCCGCCGGCACGCCCGCTGCCAGCGCGCGGGCGAGCTCGCCGCCCGAGACGACGTCGGCGCCGGCGCCGAGCCGGGCCAGCGTCGCCACCACCGACAGATTGGGATTGGCCTTGATGGCGAAGGCGACAAGCGGATCGCCATTGCCGAGGCCGGCGACGGCGGCGGAAAAGACCTCGAAATGCCGGGCAATCGTCGCCGCCGAATAGCAATAGAAGGGCGTGCCGACGCGGTCCGCCAGGGCTTCGAGGCTGACGTCCTCGGCGTGGAGAACGCCGTCGCGATAGGCGAAATGGTCCATGCGATCAGCGCTTCGGCGGCGGCAGGTTGAAGCGGTCGTCGGGGCGTTCCTGCGAGCTGCGGATCGGGTCGTCGACGCGGCGCGGAATCGACTGCGTCGGCGGCACCAGCATCTCCTCGGGGGTCGGCGCGCGCGCGGCGTTGACCGGGGCGACCGGCGGCGGGTTGGGCGGCACGGGGGCAAGCGCGCCCTGCTTGCCGCAGCCGGCGAGGAGGAGGAGTGTCAGGAAGCGCCGAACCTCAGTCATTCCCACCCCCAGCCCCTCCCCCAGCCGAAGGCGACCGAAGGTCAACCGGGAGGGGAGTGAGGGCAGCAATCGCGGCACGGACATTCGCCGGCGCCGTGCCGCCGAAGCTCGTCCGGCTTGCCACCGACGCCTCGACCGACAGCACGTCGCGCACCGCCGGCGTGATCCGCGGGTCGATCGCCGCCAGCTCGGCATCGCTCAGCCCGTCGAGATCGCCGCCCCTCGCCTCGGCGGCGCGGACGCAGCGGCCGGTGATCTCATGCGCCTCGCGGAACGGCACGCCGGCGGCGCGCACCAGCCAGTCGGCAAGGTCGGTCGCCGTCGAAAAGCCCGAGGCGGCGGCGGCGCGCATGCGTTCCGGCACGAAGACCAAGGTTTCGACCATCCCGGTCATCGCGGCGAGGCACAGCGCCAGCGTGTCATGGGCGTTGAACACTGGCACCTTGTCGTCCTGCATGTCCTTCGAATAGGCCAGCGGCAGGCCCTTCATGATGACGGCGAGGCGCTGAAAGGCCGCCAGAAACAGCCCCGTCTTGGCGCGCACCAGCTCGGCGGCGTCGGGGTTGCGCTTCTGCGGCATGATCGAGCTGCCCGTCGACCAGGCATCGGGCAGGCGGACGAAGCCATAGGGCTGGCTCGCCCAGACGATGATCTCCTCGGCGAGGCGCGACAAATGCAGCCCGGCCATCGCCGCGGCATTCAGGTAATCGAGCGCAAAATCGCGATCCGACACCGAATCGAGGCTGTTGGCGGTCGGCCGCGCGAAGCCCAGCGCCGCCGCGGTGGCATGGCGGTCGATCGGAAAGCTCGTCCCCGCCAGCGCCGCGGCGCCGAGCGGGCATTCGTCCATCCGCCGCAGCGCGTCGGCGAAGCGCGAGCGGTCGCGCCGCGCCATTTCGACATAGGCCATCAGATGATGGCCGAGCGTCACCGGCTGCGCCACCTGGAGATGGGTGAAGCCCGGCATGATCGTCGCGGCATGCTCGCTCGCCCGCGCCAGCAGCGCCGCGATGAAGGCATCGAGGCCGTCGATCGCCGCGCCACAGGCCTCGCGCACCCACAGCCGGAAATCGGTCGCCACCTGGTCGTTGCGCGATCGCGCCGTGTGGAGACGCCCGGCAGCCGGCCCGATCAGCGCCGCCAGCCGGGTTTCGATATGCATGTGAATGTCTTCGAGTGCCGGGTTCTCGACCAAGCCGCCCGCGGCATATTCGGCCTCGATCGTCTCGAGCCCCGCCAGGATCGCCGCGACATCGGCAGCGCCGAGAATGCCCTGCGCCCCCAGCATCGTCACATGCGCGCGGCTGCCGGCGATATCCTGCCGCCACAGCCGTTTGTCGACGCCGATCGAGGCGTTGATCGCCTGCATCACCGCCGCGGGCCCACCGCCGAAGCGGCCCCCCCACAGCGGATTGGCGGTATCGGCGGGGCTTGTAATCGCGACGCTCCTGCGCAGGGGAAAGGCGGTCCCGGCAAGGCTGCCCGCCGGATCGTGGTTGCCGCGGCGATAAGCCAAAGCCGCAAGGCTCGCAAGCAAGCCGCCAGCATGGCGTTACGGATCGCGCGCGACGGCACGGTGCTTGTCGCACGCCGGCGTGCCGTCTATCCCGGCGCCGCGATGGCGGCTACGGCCGGCCTGATGGAGGCCCATGTGATCCAGAACAGCGGCGCGAGCGTCGGACGGCGCCTGGCGGCAGCGGCAGTGCTGGTCGGCGTTCTCGTCAGCGCCTGCGACGCCGGCAGCAGCGGCAATGCCGCCGCCGCCGCCCCAGCCTCGCCGCGCGTTTCGACGATCGATCGCAGCCATGCCGGCACGCCGGCGCCGAACGTCGCCTTCGAGCGCCCTGGCGGCGGCCCTGGCGGCGGCAAGGCGACGCTCGCCGATTATCGCGGCCGCCGTGTGCTGGTGAATTTGTGGGCGACCTGGTGCGCGCCGTGCCTGGCCGAAATGCCGGCGCTCGACCGCCTGGCCGGCGCCAAACCGCGCGTGCTGATCCTGCCGATCGCCGAGGAAATGGGCGGCTGGGCCGCGGTCAACCGCTTCTTCCGCCCCGGCCGCTTCAAGACGCTGCAACCCGTGCTCGACCAGCCGGGCAGCTATGTCGAGGCGCTGAAAGCCGCCGGCCTGCCGATGTCGGTGCTCTATGACGAAAAGGGCCGCGAGATCTGGCGCGTCGCCGGGCCGCTGAAATGGGATTCCCCGGAAATCGCGGCGCAGCTGTGAAAGTCGGGCGCAAGCCGCCGCGTCTTGGCGTCGTGCTGGTCAATTGGAATCGCCACGCCTTCACCACCGAATGTTTGGAATCGCTGCTGCGCTCGACCGCCGCGGTGCAGGTCGCGGTCGTCGACAATGCCTCGGCCGACGGCTCTGCCGACCGTATTGAAGCCTGGGCGTCGGGTGCCGAGGTCTGGACGCCGCCCGACCACCCGCTCGGCCGGCTGTCGACGCCACCGCTGCCCAAGCCTGTCGCACTGCGCCGCATGACCGGCGCGCAGGCCCGTGCCGAGCCGCCGCAGCCCGGCGTCGTCAGCCTGATCGACAGCGGCGACAACCTCGGCTTTGCCGGCGGCAACAACCTCGGCCTCGCGCATCTGTTCAACGATCCCGAGATCGAAATCGTCTGGCTGCTCAACAACGATACCGTCACCGCCCCCGACGCCGCCGCGGCGTTGCTGGCACGCTTCGCCGCCGATCCGCAGCTCGGCATGTGCGGCACCATCGTGCGCTTCTATTTCCGCCCCGATACCATCCAGGTGCTCAGCGGCTATCGCTTCGGCGCGCTTACCGGCACCGGCAGCCCCGTCGCCGGCGGCGCGGTGGTCGCCGATGGTGAGCGGCCGCCGATGAGCGAGCCCCAGGTCGTCGCCGCGACCGACTTCATCATCGGCGCGTCGCTCGCCGTCAGCCGCGGCTTCTACGAAACCGTCGGGCCGATGTCGGAACGCTATTTCCTCTATTTCGAGGAGATCGACTGGGCGACGCGCAACCGCCGCCTCGGCGCCCGCGCCTTCCACACCGGCTATGCCAGCGACGCGACGATCTGGCACAAGGAAGGCGGCTCGATCGGCTCGGGCGGCGGCAAGGGCGGCCGCAGCGCCATGTCGGACTTCTACCTGCAACGCGCCAAGCTCAAATATTTCGCCGCCTTCGCACCCTGGCTGCTGCCCTTCCATTATGCCCTGGGGCTGGCGCTGGTCGCCCGCCGCTTGGCTCGCCGCCAGCCCGACAAGGCGCGGGCGATTCTGGCGGCGCTCGCCGGGCGCGAGCGGTCATCGGGGTAGATGCCGCCTGACAGGTGGTAGAAGAAAGGGGCCTCCGGCGGTCAGGGGCTGTGCCCTTGGACCAGCTTTCCTGAAGTCATCTTGGTGCGTTAAGAACGACGTCGCCGCAATTTCAGCCGAAGCGCGACGTCAGGCGGTTTCGGCGTAGGCGCGGCCGTCGATTGCGACAATATTTTCACGCGCCAGGAAGGCCGGATTGCGAATTCCCCAGCGCCCGGTAACGATTCCCTGCCGCAGGATACGCGCCGGGTTGCCGACGACGATGCAGTTATCGGGCACATCGGCGGTCACCACCGACCCCGATCCGACGATGCAGTGATTGCCGATGCGCACGCCGGGCATGATCATGCTGCGCGCACCGATGAAACAATGGCTGCCGATCCAGGTATCGACGTGGCGGCCGCCGACGAAATCATGCGTCAGGATCGCGGCATCGAAAGATACCAGGGTCGCGTCGCCGATATGGACGCCGCGCGGATTGGTGCGATCAAGTTTCGCCGAGCGCGACAGTCGGACATCGCGGCCGATATCCATCTTCCAGATGCGGCGATAATACCAACGCTGCGCCGCGCTGTTGAGGTGATACAGCCGCGTTCGCAGCGCCGGAAGAAAACGCAACACAGACATGACCGCCCTATAACATAGTCGGCGGCGATTGGCTGCACTCGAAGTTTCTTGTTATACTTCTGAAACCACTACTTATGAAATACCAATAGCGGTCAGGCGTGTCATCGCCGCGAGCAGATCGGTGCCATCCCAGACCGCGTCGAAATCGAGCGCCGCGCCGAAGCCCATGATGCGATCGATGCCATGGGGGCGGCTGCGCCAGAGGAAGTCGCGCCAGTCGGCGGCGGGCACGCCTTCGCTGACGATCGTCTGCCAGTGGCGGCGCGCCGCCGGTGCCAGCGCCGCCAGGCTGTCAACACGGTGTTCGAGGAAGAAGCCATGCGCTGCCGCCGCCGGCTCGCCGAGGCCGGCAAGATCGGGGCGGCGCACGACGCGGATGCGGTTCGACGGCGTCGCCAGGATGGTGGCGCCGCCGGCGATGGCGAGGCCCTGTTCGGCGATCAGCTTGGCAACGGCATAAGCGCCATCGAAATCGATGCCGGCTGTTGCCGCCGCGGCATCGACCGCCGCCCAGAAATCCGGGCTGGCGGCGTCGACCGTCGCGTCGTCGCCGCGCCAGACCAGCGCGCGCGGGCTCGAACAGGCGGCCTGGCCGAACCACAGGCTGTCGTTGACGAAAGCCTTCGCCAGCCGGGCGCGGGTGGCGGCGTCGGCGGCGAGCCAATGGCCGGCGTCGAGGACGGCAAGGCTGTATTTGTTGGGAAACACCAGCTCGGTCGCCGCCGGCGCCAGCGGTGCCTCGCGGATCAGCCCGACAGTGGCGTCGCCGCCCCAGACGATGCGCAGATCGGCGAGCGCCGACAGCGCCCGCGTGACGCCCGCGTCATGATCGTAGCGGACGACGAGCAGGCCATCGCGCACCGCCGGCGGCGCCCCGGCGAGCGCCGTTGCCAGCACCTGGAGCAGCGACCCGGTCTGGTCGCCGCCGCGCGCCGAGATGCGCACGATATTGTTGTTGCCGGCGAGCATCGACAGCAGCAGCGAATAGACGAAGATCGTATCGACATTGGCCGGGGCGACATGGAAGGCGAGGCCGCGCGGCAGCCGCATCGCCGCGGGGTGGGCAATCGCCAGCCGCTCGGCGAGCCGCTTGAGGTTCGCCGGCCGCGCCCAGAAGCCGAGCGCCACCAGTTCGGGATAGTCGCGCAGCCGCCGCAACGCCTCGCCGAAGCCGGCGATGAAGGCGAGGCGCTCGGCGTCGAAGGGCAGGGCGCGCGGGGTCGCCCGCACCCGCGCCAGGTCGTTGCCGGCGGGCAGCACCGGCTGCACCCGCGTCAGCGGCTCGGCGAGCGGGTCAACCATGCGACGGTGCGGCGGCGGGTGCCGTGAACGTGTCGGAACAGCCGCGGACTTCGGCCTTGGCCAGCCGGCCATGGATGCGGAAGGTGCGGCCGTTGCGACCGCAGGGGCAATCATCCTCGCCGATCAGCTCGCCGAGATCCTCGGTCAACAGGCTGTGGCCGGGGTAGGAGCGCGGCAGCACCGACATCACCTGGACGATCCCCGGCTGGCCCGCCGGAAGTTCGTGCCAGTCGACGGGGTCGCGAAAGGCGATATCGGCGAACAGTGGCGCATGCAGCCGGCCGGCCTCGCATTCCATGAACACCGACCCCGTCTGTTCGACCATGCCGTAGAAATTATGGACACGCGCAAAGCCGGCGCGGGCCTGCGCCACCGCCTTGAACTGGTCGTTCGAGACTTTCTCGGCTTCGAGCTTCTTCCACCCGCCCGAATGGATCAGGATGGCGTTTTCGAAGGGCAGGCGGCGGCCCTCGGCTTCGAGGCGCTGCAGCAGATGCTTCCACACCATGAAGGTGAAGCCGAAGGCGAGGATCGACTGGCCGGCGTATTTTTCGGCAAAGGCCTCGATCGACGGCCAGTCGATCGCCATGGTCTCGTCGGTCAGCGCATAATGATGGTCGCGGCCGAAGGTCATCAGCCCCAATATGCCGGCGCCGCGCGCCGAGAAGGTCCGCCGGTCCTTCACCGTCGCCGGATTGTCGATGATCAGCATCGGCAGCCGCTGCGGCCCGATGAAGCTGGTGACGATCCGCGCCAGCGCCCGCGTCTGCAGCCGCGCGGTGTCGGCATCGAGGACGATGCGGCTCGGCGCCTGGCCGGTGGTGCCGCTGCTCGTCATCGTCTTGAACACCTGCGCCGGGGCGACGCTGGCGAGATTGTGCAGCTTGAACTGGCTGACCGGGATCAGCGGCGCGCCGGCGCCCCCCGGCGGGGTGGTGCCATAGCTCGCCAGGATCGCATCATAGGCGCCGCAATGGTCGCGGTGATGCTGGGTCAGCACCGCGAGTTCGGCGCCGAGCAGCGCCTGCTTCTCCGCCCGCGCCAGCGCGAAGGGGTCGGCTGTGAAGAAATCCTCGATGCGGCTGGCGGGGACGGTGCCGCTGGTGACGTTGGTCTCGCCGGTCATGCCGCTGCCTCCCAGGCGGCGGCGAATGCCGCCTTGCTGATCTTGCCGGTGGCGCCGCGCTCGACGGGGGTGCCAGCGCTGCGGATCTCGATGCCGCGCGGCGGCAGGCTGAACAGCTCGGTCAACCGGGCGCGCACCTCGGCGACGTCCGACCCTGGCGCTTCGAGCAGCAGCTGCAGGCGATCGTCGTCGCCAAAGGCCAGCGCCGGATGGCCGATCGCCGCCAGCCGCGTTTCGATCTCGTCGAGATTGATGCGCAGTCCGAAGATCTTCAGCAGCCGCGAGCGCCGCCCGACGATGCGATAGAGCCCGTCGGGCCCGAGCACCGCGACATCGCCGGTCGCCAGCTCGCCGCCGAGCGTGTCCCCCGCCGCAAGATCGTCAGGCCCGTGCGCATAGCCGAGCATCACCGCCGGCGAGCGCACCAGCATCTCGCCGGCCTCGCCCGGCGCGACGTCGCCGCCGTCCTCGTCGACCAGCCGGATGCTGACCCCGGGGATCGGCCGGCCGATGGCGTCGGTGGCGGCGAGCGCGTGCTCGGGAGGCAGCGTCGCGATGCGCGGTCCCGCCTCGGTCTGGCCGTACATGATGACGAAGCGCCGCCCGCTGCGCGCCGCGAAATCGGCGAACCAGGCGGCGATCTTGGCGTCGAGCTTGCCGCCGGCCTGGGTGAGCGTCCGCAGCTGCGGCAGGTCGAGCCGCGCCTCGCCGAAGCGCCGCAACGTGGCATAATGGAAGGGCACCCCCGAGATGGACGTCGCGCCATGGTCGGCGAGCGCCGCCCACCACGCCGGCTCCATGATCCCGGCGGTCGTCGGCACCAGCGCGGCGCCGACGCTCAGATGCGAGGTGATTACCGACAGGCCATAGGAATAGCTGATCGGCAGGTGCAGCAGCGGGCGTTCGTCGGCGCTGAGGTCGAGACTGGCGGCGATCGCCGCGGCGTTGGCGGCGAGCCCGGCGGCACTCAGGCGCACGAGCTTGGGCGAACCGGTGCTGCCCGACGTCGTCAGCAGCAGCGCCAGCGCCGGGTTGAGCTCGGCGGGCACCGCGCCGGTAAGCGTCACCTCCGTCGCCGGATCGACGATCGCCTCGACACGATAGCGTTCCGCCAGCTGCGCGCCGAGCGCCGGCGCCAGATCGGCCTCGACCAGCAGCGGCACATGGCCATCGGCGAGCAGCGCCAGCAGTGCCGAGACCGATTCGATATCGGTCCGGCAGCGCAGCATCACCAGGCTGCGCGGCCGCGGCAGCCCCGCAATCAGCTGCCGGCCGAGCGCCAGCGCCTGCCCCCAGGTCAATTGCCGGTCAGCGGCGATCAGCCCCGGTCGGTCGGCGAACGCCGCCAGCGCGTCGGTCAGCATCACATCACCAGGCCGCCATCGACACCGATCACCTGGCCGGTGATGTAGCGCGCGCTGTCCGACGCCAGGAAGGCGATCAGCGGCGCGACATCCTCGGGCGCGCCGATGCGCCCCATGCCGACCGCCGCCAGGGTCGCGGCGCGCTTGTCGGCCGGCAGCCCGGCGATCAGGTCGGTCTCGATGATCCCCGGCGCCACGGCGTTGACGCGGATCTGCCGTCCCGCCAGTTCCTTGGCCAGCGCCAAGGTCGCGCCGATCACCCCGGCCTTGGAGGCGGCATAGGCCGACTGCCCGGCAACGCCGACCCGCCCGATGATCGAGGTGACGTTGATAATGCTGCCGCCGCCGCCACGCGCCATCAGCCGCGTCGCATATTGGCAGCAGAGCAGCACGCCGGTCAGGTTGGTGGCGAGCGTCGTCTCGATCAGCTCGGCCGACGCCATCTCGATCGGCGCGCCGCGCATGACGCCGGCATTGTTGACCAGCACGTCGAGGCGCTTCGAGCCCTTCTGGATCTCGCCAAAGGCACCCCGCACCGCGGCGGGATCGGCAACGTCGAAGGCCAGCGGCCGCGCGCCGGGAATGTCCGCCGCCGCCGCCGCCAGGGCTTCCGCCGAGCGCCCCGACATCCAGACGACGAAGCCGGCTTCGGCAAGCGCCCGCGCCGTCGCCAGCCCGATGCCGCGCGCCGCGCCCGTTACCAGCGCAACGCGCGGCGCCGGGGCGTCAGGGGCAGCCTCAGAGGGCAACGCCATATTTCGTCAGAATGTCGCGGGCGATCGCCGGGGTCGACATGGCGATGATGTCATCGGTGTCGAGCATGATGTCATAAACGCCCTCGAGCTCGGCGATCAGCGCCATGTGCGCCACCGAATCCCATTCGGGGATCGAGTTATAGGTCAGGTCGTCAGTCACCCGGCCGATGTCGATCATCAGCGCTTCGGCGAAGATTTCGTTCAAGGCTTTCATGCTGCATCCTGTTCGGCGACGGTCGGCTTGGGCGCCGGCGGCGCGGTCCTGGTAACACGATCGAGGATGACGCCCCATTTGCCGGTAACCAGCCCCGTCTCCATGACGCGCGCCGGGTTGCCGAACACCAGCGAGCCATCGGGAACGTCGCGCATCACCACGCTGCCGGCAGCGATGATGCAGCTGTCGCCGATGCGCACCCCCGGCATGATCAGCGAATGCGCGCCGATCTGGCAGCGCTCGCCGATGTACGTATCGACATGCAGGCGGCGGACGAAATCATGGGTGAGAATGGCGGCACCGAAGCTGACCGCCGAATCCTTGCCGATATGGATGCCACGCGGATGCGCCTGGTCGAGCTTGGCCGAAAAGGAGATCGACACCCCCTCGCCGATCGACATGCCCCAGACATGGACGAAATAGGCGCGCCGCCAGCCCATGGCACGGTTGCGCAGCCAGCGCCGCGCTGCCGTCAAGGCCGAGAATGTCGCCATGCGGGGCCCCCTTTCGACTGACCATTCAGCGTCGTCCCCTACCGGCGGGACGGCGGCACGACAAGGCTTTGCGTCGGGTAGAGGTGGTTAGCAGGGCGGCCTTCCTCCCCTCTCCCCTCGAGGGAGAGGGGTGGCGAGCGAAGCGAGCCGTGAGGGTGAGTCTCGTCGGTCGGCGTGCCTGAACTCTGAGCGCAGTAGCGCCGCGGCAAAGCCGCGTCGACACGTTGGACGGGTTCGCCGGACTTTAGGTCCGGCGCCCCGCCAGCCGACCGCGCCGCGAGTCGGCGCGTAACAGACGATTGCTGCGCAATCGTGCCGTTACGCGCGCGCCGCGTCGCTAATGGTTCATCGCGTCGAAAAAGTCCTTGTTCGTCACCGAATCCTTCATCTTGTCCAAAAGGAACTCGACCGCATCGACCGTCCCCATCTGCATCAGGATCCGGCGCAGCACCCACATCTTGGCGAGCGTCGCCTTGTCGACGAGCAGTTCTTCCTTGCGGGTGCCCGACTTGCCGATGTCGATCGCCGGGAAGACGCGCTTGTCGGCGATCTTGCGGTCCAGCACGATTTCCGAGTTGCCGGTGCCCTTGAACTCTTCAAAGATCACTTCGTCCATCCGGCTGCCCGTATCGATCAGCGCCGTCGAGATGATCGTCAGCGAGCCGCCCTCCTCGATGTTGCGCGCCGCACCGAAGAAGCGCTTCGGCCGCTGCAGCGCATTGGCGTCGACACCGCCGGTCAGCACCTTGCCCGACGACGGCACCACGGTGTTGTAGGCGCGCCCCAGGCGGGTGATGTTGTCGAGCAGGATGATGACGTCGCGCTTGTGCTCGACGAGGCGCTTGGCCTTTTCGATGACCATCTCGGCGACCTGCACATGCCGCGTCGCCGGCTCGTCGAAGGTCGAGCTGATCACCTCGCCCTTCACCGTGCGCTGCATGTCGGTGACTTCCTCGGGGCGCTCGTCGATCAGCAGCACCATCAGATAGCATTCGGGGTGATTGAGGCTGATCGCTTTCGCGATATTCTGCATCATCATCGTCTTGCCGACGCGCGGCGGCGCGACGATCAGGCAGCGCTGGCCCTTGCCGAGCGGCGCGACGATATCGATGACCCGCCCGGTCTTGTCCTTCACCGTCGGGTCGGAGACGTCGAGGTTGAGCTTCTCGTCGGGGTAGAGCGGCGTCAGATTGTCGAAGTTGACACGGTGCTTGACGGCTTCCGGCTCGTCGAAGTTGATCTGCGTCACCTTCATCAGCGCGAAATAGCGCTCGCCATCCTTGGGCGCCTTGATCTCGCCCTCGACGGTGTCGCCGGTCCTGAGGCCATAGCGGCGCACCAGCTGGGGGTTCATGTAGATATCGTCGGGGCCGGCGAGATAGTTGGATTCCGCCGAGCGCAGAAAGCCGAAGCCATCGGGCATCACCTCGATGGTGCCGCTGCCGATAATGTCATTGCCCGCCTCGGCATCGGCCTTGAGGATGGCGAAGATGATGTCCTGCTTGCGCAGCGTCGAAGCATTCTCGACCCCCAGTTCCTCGGCCATGGCAACGAGTTCGGCGGGGGTTTTGCGCTTCAGGTCGTGAAGATGCATTGGGAGTCTTTGCAGTTGGAGTCCGGGCGCTGTCGGGGGTGTGTAACCAACGATGGCCGGGACAAAAGACCACGCACGAGGACCGGCGCGGTATGCTGGAGGTAATGCCGCGAACAGGAGCGGTCAACCCTTCTCCCCTCCCGCTCGCGGGGAGTCGCAGACGGCGCGCAGCGCCAGCGGTCGGGGGAGGGAAGTGCCTCAGCCCGGGGTTCGGAAGCAAAGGCAGAAAGAAGCCTCCGGCGGGAAGGGGCTGAGCCCCTTCACCCACTTTCCTTGGGGCGCCCCGCGCCACCGCACCTCCTCTCCCTGGAGGGGGGAGGCGAGAGACGCCCGCAGGGCGGCCCGGGTGGGGGTGGTCGCCG
>LJHX01000085.1 GCA_001295935.1 alpha proteobacterium AAP81b
GTCGTGAAAGCCGCTCTAAAGGACGTGGGTCATCCGCTCTTTGAAATGTCTATATCGGCAAAGGCTCGCGGCCGGGGCAGTCTGGCGGTGACCGCACGCCCGTGCGCCGCGTCGAACCCGGCGGCATTGCTTGTGGAAAACGGCCGAAACGGTCAATTTGGTAAACTTCCGCGCGTGCAGTCGTGCAGCGCACGCCGGCATCTCGCCGCGCGGCGGCAGGCATCCCTCGGCCAACGCGCTACCGCATCGGCCGGTAAGGCCCGGCATTCTCCCAGCCCGGGATATCCTCCAGCGCGACCCAGCCATTGACATAGTTCGCCCAGAACAGCCCGAACAGCGCTGCCGAAATCGCCGTCGTCCATGCAAATTTGCGCAGGATCATCGGGTTGTGCGGCGCCGATTCGGGGGCGCCGGGCACTCTTTCGGCGCCCTTCTCGTCGCCGATTTCCTCGGGCGTCCGCACCCCGAAGGGCAGCACGACGAACAGGGTCAGCATCCAGAACAGCAGGTAGATGGCGAGCGCCGAGCCGGGTTGCATCCTGCTAGATCCGGATCACCTGGACGTCGGTGACGGGCTTCTTGCCCGTCCATTCGCGCGCCACGCGGCGCACCGCGACGCGGATGGCATCGGCGAATTTCTCGGCCTGGCGGGGATCGGCCTTGCCGGCGGCGGCTGCCGCCGCGTCCGAACATTGCGCGAGGAAGTCGACCTTGTCCTCCTCGACCGGCACGCCTTGCGCGGTGATCGCCGGGGGCGCCGCGAGCTTGCCGTCCTTCTTGAGCACCACCGTCGCGCCCATATGGCCATTGTGCATCAGCCGCCGGCGCTCGACCATCGTCGCGCCATCGGCGGGCAGGATGACATCGCCGTCGAGCACCAGCCGCCCGGCCTTTTCATGGCCGAGCAGCGCCGGGCCATTGGGGGCGAGGCGGATGGCGCTGCCGTTGATCGGCACCATCGCCTTTTTGACGCCGCAGGCCTTCGCCAGCTTGGCGTGCTCCTCCATGTGGCGGCGCTCGCCGTGCACGGGAATGGCGATCTCGGGGCGGATCCACTCGTACATCGCCTCCAATTCGGGGCGGCCGGGGTGGCCCGAGACATGGACGTGCGCCTGTTTCTCGGTGATCACCTCGATGCCGCGCGTCGCCAGCAGATTCTGCACCCGGCCGATCGACAGTTCGTTCCCCGGAATCTGCTTCGACGAATAGACGACGAGGTCGCCGGGCGCGAGCTTGAGCGCCGGATGCGAGCCATCGGCCATCCGCGACAGCGCCGCCTGGGGCTCGCCCTGGGCGCCGGTGCAGGCGATGAGCAGACTCGACGGGTCCATGCCGGCGGCGGCGTCCCACGACAGCACCGGCGGGAAATCCTTGAGATAGCCCGTCGCCTTGGCGACCTGGCTGATCCGGTCCATCGACCGCCCGGCGAGCACGAGGTGGCGGCCGCTTTCGCGCGCCACCCAGCCGAGACTGGCCAACCGCGCGGCGTTCGAGGCGAAGGTGGTGATGACGACCCGGCCGCGGCGATGGCCCTTGACGACCTTGAGCAACCCTTCGCGGACGTCGAGCTCGCTGCCCGAGGCTTCGGGATTGAAGACATTGGTCGAATCGCCGATCATCGCGAGGATGCCGCTGTCGCCGATCGCCTTGAGTTCCGCCGCCGACGCCGGCGACCCCAGCAGCGGCGCGTCGTCGAGCTTCCAGTCGCCGGTGTGGAAAATCCGGCCATAGGGGGTGTCGATGATCAGCGCATTGCCCTCGGGAATCGAGTGCGCCAGCGCGACATAGCGGAAGCCGAAGGGGCCGAGCTTCAAGGTGCCGCCCATCGGGATGATGTTGAGCTTCACGTCGCGCTCGATGCCCTCTTCCTGGAGCTTCTTGGCGATCAGCCCGGCGGTGAAGGGCGTCGCATAGAGCGGCACGCCGAGATCGTTGGCGAGATAGGGAATGGCGCCGATGTGGTCCTCATGACCATGGGTCAGCACCACGCCGAGCAGATCCTTCGAGCGTTCCTCGATGAAGGCGAGATCGGGGAGGACCAGCTCGATCCCCGGATAGCTGGGATCGCCGAAGGTCATGCCGAGATCGACCATCACCCATTTGCCGTCGCAGCCGTACAAATTGACGTTCATGCCGATCTCGCCCGAGCCGCCGAGCGGCAGGAAAATCAGCTCCTTGCCTGGTGTCATGTAAGTTTCGTCTAATCCTGTGTTGAGGCATTGAGCGCATGAAGGCGCACAAGCCCGCGAATCGTCAGATCGCCATCGACATGATGGATGGCCGAGGTGTGACGATTGAACAATGTGGCAAGGCCGCCCGTGGCAATTACCGTGACCGGCCCGGTGATCTCCTGCGATATGCGCCTTACCAGCCCTTCGATCAACCCGACATAGCCCCAGAACACCCCCGACTGCATGGCGTGGACGGTGCCCTTGCCGATGGCGCCGCCATTTCCGGCCGGCGGCTCGACGGCAATCCGCGGCAGTTTCGCCGCCGCCTGGTAGAGCGCGTCCATGCTGAGGTTGATGCCAGGCGCGATGGCGCCGCCCTGATAGGCGCCATCGGCCGAGACGACATCGAAGGTCGTCGCCGTGCCGAAATCGACGATGATGAGGTTTCCCGGCCATTGCGCATGCGCCGCGACGGCGTTGACGAGGCGGTCGGCGCCGACCTCGGCGGGATTGGGCAGGTCGATCGCCAGCCCCATGTTGATCTCGCCGATGGCGACGACGAGCGGTTCGACATGGAAATATTTGCGGCACAGGCGCTGCAGGTTGAAGAGGGTCGGCGGCACGACGGTGGCGATGATCGCGGCGTCGATCAGGGTGCGCTCGACTCCCTCCAACTGCATCAGCTGGTGCAGCCAGACGGCATATTCATCGGCGGTGCGCTGGCCATCGGTGCTGATCCGCCAGCGCCATTTGATGGTGTCGCCCTCGCAGATGGCGAAGACGATGTTGGTGTTGCCGACGTCGATGGCGAGCAGCATGGGTCCCCCTCCCCTCAGATCGCGAAGACTTCGCCGGCGTGGATGGCGCGGCAGCTGCCATCGTCAAGCCGCAACGTCAGCGCGCCATCGGCTTCAAGGCCCTCGAAAATGCCGGTGATTTCCTCGGTGCCGAGGCGCGCGACGATCGGAATGCCGAGCCCCGACGCCGCCGCCAGCCAGCGCGCGCGGATCGGCGCGAAGCCTTGGGCGGCCCAGAGCGCGCGCAACGCGGCGAAGCGGTCGGCGAGGCTGGCGAACAACGCGTCGCGGTCAATGGCGAGGCCCGCGGCGGTGAGTGAAATGCCCATCGGCGCCCGGACGATGTTGACGCCGATGCCGATGACGAGGGCGTCGCCGCTCCGTTCGAGGAGGATGCCCGAGACCTTCTCGCCATCCAGCAGCAGGTCGTTGGGCCATTTGAGCCGAAGCCGGCCTTCCGCCTCCTCCCTCTGGAGGGGGGAGGAGATCGAGGATCGCCTCCCTGAGCGCCACCGCCGCCACAAAACTCAGCTGCTGAACCGGCCCCGCCGCCTTGACGAGCACCGACGCCATCAGATTGCCGGCGCCGTCGTTCCACACCCGGCCGCGCCGGCCGCGCCCGGCGGTCTGACGATCGGCGATGATCCAATGGCCATCGGGCAGCGCGTCGGCGCGCGCCAGCAGCCAGTCGTTGGTCGATCCCACCTCGGCGAGGCGGGTGACGGCGTCGCTCAAGCCGGGATCAACCGAACAGCGCCGCGGCGGCGCGGCCGGCGGCGGCGACGATCGGCGTGATCGTCAGCATGCCGAGCGGCGAGCAGAAGGTCGCCGCGACGAGGATCAGCCCGCCGTTGATCGGATCGCGGGTCGAGGCGACCGCCACCCCGGGATCGTCGAAATACATGATCTTGACGACGCGCAGATAGTAGAAGGCAGCGATCACCGAGGTGACGAAGCCGATGATGGCAAGCGGCACCAGCCCGGCGGCGATCGCCGCCTGGAACACCGCGAACTTGGGCCAGAAGCCGAGCAAAGGCGGGATGCCGGCGATGCTGAACATGAACACCGCCAGCGCCGCCGCGAGCCCCGGGCGCACCCGCGACAACCCTGCCAGGTCGCTCATCAGCTCGACGGCGCTGCCATCCTCGCGGCGCAGCTGCAGGACGACGAGGAAGCTGCCAAGCGTCATCGCCAGATAGACGGCGAGGTAGAAGAGCAACGCCTCGATGCCCTGCGGCGTGCCAGCGGCCAGCCCGACCAGCGCAAAGCCGATATTGGCGATCGACGAATAGGCGAGCAGGCGCTTGATGTTGGTCTGGCCGATCGCCGCGACGGCGCCGAGGCCCATCGAGGCGACCGAGAGGAACAGGACGATCTGCTGCCAGTCGAACTGCATCGGCCCGAAGGCGCCGACGAGGACGCGGACGGTCAGGCCAAGCGCTGCCGCCTTGGGCGCCGCCGAGAAGAATGCCGCAACGGGGGTCGGCGCGCCTTCATAGACGTCGGGGGTCCACATATGGAAAGGCACCGCCGAAATCTTGAAGGCGAGGCCGGCAAGAATGAAAACCAGCCCGAACAGGATGCCGAGAGAGCGCGGCCCCGGGCCGGCAAGCAGGCGATGGATGCTGTCGAACTCGGTCGAACCGGCGAAACCATAGACCAAAGTCACGCCGTAGAGCAGAATGCCCGACGCCAGCGCGCCGAGGACGAAATATTTGAGACCTGCCTCCGAAGACCGCGCCTCGCCGCGGTGAAAGGCGGCGAGGACATAGGCGGCGAGGCTCTGGAGTTCGAGGCCGACGTAGAGCGTCAGCAGATCATTGGCCGAGACCATGATGCACATGCCAAGCGTCGCCAGCAGCAGCAGCACCGGATATTCGAAGCGCCCGGTCTTCGCCCCGGCGAGATAGGGCAGCGCCAGCAGCATCGACGCCGCCGACGCCGCCAGGATCAACACCTTGAGAAAGCTCGAATAAGCGTCGGTGACGTAAAGGCCATCGAAGGCGAGCGTCCGCCCGACGGGATCGTCGATCAGGGTCAGCCCGGCGATGGCGACGATGGTCACGGCGACGAAGGTCAGCCAGCGCAGCGCCTTGTCGCCGCCACCGAAGGTGCCGAGCATCAGCGCCGTCAGGCTGCCGGCGGTGAGCACCGTTTCGGGGCCGGCAAGGGCGATGGAGGCGAGCGTCGGGTTCATCAATGGGTCCGCTCGGGGGCTTCGGCGGCATGCGCCGGGGCGATAACGGTCGGCAAAGCGGGGGTCAGGCTCATCTCGGTCGGCAGGGTCGCCAGTTCGCGGCCCTTGAGCCGATCGACGACCGCCGCCACCGCCGGCTTCATCGGCACCTGGAAGCTGGCGGGGTAGATCCCCATCCACAGCACGGCGAGGGCGATCGGCACCAGGATCGCCAGCTCGCGGCCGCTGAGATCGGGCATCGTCCGCGCGTCCTCCCCCGCGGCGGTGCCGAAGGCGACGCGCCAATAGAGGTAGAGCATGTAGGCGGCGCCGAGGATGATCCCCGTCGTCATCCAGAAGGTCGCCCATGTCGACACCTGGTAGAGGCCGAGCAACACCAGGAACTCCGAGACGAAGCCGCTCGTCGCCGGCAGCCCGACCGACGCCATGGTGAACAACATCAGCAGCAGCGCATAGCGCGGCATGTTGTCGGCAAGCCCGCCATAGCGCGCAATCTCGCGGGTGTGGAGGCGGTCGTAGATTACGCCGACGCAGAGGAACAGCGCCCCGGAGACCAGCCCATGACTGAGCATCATCACCATCGCGCCTTCGATGCCTTGCGTATTGAGCGCGAACAGCCCGGCGGTGACGAAGGCCATGTGCGCCACCGATGAATAGGCGATCAGCTTCTTCATGTCGCGCTGCACCAGCGCGACGAGGCTGGTGTAGACGACCGCGACCATCGACAATGCGAAGACCAGCCAGATCAGCTGCGCCGAGGCATCGGGGAACATCGGCAGCGAAAAGCGCACGAAGCCATAGCCGCCGAGTTTGAGCAGCACGCCGGCGAGGATGACCGACCCCGCCGTCGGCGCCTCGACATGGGCGTCGGGCAGCCAGGTGTGGACGGGCCACATCGGCATCTTGACGGCGAAGCTCGCAAAGAAAGCGAGAAACAGCCAAAATTGGGCGCCCTTGTCGAAATCGGTCGTCGCCAGCACGCCGATGTCGGTCGAGCCGGCGATGCCGACCATGTAGAGCATGGCGACGAGCATCAGCACCGAGCCGAGCAAGGTGTAGAGGAAAAACTTGTAGGACGCATAGATGCGCCGCGCGCCGCCCCAGACGCCGATGATCAGGAACATCGGGATCAGGCCGCCTTCGAAGAACAGATAGAACAGGAAGATGTCGCGCGCCGCGAAGGTGCCGATCATCAGCGATTCCATCAGCAGGAACGCCGCCATATATTCGGGAACGCGCTTGCTGATGCTCGTCCAGGAGGCGAGGATGCACATCGGCATCAGGAAGACGCTGAGGACGATCAACATCAGCGCGATGCCGTCGATCCCGAGATGCCAGGCGAGATAGGGCGCGAACAGCGGCAGCTTCTCGACGAACTGGAACGGCGCGCCGCTGGCATCGAAGCCGGTCCACAGCACGACGCCGAGGGCGAATTCGAGCAAGGTCGTCGCCAGCGCGACGATCCGCGCGCGCGCCGCCTGCTCGGGCGCCTCGCCGGGCAAGGTCACCGCCACCAGCGCCGCGACCACCGGCAGCAGGATCATGATCGAAAGGATCGGCATCGTCACAGCCCGCCGCGCAGGAACCAGGCGGCGCTGGCGGCAAGGCCGACGAGCATCACCAGCGCATAGGAATAGACATAGCCCGACTGGAAGCGCTTCAATGCCACCGCGCCGGCGGCGACGACGGTCGCGGCGCCATCGGGGCCGAAGCGGTCGATCGTCCGCTGGTCACCACGCACCCAGAACAGCCCGCCGAGCGCCTGCGCACCGCGGACGAAGACGAAATGGTAGAGCTCGTCGAAATACCATTTGTGGGTGAGGAAGGCGTAAGCCCAGCTGAACGTCCGCGCCCAGGCCGCCGGCGTCTCCGGCCGGCGCAGATAGGCATACCAGGCGCCGATCAGCCCCAGGAAGAAGGCGACCGACGGCGTCCACACCACCCATTCGGGAACATGGTGCATCGCTTCCATCAGCGGCTCGCGGAAGGCGAGGCTGCCGCGCCAAAATTCGCCACCCTCATGCGCGCCGACAAAGCTTTCGTGCCACAGCCAGCCGGCGCCGAGCGCGCCGAGCCCAAGGACGAACAGCGGCAGCAGCATCGACAACGGGCTTTCGTGCGGATGATAGCCGGCGGTGCCGGTGGCCGGGGCATGGTGCGCATGGGTGTCGTGCGCGTGGGTGTCGTGCGCGTGATCGTCATGGCCATGATCGCCGTGCACCGCGTGCTGGATGTGCTCCGAGCCCGCCCAGCGCGGTTCGCCATAAAAGGTCAGGAACACCAGCCGCCACGAATAGAAGCTGGTCAGCAGTGCGACAAAGGCGCCGATCACAAAGGCGAAGCGCGCATGGTCGCTGCCATTGGCGAAGGCCGCTTCAAGGATGGCGTCCTTCGAATAATAGCCGGCGGTGAAGAAGAAGCCGGTCAGCGCCAGCGTGCCGATCGTCATCATCGCGAAGGTGATCGGGATATGCTTCCGCAAGGCCCCGTAGAAACGCATGTCCTGCTCATGGTGCATCGCATGGATCACTGAGCCGGCGCCAAGGAACAGCAGCGCCTTGAAGAAGGCGTGGGTGAAGAGGTGGAACATCGCCGCGCCATAGGCGCCCGAGCCGGCGGCGAAGAACATGTAGCCGAGCTGCGAGCAGGTCGAATAGGCGATGACGCGCTTGATGTCGGTCTGCACCAGCGCCACCGACGCCGCGAACAATGCTGTCGCGGCACCAACGTAAGTCACGACCGCCTGGGCGGTGACGCTCGCCTCGAACATCGGCGACAGCCGGCAGACCATGAAGACGCCCGCCGTCACCATCGTCGCCGCATGGATCAGCGCGCTGACCGGCGTCGGACCTTCCATGGCGTCGGGCAGCCAGGTGTGCAGGCCCAATTGCGCCGACTTGCCCATCGCGCCGACGAACAGCAGCAGGCAGAGCGTCGTCATCACATCGGCGCGGCCGCCGAGGAAGCTGAACGTCTGCCCGGCATGGGCGCCGACATTGCCGAGGATCGCGTCAAGCGACACCGTCCCGAACACCAGGAAGGTCGCGAAAATCCCCAGCGAAAACCCGAAATCGCCGACGCGGTTGACGACGAAAGCCTTCATCGCCGCGGCATTGGCCGAGGGCTTGTAGTACCAGAAGCCGATTAGCAGGTAGGACGCGAGGCCGACGCCCTCCCACCCGAAGAACATCTGGACGAGATTGTCGGCGGTCACCAGCATCAGCATGGCGAAGGTGAACAGCGAGAGGTAGGCAAAGAAGCGGCCCTGGCTGGGGTCCTCGGCCATATAGCCCCAGCTGTAGAGGTGCACGAGCGCCGACACGCTGGTGATGACGACGAGCATCACCGCGGTCAGCGTATCGACCTTCAAGGCCCAGGCGACGCGCAGATCCCCCGACTGGATCCAGTCGAGGACATGGACGGTGTAGCCTTGCGCGCCGCTCAGCCAGAATTGCGTGAACACCACCCAGGCGAGCGCCGCCGAGACGAACAGCCCGGCGGTGGTCAGCCCCTTGGCGGCGGTCGCGCCGATCACCCGGCCGCCGAGCCCGGCGATCAGTGCCGTGACGATCGGCAGAAAGACGAGAAGCTGGATCATCAGCCCTTCAGCATGTCGGCTTCGTCAACCGCGATGGTGCCGCGGTTGCGGAAATAGATGACGAGGATGGCGAGCCCGATCGCTGCCTCGCCGGCGGCCACCGTCAGCACGAACATCGCGAAGATCTGGCCATGGACCTGGTGCAGGAAGCTCGAAAAGGCGATGAAGTTGATGTTGACGGCAAGCAGGATCAGCTCGATCGACATCAGGATGATGATGATGTTCTTGCGGTTGAGGAAAATCCCCAGCACGCCGAGGACGAACAGCGCTGCCGACACCGCCAGATAGTGCGAAAGCCCGATCACAGCTCGACCCCCTGCCCCAGCGCGGGCTGGGTCGTGCGCGTGGCGTTGGCCGGCGTCCGCGCCACCTGGGCGGCGACGTCCTGGCGCTTGGTGCCGAGGCGCTGGCGGTGGGTCAGCACGATCGCGCCGATCATCGAAACGAGCAGCACCAGGCCAGAGTTGGCGAAGATGAAGACATAGCGCGTATAAAGCTGCGAGCCGATCCACTGGGTGTTGCTCATGCCGTCGGGCGGCACGCCGAGCCCGGGGAAAGCGACGCCGGCGCCGCCGAGCCAGCCCGAGGTCGCGAGCAGAATCTCGCCGAGGATGACGCCGGCAACCGCCAGCCCGAAGGGCAGATAGCGCCCCATCCCCGAGCGCAGCGTCGCGAAATCGACATCGAGCATCATCACGACGAACAGGAAGAGCACGGCGACGGCGCCGACATAGACGATGACCAGCAGCATCGCCAGGAACTCGGCGCCGAGCAGAACGAACAGCCCGGCGGCGTTGAAGAACGACACGATCAGCCAGAGCACCGAATGCACCGGGTTGCGCGCGGTGATCACCAGCACGGCGCTGACCAGCAGCACGGTGGCGAACAGGTAGAAGGCGAAGACGGCGGTCGTCACGAAACTCTCTCAACGGCGCCGGCGAGGGCCGCGCCACAGGCTGCGGCATGGCCGCGCGCGGGGGTTAGCGCCACGGGGCGTCGGCGGCAAGGTTGGCGGCGATGGCGCGTTCCCATTTCTCGCCATTGGCGATCAGCTTGGCCTTGTCGTAGATCAGCTCCTCGCGGGTTTCGGTCGAAAACTCGAAATTCGGCGTCTCGACGATGGCATCGACGGGGCACGCCTCCTGGCACAGCCCGCAATAGATGCACTTGGTCATGTCGATGTCGTAGCGCGTCGTGCGGCGGCTGCCGTCCTCGCGGGGTTCGGCCTCGATGGTGATCGCCTGCGCCGGGCAGACCGCCTCGCACAGCTTGCAGGCGATGCAGCGTTCCTCACCATTGGGATAGCGGCGCAGCGCATGCTCGCCGCGGAAGCGCGGCGAGAGCGCGCCCTTTTCATAGGGGTAGTTGAGCGTCGCCTTGGGGCGGAACATGTAGTTGAGCGTCAGCGCCATGCCGCGAACGAATTCGAGCAGCAGCAGGCCCTTGGCCGAGCGGAGGAAGGCGTTCATGGCTGCTGCACCGCAAAGCTCATCGCCAGCGACACGGCGATGTTGGGGTTCTCGGGGTTGGGCACCGCCGTCCGCCGCGCTGGATGGACGACCAGGTCCATGTCTTCCATCGGGATGGCGCCGAGCAGCACCTGGTTGCCGAAGACCAGCGCGCCGGTGACGCAGCCGCGCCCCTGCGTCTCGACGCGGACGCCGCTGACATAAGGCACCAGCTTGCGGCCGCCATCGGCGAGGATGACCTCGCGCTCATAGCGCTTTTCGAGCTTGAGCTGCCGCGCCAGCTGCTCGGGGATGCACAGGTTCATCGCGCCGGTGTCGACGAGCGCCTCGGCGTCGATCTCCTCGATGTCGCCGCGCGCGTCATTGTAGAGGCGGACGGCGACGGTCACGATGCCCATATTGGCCTCCACTCGCTCATGCCGGGATCGTGTCGAAATGGCCGGTGAACATCAGCCAGCCACTGACGACGACGACCCAGAACAGCGACAGCGGCAGGAAGACCTTCCAGCCGATGCGCATCAGCTGGTCATAGCGGTAGCGCGGCACCGTCGCCTTCACCCAGGCGAAGACGAAGAACATGAAGAACAGCTTGGCGAGGAACCAGATCCAGCCCGGAATCCAGTAGAGCGGCGCCCAATCAACGGGCGGCAGCCAGCCACCGAGGAACAGCACCGGGATCAGCGCGCACATGAACAGGATGTTGGCGTATTCGCCGAGGAAAAACAGCGCGAAGGCCATCGACGAATATTCGACCTGATAGCCGGCGACGAGCTCGGCCTCGGCCTCGGGAAGATCGAAGGGCGGGCGATTGGTTTCGGCAAGCGCAGTGATGAAGAACATGATCGCCATCGGAAACAGCAGCGGATTGAAGATGTTGCCGTTGAGGATGCCGAGAACATTGCCCTTCTGGCTCATGACGATGTCGGAGAGGTTGAGGCTCTGCGCGTACATCATCACCGCGACGAGGATGAACCCCATCGAGACTTCGTAACTGACCATCTGCGCCGCCGAGCGCAGCCCGCCCAGGAAGGCGTATTTCGAGTTCGACGCCCAGCCCGACATGATGATGCCATAGACCCCCATCGAACTGACCGCGAAGACATAGAGCAGCCCGACGTTCAGATCGGCGAGCACCACCCCGGCATCGAAGGGCATCACTGCCCAGACGACCAGCGCCAGCACGAAGGTGATCATCGGCGCCAGCAGGAAGACGGCGCGGCTGGCGCCTGACGGGATGATGGTTTCCTGCAGGAACAGCTTCGCCGCGTCGGCGAAGGTCTGCAGCAGGCCGAAGGGGCCGACGACATTGGGGCCGCGGCGCAGCTGCATCGCCGCCCAGATCTTGCGGTCGGCATAGACGGCAAAGGCGACACCGACCATCACCGGGAACGCGATCAGCAGGATCAGCGCCAGGGTCGCGAGGAACCAGCCGAGGTCGGCGCCGAAGAGGCCCTGGAAAAAGCCGGTGAAGGTCATTCGGCGGCCTCCCGCAGCGGCGCCACGATCTGCGCGACGCACTCGGCCATCGTCTCGCTGGCGCGGGCGATCGGGTTGGTCTGGTAATAGTTGGTGATCGGCAGCGCGATCGGGCCGGTGGGTGCCGACCCAGCGGTGATTGCCAAGCCGGTCATCGCCGCCGGCGCGACGCTGTCGACCGCCACCAGATGCGGCCATTCAGCGCCGATCCGGGCGCGCAGCGTGGCGAGGTCGTCATAGGGCAATTTGCGGTCGAGCACCTGCGACAACGCGCGCAGGATCGTCCAGTCCTCGCGCGCCTCGCCGGGCGGGAAGACGGCGCGCAGCGAACGCTGCACCCGGCCTTCGAGGTTGACCCAGGTCGCCGCCTTCTCGGTATAGGCGGCGGCGGGCAAGATGACATCGGCGGTGCGGACGCCATGATCGCCGTGCGTGCCGATATAGACGGTGAAGGCGGCCTTGGCGGGCGTCAGGTCAATCTCGTCGGCACCGAGGACGAACAGTGCCTTGATGCCAGGGTCGCCGACGATGCCGGCAACGCCGCCGTCGCTGACCAGACCGAGGTCGAGGCCGCCGACGCGCGCCGCGGCGGTGTGGAGGAGGTTCCAGCCGTTCCACTCGTCGCGCACAACATTGAAGCGCCCCGCCAACGCCGCCGCCGCGCCGAGCAGGCCGGGGGTCCGTAGCGCCCCCATGCCGATAATGATCGCCGGGCGCTCGGCAGCTTCGAGCGCCGCGACCACCTCTGCCGGCAGGTCGGCGACAAGCGCCGCGTCGTCGCCCAGCCAGGTCACCGGCCAGGTCAGGTCGACCGCCGGGCCGATGCCGAAGACCTTCGACTTGCCGCGCACCGCGGCCTTGCGCAGCCGCGTGTTGACCAAGGGCGCTTCGCGCCGCGGATCGGTGCCGATCAGCAGCACGACATCGGCCGCCTCGATCCCGGCGAGCCCCGAATTGAACAGATAATGGCCGCGCGCCGACGCATCGATCTCGGCACCGTCCTGGCGGCACTCAATGCGCGTCGACCCGAGCGCGCCGAGCAGGTCCTTCAGCGCCACCATGTCCTCGACCGCGGCAAGGTCGCCGACCAGCCCGGCAACGCCCTCGCCCGGCACGCCGTCGAGGCCGCGGGCGATCGCCGCAAAGGCTTGCGTCCAGCTCGCCGGCTGCAGCTTGCCGTCAATGCGCACCCAGGGCTTGTCGAGGCGCCGCTCGGCGAGGCCGTCGCAGGCGAAGCGCGCCTTGTCGGCGAGCCATTCCTCGTTGACGTCGTCGTTGATCCGCGGCGTGATGCGCAGCACGGCGGGGCCGCGGCTGCCGATGACGATGTTGCTGCCCACCGCATCCATCACGTCGATGCCATCGGTCTTCTTCAGCTCCCAGGGCCGCGCCTGGAAGGCATAGGGCTTCGACGTCAGCGCGCCGACCGGGCAGAGATCGATGATGTTGCCGCTGATCTCCGACGTTACCGCGCCTTCGAGATAGGAGGTGATCTGCATGTTCTCGCCGCGGCCGATGGCACCGATCTCCTCGACCCCGGCGACCTCCTCGGCGAAGCGGACGCAGCGGGTGCAATGGATGCAGCGCGTCATCACCGTCTTGATCAGCGGGCCCATGTATTTCTCGGTCACCGCGCGCTTGTTCTCGTCATAGCGCGTGAAGCCCTTGCCATAGGCGATCGACTGGTCCTGCAGGTCGCATTCGCCGCCCTGGTCGCAGATCGGGCAATCGAGCGGATGGTTGATGAGCAGGAACTCCATCACCCCCTCGCGCGCCTTGCGGACCTTCGGCGTCGTCGTGAACACCACCTGGCCGTCGGCGGCGGGCATGGCGCAGCTCGCCACCGGCTTGGGCGCCTTTTCCATCTCGACAAGGCACATCCGGCAATTGCCGGCGATCGAGAGCCGCTCATGATAGCAGAAGCGCGGGATCTCGGCGCCGGCGGCCTCGCACGCCTGCAGCACCGTGGCGCCGGCGGGCACCTCGACCGCAATGCCGTCGACGGTCAGCTTCGGCATCAACGGCTCCCCGAGCTGGGGGAGGCGTGGAGGGTGTCGCGCAGCGGGGCGCAGGCGGCCATGACAGGATTCCGGCAAAAGGACGTCGCGGGTGCAGCATCGCTGCGTTGCGGCAGGGCTATAGCGACGGCCTTCGCCGATGGGAAGGCGTCGCCGCGGTATTGCCCGCCGGCTGCCGTGGCAACGTCGCGCTGGCGGTGCTCACAGCGGATAACATATGAAAACCGTATCGATTCTCGGTGGGGGTGCGTCAAAGCGCCACTATTCGATGCGCCAACAGTATGAACATGTTACGTGTACGGCATGAAAAGAATGCTACGATCAGGGGTTCTACTTAGCACAACCAGCGACGCTATACCCGATACGAATAAAGGTTGCACGGTTCGTCGCAAATTTCGATTGAAAGTCGTTTCGTTCACCATTTTGTCGCATTCACCCTCCTAGAACGAACATACAGATCGCCTTCCGGGGGGAAGCGAGCCGGCAAAGGGCCGGGCGACTGCCAAATTGTTGCGGGGGGTTGCATCATGAAGTCGAACTGGATCCGGCCGGTACTGGCCGGCGTTTTGCTGGCCGTAACCGCCGCCGCGCCGGCTGGCGCGGTCGTCACCAAATCCTGGAATGGCTGGAAATGGGCGCGACAGGGCAATCTGGCGCTCACCGCCGGTGACAATGTCTCGGCGCAATGGAAGCCGCTGTTGGCCACGGCCAGCACCGCCTGGTCGGCCGATCCGGTGATCGACATCGCCGTCGCCGCCGGCCGGACGACGGCAAGCAGTTGCAGTCCCGTCTATGGCACCATCCAGGTGTGCAGCGGCAGCTATGGCTTCAACGGCTGGCTCGGCTATTCCAACGTCTGGCTGCAGGGCGGCAACATCGTCATGGGCGTCATCCGATTGAACGATTCCTACTTCGCCGCCGCCAAGTACAACAACGACGCTTGGCGCCAGGCGACGATCTGCCACGAACTCGGCCACAATCTCGGCCTCGATCATGCCGACGCGGTGCGCACCAACGCCAATCTCGGCAGTTGCCTCGATACCACCAACGACGTGACCGGCGTCATCAGCAACGGCCCCCTCGCCAATACCGCGCCCGGGGCAGGCGATTTCGCCGGGCTCGGCGTGATCTACGCGGTTCCGGCCGGCACCCAGCTCGCCTCGACTCGCCCAACGGCGGTTGCCGGCGCCGGGCTGTTCGTCGAAGGCTGGGAGGGCAGCACCGAAGACACCTGGGTCAGCCTCAGCAACGTTCCCGAACCATCGACCTGGACGATGCTGCTGGCAGGGTTCGGCCTGACCGGTGCGGCGATGCGCCGGCGCAACCGCGCAAAATTGGCCGCGGCATAAAAGCAACCCGAGCGCGCCCGACGGCGCCGCTGCTGCAGCGGCGCCGCACGGACGCGCCATCGTGTGAGGCGACTGCCCGTCGGGGCAAAACAAGCACAAAAGCTGCCACAAGACCGTTGCCGCCGCGCAACATCGCTGCGGTTCCGCAACCCGTCGTGTTTGCCGACAAAGTGCCGGCCGCCGCAATGGCAACGTCACAATCGCCGGGCTAGCCCTGTCGCTGTCGGACGGCGTTGGGACTGGGCCGACCTCAGTCAAGGGGTTGCTTCATGCAGGGTTGGAACAGCGCAGCGCAGCTGCGAACACTGGCGCTTTGCCTGGCGGGTATCGCGCTCGCGGCACCGGCGCAGGCGGTGGTGACGCCGTCGCTCAACGGCTGGAAATGGGGGCGCACCGGCGTCGTCAAGCTCAAGGTCGGCGTCAATGTCAGTGCCGAATGGCAGCCGCTGATCGCGCCGACGCTCGCCGACTGGTCGCGCTCGGCGGTGTTCGATCTGACGGCAACAAAGGGCGCCACGATCGCCAGCCTGTGCAACCCCGTTTACGGCACCGTCCAGATCTGCAGTGCCGATTATGGCGCCACCGGCTGGCTGGGCTATGGCAATGTCTGGCTGTCGTCGGGGCGCATCGTCATGGGCACCGTCCGGTTGAACGACTATTACTTCGATAGTGGCCGCTACGACACCAGCGCCTGGCGCGCGGCGACCCTCTGCCACGAGGTTGGCCACACGCTCGGCCTCAACCACAACGACAGCATCCGCACCAATGCCAACAACGGCTCGTGCCTCGATATCACCAACGATCCGACGGGCACGCTGGCGGCCAACGGTCCGCGCACGACGACGCGGCCGAGCTATGGTGACTTCGTCGGGCTGACGACGCTTTACAAGGACAAGGACAAGACCCAGCTGGTGCAAACCGGCAGCACGGTGATCAGCGCCGCCTATGGCATCGTGCCCGAGCCCGGCAGCTGGGCGCTGCTCATCGCCGGCTTCGGCCTTACCGGCGCGATGCTGCGCCGCCGGCGCGCCGGCATCGCCTGAGGTCAGCTGGCGAGAACCAGGCGCGGCGCGGCATTGGCTTCGGCGACGACATTGTCGGCGCCGAAGGCCCGCGCCAGCCGCGCCTGGAGTTCGGCATCGAGCAGCCAGTCGCGCCCCAGGGCGACCCGCACCAGGCCGAGGTCCGCCGGCACCAGCGCAACCAGTTCGCCGCGGCCCTTGCCCTTGGCAGGCACTACCAGCACGCCGAGCTCGGCGACATCGGCGAGGCTGGCGAGCGTCACCAGCAGCCGGCCACGCACCCGCGCCGCCAGCGCCGCCAGCGGCGTCGCGCCATTGACGCGCAGCCGCGGCGCATCTTCGCCCTGGCGCCAGTTGAGCTCGGCACGCAGCAGCACCGCCGGCGACTCGCGCGCGAAGCGTTCGAGGCTTTCATGCGCCGCCTCGTCGAAGCAGCTCGCCTCGAACTGGCCGGTGCGGTCCGACAGTTTCAGCGTGAGATAGCGCCCGCCGCGCCCGGTCTGCGAGGTTCGCCAGCGCGCTTCCTCGATCAGCCCCGCCATGACGATGCCGGCCCGCGCATTGCCATTGCGGTCGAAGCTCGTCGGCGCCGGCGTTTCCATCGCCTCGCCGAAGGTTTTCGCCCCTTCGGCATCGAGCACGGCCCGCCAGGCATCGACGGGGTGGCCCGAGAAATAGAAGCCATAGGCGTCCTTTTCCTTGGCCATCGTCTCGGCCAGCGACCATTCGGCCTTGGGCACCAGCATGGCGAGGCCGCGGTCCTCGACCCCCGTGGCTTCGCCGAACAGCGCCGTCTGCGCCGAAGCGCGTGCCTCGGCGGCGGCCTGGGCGGTGCCGAGCAGCGCTTCGGCGAGCAGATAGACGCCGGCGCGATTGGCATCGATGGCATCGAAGCACCCCGCGGCGATCAGGCTTTCCAATTGGCGCTTGTTGAGCAGCTTGGGGTCGACGCGGCGGGCGAAGTCGGCGAGGCTGGCGAAGCCTGCCCCGCGCGACGCCACCGCATCGGCCATCGCCTTCTCGCCGACGCCTTTCAGCGCCGCCAGCGCATAACGCACCGTTAGCCGCTCGCCGTCAGCAACAACGGTGAAATCGGCTTCGGAGCGGTTGATGCACGGCGGCAGCAACGGCACCCCCAGCCGTCGCGCGTCCTCGGCAAAGGCGGCGAGACGATCGGTGTTGTCGATATCGAAGGCCATCGACGCCGCGTAGAATTCATGCGGGTAATGCGTCTTCAGCCAGGCGGTCTGATAGCTGACCAGCGCATAGGCGGCGGCGTGGCTCTTGTTGAAGCCGTAGTTGGCGAACTTCAGGATCAAGTCGAAGATCGCGTCCGACGTCTTGGGGTCGATGCCATTGGCGGCGGCGCCCTCGCTGAAGCGCGCCTTTTGCGCCACCATCTCGGCGTGGATCTTCTTGCCCATGGCGCGGCGCAGCAGGTCGGCTTCGCCGAGGCTGTAGCCGGCGAGCGCGCGCGCCAGGCTCATCACCTGTTCCTGGTAGACGATGATGCCGTGCGTCTCGCGCAGGATCGGCTCCATCGCCGGATGCAGCAGCTCGACCTTCTCGCGCCCGGCCTTGCGCGCCGCGAAGTTGGGGATGTTCTCCATCGGCCCCGGCCGGTAGAGCGCGCCGAGCGCGACGATATCGGCGAAGCAATCGGGGCGCACCTGCGTGAGCGCGCGGCGCATGCCTTCCGATTCGAACTGGAACACCCCGACGGTATCGCCGCGGGCGATCAGCGCATAGACCGCCGGATCGGCGAGCGGCAGCCGCGTCCAGTCGACGGTGATGGCGCGTTTCGCCAGCAGCTTCTTGGCGCGGTCGAGCACCGACAGCGTCTTCAGCCCGAGGAAGTCGAACTTGACCAGCCCGGCCTTCTCGGCGGCCTTCATCTCGAACTGGGTCACCGCCATGTCGGACTTGGGGTCGCGATAGAGCGGCACCAGCTGCGACAGCGGTCGATCGCCGATGACGACGCCGGCGGCATGGGTCGAAAGATTGCGTACCGCGCCTTCGAGTTGCAACGCGACGTCGAGAAGTTTCCGGACCTTGGGGTCCTTGTCGCGCTCGGCGATGAATTCGGGCACGCCTTCATAGGGCTTGCCGTCCTTGTCCTTGCCCTGCCCCAGCGTCCGCGCCAAGGTCCAGGGGTCGGTCGGATGGTTGGGGATCAGCTTCGCCAGCCGGTCGGTCTGACCATAGGGAAATTGCAGCACCCGCCCGACGTCTTTCAGCGCCTGGCGCGCCTTCATCTTGCCGAAGGTGATGATCTGCGCGACCTGCGCCGCGCCATAGCGATCCTGGACATAGCGGATGACCTCGCCGCGCCGCGTTTCGCAGAAGTCGATATCGAAGTCGGGCATCGACACACGGTCGGGATTGAGGAAGCGCTCGAACAGCAGGCCATGCTCGAGCGGGTCGAGGTCGGTGATCGTCAGGCTCCAGGCGACGACCGAGCCGGCGCCCGAGCCGCGGCCGGGGCCGACGGGGATGTCATTGGCCTTGGCCCATTTGATGAAGTCGGCAACGATGAGGAAATAGCCGGGAAACTTCATCGACTTGATGACAGCGAGCTCGAACGCCAGCCGTTCGCGATAGGGGGTGGCGGCATCGCCCGCGATGCCGGCAGCGGCGAGGCGGGCTTGGAGGCCGGCGGTGGCTTCGGCGTCGAGCGCGGCTTCCTCGGCCTCCGGGTCGCCGGCGAGGCTCGGCAGGATCGGCTTGCGGTTCGGCGCCATCACGGCGCAGCGCTGCGCGACGACAAGCGTGTTGGCAATTGCCTCGGGCAGGTCGGCGAAGACGGCGCGCATTTCGTCGGCGGACTTGAGGCGATGCTCGGGGTTCGAGCGGACGCGATCCTCGGCCTCGACATAGGCCGAATTGGCGATGCACAGCAGCGCGTCATGCGCATCATGGCCCTTGGCATCGAGGAACTTCGCCGGGCAGGTCGCGACGATCGGCAAATCGCGCGCCGTCGCCAACCGCAGCAGCGCGGCCTCGGCGCGCGTTTCGATCGGATCGCCCGAACGGCTGATCTCGACATAGAGCCGACCCGGGAACAGCCCGACGAGCGCCTCGGCATAGCCGTCGACGTCCTGGCCCTCGGCGAGCAGCCGCGCCAGCGCGCCATCGGCGCCGCCGGTCAGGCAGAGCAGCCCCTCGGTCCGACCCTCGAGCGCCGCCAGGGTGACATGGGCATCCTCGGGCGGTTCGGTGGCGAGATGGGCTTCGCTGATGAGCCCGATGAGATTGGTGTAGCCGACCATGTCCTGGGCGAAGAGCACCAGCCAGTCGTTGACCGGCCGCGTCAGCGCGGTGCGCGACCCCGGCCGCTCGATGGCGAGCAGCGCACCGATGATCGGCTGCACGCCGGCATCCTTGGCGGCGGCGGAGAAGTCCATCGCCGCGAACATGTTGCCGCGATCGGCAAGCCCGGCGGCGGGAAACCCCGCCTTGCGGCAGGCCTTGGCGAGGGCATCGGGCTGGATGGTCGATTCGAGAACCGAGAACGCCGAATGCAGGCGAAGGGGGACGAATCCGGCGTGGGGCATGGGGTCATGATGGGGTGTTCAGACCGGTGGTGAAAGGCCGATATCCGACTTATCCCCGCCTGATTATGGGGACGGCGCCGGGTCGCCGGTCGCAACGGCTGCCACCGCGCGTGCCAGATCGCTGAAATCCACCGCCCGCGCCAATCGCTGCAGCGACGCGAGCCCGATCGACTGCTGCGCCGGGAGCAATGGCTCCGGCGCAACGTAAAAGCGCCATTGTCGTAAATCGCGATGATCGCAGCTCTCGTCCAAAATCGGGTGCCAGGCGAAGACGAACAGATCGGCATTGCGCGAGCGACCGGCGTGCCAGACGGCCCCATCCCACCGCCCGGTCTTGTAGGCGATCGCAAACCGCGGGGCGCCCCACCCTGCCGGACCCGGCGCCCAACTCTGCCGCGCCGCCGACTGCTTGACCTGAAGGTACCGGCCACTCGCCGGATGATGAAGATCGGCCGCCCCCCAATCGCCGCCGCAATGCCGCCAATCGGGTTCGAGCGCCATGAGGACGATTTCTTCGGCGACCTCGCCGCGAAGGTCGTTACGGATGATCGGAAGATCGAGCTGACGCCGAACCAATCGATCGATGACGCTGCCTTGTGGTCGCTGCATCGGGATAGTCCTGCCACGTGGCAAGCGCTAACGCACGGGCAAGGCATCCGTTTCCGGCTGGGCAAGCGTCGCCAACCGCCCCTCGTGAAGCGTCACCACGCGATCGACCGCCCTTGCCAGCGCGATGTTATGCGTGGCGATCAGCGCTGCCGAGCCTTGGCCGCGCACCAGCGCGACGAATTCGGCGAGGACCATTTCCGCGGTCGCCTCGTCGAGGTTTCCGGTGGGTTCGTCGGCGAGAACCAGCACCGGCTTGTTGGCCAGCGCCCGCGCCACGGCGACGCGCTGCTGCTCGCCGCCCGACAGCTGCGACGGGCGGTGGTCGAGGCGGGCGCCGAGACCGAGCGTGGTGAGCAAGTCGGTGGCGCGGGTGGCGGCGTCGCGCTCGCCGCGCCCGGCGACGAGGCCGGCGAGGAGCACATTCTCGCGCGCCGAGAAGTCGGGCAGCAGGTGATGGAACTGATAGACGAAGCCGAGACGGTCGCGGCGGACACGGGTGCGGCCGAGGTCGTCAAGCGCCTCGACGCGCTCGCCGGCAATGCTGATCTGGCCGGAGAAGCCGCCTTCCAAGAGGCCGACGGCTTGCAGCAAAGTCGATTTACCTGAGCCCGACGGCCCCAGCAGCGCGACGATCTCGCCCGCGGCGATGGCGAGATCGACGCCGCGCAGGACTTCGATGACCGCCTCGCCCTGGCGGAAGCTGCGGCGGAGATCGCGAACGTCGAGGACGCGGGTCATCCGTCCCCCTCCCCCCCCGCGAAGCGGAGAGTGGGGAGGGGCGTGGGGGCTGTGCCGTAGTGACCGCTCGACGCCGCCGACCCCCACCCCGACCCTCCCCACTCTCGGTTCGCTGCGCTCACCGGGGGGGAGGGAGCAGTGCGGCTATTCATAGCGCAGCACCTGCACCGGGTCGGTGCTCGCCGCCTTCCACGCCGGGTAGAGCGTCGCCAAGAACGACAGCAGCAGCGCCATCGCCAAAATGCCGACGACTTCCATCGGGTCGGTGCGCGCCGGCAGGTCGGTCAAATAGCGCAGCGACGGGTCCCAGACCTGGGTGCCGGTCAGCCGGCTGGCGCCGTCGATCAGCGGCTGGCGGAAAGCCAGCAGCAGGAAACCCAGGCCAGTGCCGACCAGGATGCCGAGGCCGCCGATCACCGTGCCGACGGTCATGAACACGCGCATCAGCGCCATACGGCTCGCCCCCATGGTGCGCAGGATGGCGATGTCGCGCGTTTTCGCGCGCACCAGCATGATCAACGACGACAATATGTTGAACACCGCGACGAGGATGATGATCGACAGCACCCAGAAGGTGACGGCGCGATCGACGACGAGTGCCGAGAACAGCGCCGAATTGGTCGACTGCCAGTCGCTGACCACCGCCTTGCCGACGATGGCCGGCGCGATCGGCGCGAGGATCTCGGCAACGCGATCGGGATCGTTGGTCGTCACCTCGACCATGCCAACCGCGTCCCCCAGCCGCAGCAGGGTCTGCGCGTCGGGCAAGGGCATGACGACAAAGGCCTTGTCATAGTCATAGACGCCGACTTCGAAGATCGCGCCGATGCGATAGGCGACGATGCGCGGCACCGTGCCGAAGGGGGTCGATTCGCCCTGCGGATTGATTAGCGACAGCTGGTCGCCGACATGCGCGCCAAGGGCTTCGGCAAGCCGCGCGCCGATCGCGACGGTATTGCTGCCCGGCTGCAGGGTCTTCAGCGCGCCCGCCAGCACATTGTCGCGCAGCAGTGGCGTGCCGTTGATGTCGGCCAAGGTCATGCCGCGAACGATGACGCCCTCGACGCGGCCGTTGAGGCTCCCCATCAGCGGCTGTTCGATCAGCGGCGTCGCGGTGACCACCCCCGGTAGCGCGCGAATCTTGACGGCCAGCGGCTGCCAGGCGTCGATGCGCCCGCCGAAGCCCTGAACGACGGCATGGCCATTGAGCCCGAGGATACGGTCGAACAGCTCGGCGCGGAAACCGTTCATGACGCTCATCACCGCGATCAGCGCGGCGACACCGAGCGCGACGGCGACGAGGCTGATGCTGGCGACGAGAAAAATGAAGCCCTCGCCGCGGCCGGGCAGCAGATAGCGCCGCGCGATCAGGCGTTCGTAGCGGGTGATCATCTATACTCCTCCCCCTGGAGGGGGGAGGCGAGAGACGCCCGCAGGGCGGCCCGGGTGGGGGTGGTCGCCGCGCGGGATCGCTTGGTCGCGTGGCAACCACCCCCTCCCGCCGCGCTTCGCGCGAGTCGCCTCCCCCCTCAAGGGGGAGGAGTTGAACTCACTCACGCCGTCAGCCTCGCAAAAGCCGCTTCAGCGGTCATCTCCAGCCGATCGCCGCCACGGCGCTTGAGTTCCACCGTTCCCGCGGCAACCCCCTTGGGGCCGACGACCAGCTGCCAGGGAATGCCGATCAGATCGGCGGTGGCGAACTTCGCCCCGCCGCGCTCGTCGCGGTCGTCGTAAAGCACCTCGACGCCGGCATGTTCGAGCTCGGCGTAGAGCTTGTCACAGGCGGCGCTGCAGGCGGCATCGTCAGCGCGCAAATTGAGCAGCGCCACCTTGAACGGCGCCACCGCCTCGGGCCAGATGATCCCGGCGTCGTCATGGCTCGCCTCGATGATCGCGGCGACCAGGCGCGACACGCCGATGCCATAGCTGCCCATCAGCGGCGTCACCGCGGCGCCGTCGGGGCCCTGGACGGTGACCCCCATTGCCCGGGTATATTTGTCGCCGAAGTAGAAGACCTGGCCGACCTCGATGCCCTTCGACTGTTTGAGTGCCGCGCCCGTCGCGGCCTCGGCGGCGGGATCGCGCATCTCGTCGGTCGCGGCATAATCGGCGTTGAGCGCGTCGATCCAGGCGGCAAGCCCCGCCGCGTCATCGGCGTCGACGCCGCTGGTATCGCGGCCCGCTTCCCAGTTCTCGTGATAGAAAACATCGCTCTCGCCATTGGGGGCGAGCACGATGAACTCATGGCTGAGGTCGCCGCCGATCGGCCCGGTATCGGCGCGCATCGGGATGGCGTGGACCCCCATCCGCGCGAAGGTGCGTAAATACGCCAGGAACATCCGGTTGTAACTGTGGCGCGCCCCGGCGAAGTCGAGGTCGAAGCTGTAGGCGTCCTTCATCAGGAACTCGCGGCCGCGCAGCACGCCGAAGCGCGGGCGGACCTCGTCGCGGAACTTCCACTGGATCTGGTAGAGGTTGCGGGGCAGGTCGCGATACGAGCGCGCGCCGTTCTGGAAGATCGTCGTGAACAGCTCCTCGGCGGTCGGGCTGAACAGCATGTCGCGGTCGTGGCGATCGGTGATGCGCAACATTTCGGGGCCATAGGCGTCATAACGCCCCGATTGCTGCCAGAGGTCCGCAGCCTGGATCGTCGGCATCAGCACCTCGATGGCACCGGCGCGGTCCTGCTCCTCGCGGACGATCTGGCTGATCTTCTGCAGCACGCGTTGGCCGAGCGGCAGCCAAGCATAGATGCCGCTGGCGGTCTGGCGGATCATCCCGGCGCGCAGCATCAGCTGGTGGCTGACCACTTGGGCGTCGCCCGGGGTCTCCTTGAGGACGGGGAGGAAATAGCGGGACAGGCGCATGGGGACCGTTCGGGAGGCTGATGGGGGACTTGGCGGCGGCCCGGCGTGTAGCATGGGAACGTCGCGGTGCAATGCGGCCCCTGCCCCGCCGGCTGTTGCAGCATGGTCACAGTCCCGCCGCAATTCGCCGAATGCGGCACGGCGAGTGCCAGCGACCGATGACAAGCGCCCAGCATCGGAATATCGATCGCTTCGAACAGCTTGCGAAGGCAGGGGTTCAGGGAGAAGGCAAGGCCGACACGGCTTCGGCGCCAGCAAATGGCGCCCGCGCGAACACCGGTGGGGGCACGGGTTGCCGCGCGCGAGAGCCGATCGGCCGGACTGTTAGAGGTCTCGTCACGGGAACGCCCGGGTGTGCAAACGCCCGGGCGTTTTCGCGCGGGTGGCGCGGAAGTTGACCAAATTGACCGTTTCGACCGATTTTCCTCGGCCACCTCCCTTCGGCCCTGCCGACCTGCGCCGCGACACGATCACCATAACCCGGCGGCGTGCCTGTAGGACAGCCCCCTCCATTTCGGCACTGGCCGGCGCGGCGCTCGCCCCGCACAAACGGCGGCGCAACGCTTGGGAGACGCGCCATGACCCATGAACACGCCACCACCGAGATCGCCGGCCGCACGCTGATCGTCACCATCAACCGGCCGGAGCGGATGAACGCCCTCCACCCGCCTGCCAACGCCGAGCTCGATGCGATCTTCAACGATTTCGCCGCCAATCCCGATCTCTGGGTGGCGATCGTCACCGGCGCCGGCGAGCGTGCCTTCAGCGCCGGCAATGACTTGCGCTGGCAGGCCGAGGGCAATGCCATCACCGTACCGCCGTCGGGCTTCGGCGGGCTGACGAGCCGATTCGACCTCGACAAGCCGGTGATCGCCGCGGTCAACGGCGTCGCGATGGGCGGCGGCTTCGAAGTCGCGCTCGCCGCCGACATCATCCTCGCGTCGGAGAACGCGACCTTCGCCCTGCCCGAGCCCAAGGTCGGGCTGGCGGCATTGGCCGGCGGGCTGCACCGGCTGCCGCGCGCCATCGGCCTCAGCCGCGCCATGGCGATGATCCTGACGGCGCGGACGGTGAGCGCCGCCGAGGGCAAGACGCTGGGCTTCGTCCATGATGTCGTGCCGCAAGCCGAGCTGCTGACGGCGGCAAAGGCGCTGGCGGCGGCGATGTGCGAGCTGTCGCCGCTGTCGCTGCGCGCCTCGAAAGCCGCGGTTTTGCAAGGGCTTGGCGAGCCGACGTTGCAGGCCGCCTATGAAGGCCAGGGGCGCTATCCGGCGGTGCAGGCGCTGTTCCGCAGCGAGGATCTGCGCGAGGGGCCACTGGCCTTTGCCCAGAAGCGCAAGCCCGAGTGGAAGGGCCGCTAAGCTCCCCTCCCGCTTGCGGGAGGGGCGAAGATGGCAAAAGGCCGCCGGGGTTTCCCCCGGCGGCCCGCATTGTCATCCGGCCTCGAAAGGCGGTGCCTTCGTCAGATCGTCGCGATTCCGTCCGCGACCACCAGCATTTCGAAGCCAGTCATGAAGCAATGAGACACTGGATCACCTCCTTTCGTGTTGTTGAACACCGCGGACAATGTCATGCGCTTTCGCCATGATTGCAAGCGGGCGAATCGAGGAAGTGCGGGTCGGCGTCGCGGCGCCGCTCGATGGCACCGGCATCGTCACCGGCTATCGAAAATATCCCGTGGCGGGCGGCCGGGTGGTGCATGAAACGGGCATCGAAGGCGACGTCCAGGTCCACAAAAAGGTACATGGCGGACCGGAAAAGGCGGTCTATGCGTATCCGCTGGCAGGCTACGACCTCTGGCGCGCCGAATTTCCCGATCTGGCGCCGCGACTCGGCCCCGGCGCCATGGGCGAGAACCTCGTCGTCGCCGGGCTCGACGAAGCCAGCGTCTGCCTCGGCGACCATATCGCCTGCGGCAGTGCCGTCCTTCAGATCGCCCAGCCGCGCCAGCCTTGCGACATCTTCGCCGCCAGCCTCGGCACGCCCAAGGTCGTCCGCGCCATGGCGCGCAGCGCGCGCTGCGGCTGGTATCTCCGCGTCCTCCAGCCCGGCACCGTCGCCGCCGGCGACGCCCATGACGTTGTCGAGCGCCCCAATCCCGACTGGACGATGGCGCGCTTTGCCGCGCTGATCGTCGCCAAGGCGCCTGCCGTCGGCGACCTCGCTGAAATCGCCGCGCTGCCCGGCCTTACTCGGCAATGGCAACTTTGGGCGGCACAGCGCCTCGCGTCCGCCTGACAGCGCGCGCCTCGCCGATCAGCAGCACCGCGACGCCAGCCAAGAACGGCACATAGGTATAGACGATCCGCCACATCACCAGTGCCGCCAGCACGCCGGCCTTGTCGCTATCGCGCAGCAGCGCGACGATGACGAGTTCGAACACCCCGAGGCCCCCCGGCGCATGGGCGAGCGCGCCCGACACCATCGCGACGCCATAGATGGTCAATACCCCCAGCAGCCCCGGCCCCGCATCGGGCAGCAGCAGGAACAGCGCCCCGCCGGCAAAGGCCAGATCGATGATGCCGATGCCGATCTGCAGCACGGTCGAGCCGGCATCGGGCAGCGCGAAGCGGTAGCGCCACAGCTTGAGCGGCCGCCGCCGTACCGCCGCCAGCCCCACCCAGGCGATGACGCCGCCGAGCATCAGCGGGCCGAGCAGCGCCTCGAAGGGCCCGGCCAGCGCCGCCGGCAGATAGGCGGCGACTGGCCGCGCCAGATCGGGGTTGGCGACCAGCCCCAGCCCTGCCACCGTCACGACGCCGAGCCAAAAGGTCCAGCCGCACATCACGACGATCATCGCGATATCGGCGGCCTTGACCCCGGCGCGGCTGTAGATGCGGTAGCGCACGGCGCCGCCGGTGACGACGGTCAGCCCCAGGGTATGGCTCATGGTGAAGCTCGAGAAGGACGCCGCCGCCATCGTCGACCAGGGCAGGCGATAGCCGAGATGCCGCGTCGCGAACCAGTCGTAACCGATCAGGAAGACATAGGACATCGCCGCCGACAGCGCCGCGGCGATGAACAGGTGCGGCGGCGTCGCGCGGATGTCGGCGATAACGTCGGCGAGGGTCACCTGGCCGGCGATCGTGGTGATGCCCCAGACGGCGAGCGCCAGGATGACGATGCCGAAGGCAGCGCCCGCCCAGCTGTGCCAATTGGCGCGGGGAGCAGGCGGGGCCGGGTCGGCGGGCAAAGCGGGGTCGGACAGAATCGGCTCCAAATTTGCCGCCGGTGGGCCCGGAGGGACTCGAACCCCCAACCTAGCCGTTATGAGCGGCCAGCTCTGACCATTGAGCTACAGGCCCGGTCCGGCGGGACAGGCCTAGCGCAAGGCGGGGGCTGACGCAAAGATGGGGCGCGACGTCGCGATTGGAAGAGCGCGAAAAAAAGGGCCGGGCGCGCGAGGCGCGCCCGGCCCGAAACTTGACCCGGCGGTCAGGCAGGCACCGAGGGGGCGGTGCGGCGACGCCGGGTCGGGGTTCGGTCGCGAGGGGGAGGGAGTGCGACCAAAACCCCGCGGTCCGCCCGCAAGGGGGAGGAGAAGGCGAAACCGCTGCGCCGTCCGTGACGGCCACGGGGTGTAGATACGGCGGCGACGGAATTTTGTGCAGTGCACAATCGGGCAAGGCTGCCATGCGTTTTGTGCATGGCGGGACGCTGCCATGGGCGGCCGACAGGCTAGCGGGGACGTCGGCAGAATTCATTCGGCAGAGTTCATTCGCGGCAGAATTCACTCGCGAAACAAATCGCTATGGGTGCCGGTGCGGACGAAGATGATCCCGCCGCCTGGCCCCATGTCATCAACCAATTTGTAGATCAGCAGGAAATCGCCGCCGATATGGCACTCACGATGCCCGGCCCAATCACCCTTCAAGGGATGGTCTCGCCATTCCGCGCCCAACGGCGCGTCATTGGCGATGAGCAGCAGCATCGCCTGCTTCAACCGGCCAAGGTCATATCGGCCGGACCGCGACATCCGTTCCCAATCCTTCAGGAACACCTTGGCATAGTCGATATCGCGTGGAAATCGCGCCCGTTTATTTTCCGGCGGCATGGTCGAGCGAAGCAAAAACGTCATCGGCGTTGGAGAAGCGCAGCTTGCCGCTGGCAGCGATTTGCTGCGCCTCCGCGATGGCCGCGCGAGATTCGGCGTTGGGGACTTTCAGCTCCAGCGGAAACGCCTGGTCGACGGCGATGCGATGGAACAGCAGTCGCACAGCCTCGGACGCGGTCAGGCCCATCGCCGCCAGCGCCGTCGTGGCACGCTCCTTTACGTCATTCTCCATGCGCACATGCAGCATCGAGCTTTCCGTCGCCATCACCGGCTCCCGAAATTCCGTATCTCAATTGCGATATACGGTCGTCGGCCGGAAAATCAAGCTCAACCGGTGCCTTCAGCGGCAGCGACTTCCCGGTGGCAAGCCGCTGCCAATTGGTCCCGATTGACGAGAAAGAACTCACCGCGGAGGGAACGACCATTCGCTTGAGAAAGTCCTTCATCGCCAGCGCGACGACATCATGCGAGGCGAAAGCGGGTCGATGGGCTCGGCCCTCACCATCGGAGCCACCTCCTGGCTCCCCTCACCCCGCGAACGCCGCGCGGTCGATATCGAGGTTCGCCGCGGTCATTCGTGCCACCAGGAAATCGCGCAGCGCCGCCACGCGCAGTGAGCGGCGCAGTTCGGCGGGATAGGTGAAGAAGGTGCGGAACACCGGGCCTTCGAGATCGGGCAGCACCAGGCGGACCTTGCCGGAAAAGCGGATCAGATAGCTCGGCAGCGCGGCGATCCCTGCCCCGGCCTCGACCGCCTGCAGCACGCCATGGCTGTTGTTGATGGTCAGCGCCGCGCTGAACGGCCGCTCCTCGGGGCCGAGGTCGAGCACCCAGTTGATCGATTTGAGATACTCGGGCGCCGCCGCACCATAGGCGATGAGGCGGTGGCGGGCGAGGTCGGCGACGCTCGCCGGCGTGCCGTGCCGCGCGAGATAATCGGGCGACGCGCAGAGATAGTGGCGAATGGGGAAGAGCGGCTTCTGCACCAGTTCCGACTGGAAGGGCACGTGGAAGCGGATCGCGACATCGGCCTCGCGGCGGGCGAGGTCGGCGTCGGTATCGGCCAGTTGCAGGCACACCGAAATATCGGGGTAGAGATCGAGGAAATCGACGAGCTGGCGCGCCAGCCAGGTCGAGCCGAAGCTGACGGTGGTGGTGACGCGGATCTCGCCGCTCGGCCGGTCGCGCGACGTGTCGATCGAAACGCGCGCCGCCTCCAGCCGCTCGGCCATGTCATGGGTCGCGGTGCGCAGCTGCTCGCCTTCGTGCGTCATGGCGAGGCCGCGGGCGTGGCGGTGGAAAAGCTTGGCGCCGACCTGTTCCTCGAGCGCGCCGATCTGGCGGCTGAGTGCCGGCTGGCTCATGTGGAGGCGCCGTGCCGCCTCGGTGAAGCTGCCCGCCTCGGCGACCTGGTAGAACAGGCGGAGCTTCTCCCAGTCGATCACGCCGCGACTGCTACCTCCGCCGACCCGTGGGCGAGGTAACGCTCGGCCTCGAGCGCCGCCATGCAGCCCATGCCCGCCGCGGTCACCGCCTGACGCCAGAGCTTGTCCTTGACGTCGCCAGCGGCGAAGACGCCGGGCACCGACGTCGCCGTCGAATCGGGGGCGGTGAGGATATAGCCCTCGTCGTCCATTGCGACCTTGCCTTCGAAGAGGCTCGTCGCCGGCACATGGCCGATGGCGACGAACAGGCCATCGATCGGCAGCGGCGTCAGCGCGCCCGAACGGACGTCGCGCAAGCTGACGCCGGTGACGCCGAGCGGATCCTGGGTGCCTTCGACTTCGGCGACTTCGCTGTGCCAGTGCGTCACGACCTTGGGGTTGGCGAGCAGGCGGGCCTGGTTGGTCTTGTCGGCGCGCAGCTCGCCGCGGCGGTGGATGAGGTGAACCTTCGAGGCGAATTTGGTCAGGAACAGCGCTTCCTCGACCGCGGTGTTGCCGCCGCCGACGACCGCCACCGTGCGGTTGCGGAAGAAGAAGCCGTCGCAGGTGGCGCACGCCGAAACGCCGAAACCACGGAACTTCGCCTCGCTGTCGAGCCCGAGCCAGCGCGCCTGCGCGCCGGTGGCGATGACCAGCGTGTCGGCGGTCCAGGCCTGGCCGCTGTCGGTTTCAAGGGCGAAAGGCCGCCGGTCGAGGTCGACATGGGTGACGATGTCGCTGACGATCTCGGCGCCGACGTGCACCGCCTGTTCGGCCATGCGGACCATCAGGTCGGGGCCCATGACGATGGTATCGCCGGGCCAGTTCTCGACTTCGGTGGTGATGGTCAGCTGGCCGCCAGGTTGCAGCCCCTGGATCAGCACCGGGCCGAGTGCGGCGCGCGCCGCATAGACGGCAGCGGTATAGCCGGCGGGGCCCGAGCCGATGATCAGAACCGGGGCATGGCGAGGGGTGGTCATGACGTCGAAATCCTCTGGTGTCAGCACAGTTAGGGGTTGGCGCGGCGATTTCCACCTGTTTCGTTGGCGGGCCGGCGCAGGTTACGCAACCTCATTTCCGAACCCAAGCCTTGCGCGTTCGGGTAATATTGTTATGTCTGGCGGTAAAACAGGCCCACACCGTTTCGCCAAGACCGTTTCGCAAGGGGGACCCCCAGACGTGCACCGTTCCCGGTTGCCGATCGACGATATCGATCGCGTCATCCTTCGCCATCTCCAGGCCGAGGGCCGCATCACCAATGTCGAGCTTGCCGAACGCGCCGGGCTGACGGCGCCGCCGTGCCTGCGCCGCGTCCGCGCGCTCGAGGAAAATGGCACGATTCGCGGCTATCACGCCGACCTCGACGCCCAGGCACTCGGCTATGGCATCACCGTCTTCGCCATGGTGTCGCTGAAGAGCCAGGCCGAGGCCGACCTCCAGGCCTTCGAGGACCATGTCGCCGGGCTGCCGCAGGTGCGCGAATGCCATATGCTCAATGGCGAGATCGACTTCATCCTGAAGGTCGTCGCGCATGATCTGCAGGAGTTCCAGCGCTTCCTCACCAGCGCGCTGACGCCGGCGCCCAATGTCGAGAGCGTCAAGACGAGTTTCGTCATCCGCACGGCGCTGAGCAAGCCGGGGGTGCCGGTCGACTGAGGCGACGCGCCATGGTGGGCGGTGACGGGTTCGAACCGCCGACCCTCTCGGTGTAAACGAGACGCTCTACCGCTGAGCTAACCGCCCGGTGCGCGCCGGCTAGCCGCGTCGCGCGGCGCGCGCAACCCGGCGGCGCTGGCAGGCCGCCGGGAAATCGGCAATAAGGCCGGGGTTCGCCCGCCGCGCACTGCCAGGAGCCGCCATGTTCGCCCGCCTGTTCATCGACCACCCGCGCGCCGTCAATGAAAGCTATTTCGAGCATATGGCAGCTTCGCTCGGCGTCGCCTCGCGGCTTGCCGCGGCGGCGGCGAAGTGCGTTGTCCATGCGATCGTCCCCGGCCTGTGCACGACCGCCGGCAGCGATGCGATCCTGAAACTCCACGCCGAAGTCGCGCCGCGCCGCTTCGACCAGCCGACGTTCTGAGCCCCGGAGAACCCGCGATGGACACGGCTTTCGACTCGCTCGGCTTCTCCCGCCAGCGCCTGGCGCGCATCGACGCCTTCCTCGATCACAAGTATGTCGCCGCCGGCAAGCTGCCCGGCACGCTGGCGCTGGTGGCGCGCCACGGGGAAGTCGTCCATCTCGGCATGACCGGCCATGCCGATGTCGCCTCGGGGCGCCCGATCGCCGAGGACACGATCTTCCGCATCTATTCGATGACCAAGCCGATCACCTCGGTGGCGCTGATGATGCTTGTCGAGGCGGGCAAGATCGCCCTCGACGATCCCGTCCACCGCTGGATTCCGGAATGGAAGAACCTCGGGGTCTATGTCGCCGGCACGGTCGGCCAGGGCTTTGTGACCCGCCCGACGGCGGCACCGATGCGCGTCGTCGACCTGATGCGCCACACCTCGGGGCTGACCTATGGCTTTCAGCTGCGCACCAATGTCGATCACGGCTATCGCGCCAAGAAGATCGGCGAGATCGAGAAAGCCGGCACGCTCGCCGACATGATCGCGGCGCTCGCCGACCTGCCGCTGGAATTCTCGCCGGGCGAGGCGTGGAATTACTCGGTCAGCACCGATGTCTGCGGCTGGCTGGTCGAAAAGGCCAGCGGCATGGCGTTCGAGGACTTCTTGCAACAACGCATCTTCGCGCCGCTCGGCATGGTCGATACCGGCTTCCATGTCCGCGACGGCCAGGGCCATCGCCTCGCCAGCTGCTACCAATGGGGCAAGGACGGCATGACGGTCCAGGACGATGCCGCGACGAGCGGTTTCCTTGCGCCCCCCAGCTTCATCTCGGGCGGCGGCGGCCTTGTCTCGACCGCCCCCGATTATCTGCAATTCTGCCGGATGCTGGCGAACGGCGGCAGCTTGGGTGGCCACCGCTTCCTCAGCCGCAAGACCATCGACCTGATGACCGCCAACCATTTGCCCGGCGGCGTCGACCTGCCGGCGCTGTCGGTGTCGATGTTCTCGGAGGCCGCCTATCAGGGCGTCGGCTTCGGCCTCGGTTTCGCCACCACCACCAACGCCGCCCGCACGCTGATCCCGGGCAGCAATGGCGATTACTTCTGGGGCGGCGCCGCCAGCACCTTCTTCTGGATCGACCCCGAGGAAGACATCATCGCCATCTTCATGACCCAGCTGATGCCGAGCTCGACCTGGCCGGTGCGGCGCGAGCTGCGCACCCTCGTCTACGCCGCGCTCGACGACTGATGCGGGTCGGCGCTTTCCAGCCCCCACATTTCGCGCCAGTTCGGCGCCACCTGATCGACCGGGGCTTCGAGCCGGTCCATCTCGGCCTTGAATTCGGCGAGCAGGCGATCGCCCTCGCCATTCTTGAGCCATTCGGCCCAGAACGGAAAACCAGCGGTGTTCCGGCGCAGCTGGCGCGGCGTCCAGGGCATGGTGGTGGCGGCGCGGGCTTCGGCGAGCGTCGCCTCGCACAGCGCGCGAACGGTTTCGGGGGTATGGACGATCGGCGCCGTGACCGGCATCGGTTCCTGGAACAATTCGCCCTTCTGGGGCACGTGGCCGAACAGATCGTCCATAGGGCGGAACTGTCATCACATCGCGCCACCGGCATCAAGCCGGGCCGAGCAACTTCTCCACAAGTTTCTCGATTTCGCCGCCGATGCCATCGGCGATCAGCGCGCGGCGCACGCGCTGGCGCGCGGCGACGAAGCGCTCGCCCTCGGGGATTTCGACAAGACCGGCAATCCGTTCGGCCTCGGCACCGGCAGCGGCGAGGTCGCGGTGGAGCGGCGCGGCGGCATCGAAAAGCGGGATGGGCAGGTTGAACATCACCTTGTCGAAATCGCGGGCACCGAACTGGCCGCGCGATTGATAGCGTTCCGCACGGGTGCGCGCGGTCTCGCTATTTAGTATGGAGACGACATAATTTGCATCTGCCTCAGTCGGCACCTTCCCCCAATACAATTTATGTTCGATAATTGCATCCGAGTCTCGTAGTACGTGGGCGGCAGTATTAGAACCTGATGCCGAATAAACTACTCGGAATGGTGCCACAGGGAATTGACTGGATAGTTGACCTATGTAGTCAAGTTGTTCTACAAAGCGGCGCTTACCTTTGCCATTTTTGTCCCAGCCGGCTTCGGCATGCTTCATCCATGCCGACAAGTGTTCATAGCCATTGTCTGCAGCAGCGCTAGACGTAAGCAATTCGCCCTGCTTAGTAACCGGGATGACCCCCTCGAATGTCCGGAACAGCCGATAAGGCAAAATGGACTCGCCTAGCAAAACTGGATAGAGAAACTGATTTTCGACGTTGTTCTCCAGCCCCGGAAGGTCGCGCCACGGCCGCTTCTCTTGCGCCGACCTCCGACTGGCAACCAGCGGAGCAGCTGGATTGCTGCCAAGCCGTCCCGATAGTTTCCGCTCGACCAGTACGAAGGAACGCGGGATGAGAATTGCTCCCTGCCTGAACGCCGTTCGATAGGCCGACCCGCCAGACCGTTGCGCGGTACTGGGGGCCGGTACGCCATCACGAACCAACAGGTGAGCGTCGGCCATCACTTCAGGAGCGTCACGCATCGGCACCGAGCCCGAATATTCGCGGACGGTTTCGGGGGTCTTTGCAGCTATGGCCCGCTTGCGACCAAACACGACACAAGACGGTACCGGAAAAATGGCTCCGGTAGCGCCGACCTTAACATCGGTGGTCCACGCCTCATCCCAAGCCACGTTATAGGACGCGTATCGTCCGGTCCTGAACTTTTCGAATTGCGCCCGCGTCAGGGCGGCAAGCGGCAGGACGAACGCAAGACGGCCGCTCGGGCGGAGATAAAGGTGGGAGCTGCGTGCAACAAACAGCGCGCACAAGTCATTGTGCGATGGAATTGTGCCGACGTAGATGCGCTCGCCAGTTGCCAATTCCTTAAAGCGCTTCTGCAGATCCGCCGACATGTGGCGGTAAGCCACCCAGGGCGGGTTACCGACCAGCACATTGGCCCAGCCGCCGCCGCTCGCCAATGCCAGCGGTCGTGACAGGTTGCGCGCGACATAGCTCCAGATCGTGTCGCGCCCTTCCAGCCGCAGCTTGTGGAATGTCTCATAGGTCGTGCCAAGATCGCCGATGGCGAGGCGTTCCTCGGCGCTGATGTCGCGCTTGTAATGCTGTTCGGTGCGCCGGGTGATGTCGGCTTCGACCTGAGCGCGGGTCCGGTCGCCAAGCGAACCGCTACGCATCGCGTCGATCGCCTTGTCGAACAGCGCCGGGTCGCGGCAGAAGGTTTCGGGAAAGCTCAGCTTTTCCTTCTTGCCCGCGCCCGCCGGCGGCGGCGGCACCTGGATGACGAGTTCCTTGTCGCTGCCCAGCTGGCTGATCGACAGCTGCATGGCGTCGCCAAGATAGACCGGCACCGACAGCGCGCCGCTGCGTTGCGCCAGCGCCGGCGCCAGCGCGAGCAGATAGGTGACGCGCGCGATGATGACCGCGACCGGGTGGATATCGGTGCCCGCGACGAGCGCACAGGCCTCGGCGGCGCGCACCGTCGAATCCATGCCCGCCGCTTCCGCTTCGGCGAGCACCCGGCGGACGGCGTGGAACAGGAAAGTGCCCGAGCCGCAGGCGGGATCGAGCACCTTCTGCTCAAGCGGCCGGTCAACGGCGTGGCGGACGATCTTCGCCGCCAGCCAGTCGGGGGTGTAATATTCGCCAAGGCCGTGGCGCTCGTCGCGGTCGATCAGCGATTCATAGAGGATCTTGAGGACGTCGCTTTCGACCTCGCGCAGCCGGAAGCGGCGGACATGCGCCATGATGCGGCGGACCAGCGCCTCGCCGGCCGGCGTCGCCACCATCCAGTCAAAAAAGTCGCTTTCGACCGCGCCACCGATGCCGGCCGCGGTAAAGGCTTCGCCCGACAGCATCCGGCGCGGATCATCTTCGGCAAGATCCATGACCGCCAGCGCGATGCATTTGGCGACGACGACGAGATAGCTGTGCTGAAACCACAGCGCATCGCCTTCGACCTCGCGGCCATAGACGAGCTTGAGCATATTGGCCCAGAGCTGGCGCTTCAGCGCTTCGGCGGGGTGATCCTGCAAACTTTCCCAGACGGCGCGCAAGCCGCGATCGACGATGCGATAGGCAACCGAATCCTGGCCGAGTTCGGCGCGGATGGTCAACGGATCGGGCGGCAGCGAGGCCTTGAGCGCGACGGCGCCATCGAGCCAGGCGAGGAACGCCTCGGGCTTGTCGGGATCGAGGATGGTTTCCTTGACGCGCACCAGCGCGCCGCCGGCGAGTTCGAACACCACCCATTTGCGGCCATCGGCGGCCAGGCCGGTGCAGCGCTCGCCTTCCTCGCGCTCGCGGTCAGCGAGATAATCGGGCATCCGCCGCGCAACATCGCCCCATTCGGTATCGAGGTTGCGCTTGGCCTCGAACACCGTCCGCCCGATCAACGCATCGAGGCGCCCACGTACTTCGGGCACCCGGCGTTCGAACTCGAGCGCCGCCAGGTCGACGCCGAATTCGCGCACCAGCAGGTCGCGAAAGCCGGCCTTAACTTCATCATGGCCGGGTCTGGTGGCGAGGTGGCGCAGCAGATCGAGCGTCGGGGCCGCGATAGTCATCGCCATCTGCTATGCTGCGGGCAGCCGCGGTGCAACCGCCGGCGGCCAGTAGGGCGCCAGCCTGTCCTACACGCCGGGATTTGGCTATGCTTCCGCATGGCCAGCGACCGGTCGGCCGGCATTTCGAGAAACGCAAGAATGACCCAGAGAACCACGCGCGCCGATTCGCGCCAGGAGCGTCAGCGACTGTACTTCGGCGTAATTCCGAACTTTCGGTAATGTTTGGCGCCAACGCCGCCGCTGCCGCCACTGCGGCACCGGCAAGAATATCTAGCTGTTGTGGCAGCGACACCTCCGCTAGCAACTGCTGCGGCGCTGGGCGCCCTAGGAGCCGATGATGACCGATTATACCCCGCCGAAAGTCTGGACCTGGAACAAGGAAAGCGGCGGCCGCTTCGCCAACATCAACCGCCCGATCGCCGGGGCGACGCATGACAAGGAACTCCCGGTCGGCAAGCACCCGATCCAGCTCTACTCGCTGGGCACGCCCAATGGGGTGAAGGTGACGGTGCTGCTCGAGGAGCTGCTGGCGCTGGGCCATTCGGGCGCCGAATATGACGCCTGGCTGATCAACATCGGCAATGGCGACCAGTTCGGCTCGGGCTTTGTCGAGATCAATCCCAATTCGAAGATCCCGGCGATGGCCGATCATTCGACCGATCCCGCCACCCATCTGTTCGAATCGGGGTCGATGCTGGTCTATCTTGCCGAAAAGTTCGGCGCGTTTCTGCCGGCATCGGGCAACGCCCGCGCCCAGACCTTCAACTGGCTGATGTGGCAGATGGGCTCGGCGCCCTTCCTCGGCGGCGGCTTCGGGCATTTCTACGCCTATGCGCCGCTGAAGATCGAATATGCCATCGATCGCTATGCCATGGAGGTGAAGCGGCAACTCGACGTGCTCGACCGCCATCTGGCGGCGAACCGCTTCATGATCGGCGATGAATATACCATCGCCGATATGGCCATCTGGCCCTGGTATGGCGCGCTCGCCATGGGGCTGCTCTACGAAGCCGGCGAATTCCTCGATGTGACGACCTACACCAACGTCCGCCGCTGGACCGCCGAAATCGCCAAGCGCCCGGCGGTGCAGCGCGGCCGCATGGTCAACCGCGCCTTCGGCGAGCCTTCGAGCCAGCTCCACGAACGCCATGACGCCAGCGATTTCGAAACGCGCACCCTCGACAAATTGCAGGCGCAGGCCGCGTCGGCGCCCGAATGAACGCCGTCGTTTCCGGGCTGCCGGCGGCGGCCAACGACCTTTCGGCGACGCTCGGCTTCGTTCGCGTCGTCAGCCTCGAGCCCGGTCGTGCCGCGGTCGAATACGCCTGCGGCATGCACATGTGCCATTCGGGCGGCGTCGCCCAGGGCGGCTTCGTCGCCGGCTGGATCGACGCCGCCATGGCGCATGCGGTGATGGCCAAGTTCGGCCATGATCCGGTGCCGATCAGCCTCGAACTCAAGATCAGCTATTTCGCCCCGGCCAACCCGGGAGTGGTGCTGGCGACCGGCTGGATCGAGGCAGGCGGCAAGTCGACGCTGTTCGCCGAAGGCACGCTCCACGATGCCGCGGGCAAGCTGCTCGCCAAAGGCACGTCGACGGTCCGGATGATCCCGGTGGCGCGGGTCAGCGCGATGGCGGGGGGCTGACCGCTCAGATCAGCGCCGCCTCGCGCGCGCGGAACACCGCCTCGGCGCGGTTGCTCGCCCCCAGCGCGGCGATCGCCGCCGCGGTATGCGCCTTGACCGTCGCCGGCGACAGATCGAGGTCGCGGGCGATTTCCTTGTTCGATTGCCCCGCCGCGATCAGCCGCAGCACATCGACCTGGCGCGCCGTCAGCCGCGCCGGTGCGGCACGCGGCGCCGTCCCCTGCCCGCGCGCCGCGGCGAGATCGAGCAACCGCGGCGGCAGATAGCGCCCGCCGGCGACGATCACCCGGATCGCGGCATCGATCAGCGCCGCCTTCGACGTCTTGGGCGCCAGCCCCGCGACGCCGAGATCGAACAGCGCCAGCAAGGTCGCGTCATCCTCGCTGCCGGTGACGACGAGGATCGGCGACGCCGGCGCCGCGGCGCGCAGCGCGGCGATGCCCGGCACCGGCGCCGACCCGGGCATGATCAGGTCGGAAATGATCAGATCGGGGCGCGCCACCGCCGCCGCCCAGGCCGAGGGGAAATCGCCGCACTGGACGATCTCGGCATCGGGCCAGCCGAGCGCCACCGTGCCGGCGATGGCGTCGCGCAGCATGGCGTGATCGTCGGCGATAAGGCAGCTTTGCATGTCGGCCCGGTTCCACCGGCATGCCGGCACTTTGCCGAAATGACCATCAAGCGGTCGGAAGTTCAACCCAGAAGGCGCTGCCGCGCCGCCAGCGCGGCTCGTGCCCGGCGCTGCCGCCCATCAGTGCGGCCATCCGCCGCGTCGAGGCGAGCCCGAGCCCGAAGCCGCCGCGGATCTCGTCGCCATGGTCGGAGCCCTGGACATGGTCGTCGAACAGCCGCGCCAGATCGGCGGGCGCGATGCCGGCGCCATCGTCGATCACCCAGAGCCGCACCCGTTGGCCCTGCCGCCGCGCCCCTACCAGCAGTCGCCCGGCCTTGGCGTGGCGGATGGCATTGGTGACGAGATTGCCGAGCGCGCGTTCGGCGAGCGCCCGGTCGGCCGCCGCCACCAGCCGGCTCGGCATGGCGATGATCGCGGTGGCGGCAAGGCGCGCCGCCGGTTCGTGAAGTTCGGCAACGCGGGCGATCAGCGGCCCCAGCGCGACCGGCGCAATGTCCGCCGTCACCTGGCCCGATTCGAGCCGCAGATGTTCGAGCATCTGGCCGAGCAGCGCCTCGGTCGCATCGAACGCCCAATGGACACCGCGCACCGCCTTGTCGTGCGCCGGCCCGGCCGGCGTGGCGACGGTCTGATCGAAGAACAGCCGCGCCGCCTGCAACGGCTGGCCGAGGTCATGGCTCGCCGAGGCGAGAAAGCGCGTGCGGGCGTCGCGCGCCGCCTCGGCGGCCTGTTTGGCGCGCCAGGCCTCGTGAACACTGTCCTGCACCACTTCGCGCAGCAGCAGCATGACGGCGGTGAAGCTCGCCAGGAACAGCAGCATCGGCCAGCGGAATTCGTCGCCCGATTGCGCGAACCACGCCCCCAGCCCGAGCGGGATGCCGATCGGCACGATCGTCGAAGCGAAACCGCGAGGGCCGAATTTCGGCGGCCGGATGGTGCCGAGCACTTCGACGGTGATCGGCCCAAGGCACATCATCGTCACCATCAGCCGCATCGCCTCGCTGCCATAGGGCAGCGCCAGCCAGAAGGTCGAAACCGTCGCGAAGTTGCCGAACCAGAAGACCTGGGAGGTGTGCCAGAACCAGGCGTCGGGATCGTCGGGGGCGACACGGCGCGTCGCGCGCAGCCAGGCGATCGAGACGATCCACCAGGCGACGAAGCCCCCCATGATCGCATCGAAGACGACAAGCTCGCGCGGCGGGATGATCGCGCCGAGCCACAGATGCACGAACAGGATCGACGCCGCGGCCACGGCGATCGCCAGGATCTGCAGGCGCAGCATCAGCGTCATGGCCGCCATGTTCGCGCGAAACGATGGCGGCGCAAGCGACTAGGCCATCGGGTTAGGCCAACCGGCCAATGGGCCATCGGGTGCCCGGCCCGGTAGACCAGCACGGCAAATGGGATCGTTCAACCCGAGGGAAAACATCGATGCGCTTTACCGCCGCCCGGCTGCCAACGGTCGCGCTCGCCGCACTTGCCCTGCCCGCACCCGGGCTCGCCGCCACGGTCTCCATCTTCACCCGGGCGGGCACGGTCAGCGACAGCGCGTCCGGCCAGGCGTCGGTGTCGATCGGCCGTGCCGACGAACAGGCGAGCGGTGCTGCCAATGAGCGCCCCGGCTTCGTCGGCGTCGCCTCGAGCACCGCAGCGCAGAGCCGGCAACCCGATCCCTTCAACCAGCCATCGGACCTCATCCCGCAGGTTTCGACGCAGGCAGGTTTCGCTGATCTCTTCTTCCATCGGCTGGGCAGCAGCCCCGATCTCGGCAATGGCACCTACCGCCTGACCTTCGCCGTCAGCCTCGGCGGCACCTCGGCCGCGGGCCAGACACCAGCGCCCAACGGCGTGCCGATGTCATCGTCGGCGGCCTTTACCTACCGCTACAGCCTCGGCAGTCTCGTGCGCGAAGGCAGCTTCAGCCTCTCCCGGTTCAACGGTGGCACCGATATCGTCACCTCGGGCCTCGGCGCCGGCGGCGTTTACTTCGATCAGAGCATCGTCCACATCGGCGATTTCACCACCATCGGCCTCAATGCCTCGGGCTTTTCCTCGGCGGCTGCCTATGGGCTGGGCAGCGCCAGCAGCTCGGTCGGCGCCGAGGCGCGCTGGCTCGGCGTCAGCGCGGTCGAATATGATGCCGGCGGCGGCAATTTCGTCGCCGCCCCCACCGGCTTCCGGCTTGACCTGACCAGCGACAGCAGCGGTTTCGACTATTGGAACGCCGCCGTCGCTCCACCTGCCGGCGGCGTCCCCGAACCCGCCAGCTGGGTGCTGCTGATCACCGGCTTCGGGTTCGTCGGCGGGTCGCTCAGGAGGCAGCGTTACGCCGCCGCCTGAGCCGCTCGCCTCAGCCCATGCGGTGGAGCGCGCAGAGCTTGTTGCCGGCGGGGTCGCGCAGGTAAGCGAGGTAGAGCTTGCCGAGGCCGCCGTCGCGGACGCCGGGGGGCTCCTCGCAGGTCGTGCCGCCATTGGCGATGCCGGCGGCGTGCCAGGCGTCGGCCTGTTCGGGCGATGCCGCGGCGAAGCCGATGGTGCCGCCATTGGCGTGGCAGGCAGCTTCGCCGTTGATCGGAATCGAAACGCTGAAGATGCCGGTCGGCGTCATCCAGAAGGCGCGGCCCTTGTCGTCCTTCATGCCCGCCGGATGGCCGAGCGCGGCGAGGGTGGCGTCATAGAATTTCTTCGAGGCATCGAGGTCGTCGGCGCCGAGCATGATGTGGCTGAACATGGCAGTCCCTTCCCGTGAGATGGCGGCGATTGGTCGCCTGCCGGGCGCAGCCATGCCGCGCCGCTTGGCGCTTGTCGATTGCCGCTGGCGCAAGACCGAATTGCCGATGCGCGGGGCCTAACGCGCCAGCCGCCGGATCAGCGACGAGGTGTCCTGGCGCCCGCCGCCCATCGCCTGGATATCGGCGTAGAAGTGATCGACCAGCGCCGCCAGCGGCAGCGACACCCCGAGCCGCCGCGCCTCGTCGAGCGTCAGCCCCAGGTCCTTGCGCATCCAGTCAACGGCGAAGCCGAAATCGAACTGCCCCCGCGCCATGGTGGCGGCGCGATTGTCCATCTGCCAGCTTTGCGCCGCGCCCTTGGAAATGACGTCCACCACCTGGTCGAGATCGAGCCCCGCCGCCTTGCCGAAGGCGAGCCCCTCGGCAAGGCCCTGGACGATGCCGGCGATGCACAGCTGATTGACCATCTTGGTCAGCTGGCCGCTGCCCGCCGGCCCCATATGGCCAACGCGCTTGGCATAAGCGGCGAAGATCGGCTCGGCGGCGGCGAAGGCTTGCGGGCTGCCGCCGCACATGATGGTCAGCGCGCCATTCTCGGCGCCCGCCTGGCCGCCCGATACCGGCGCATCGACGACGAGCAGTCCGCGCGCCTCGCCTTGCTGCGCCAGTTCGCGGGCAATCGCCGCCGAGACGGTGGTGTGATCGACAAACAGGCTGCCGGGCGCCATCGCGGCAAAGGCGCCGTCGGCACCGAGGGTAACGGCGCGCAGGTCGGCGTCGGCGCCGACGCAGGCGAGCACGACCTCGGCCCCTTTGGCAGCAGCGGCGGGAGTCGGCGCGGCGCGCCCGCCGTGCGCTGTCACCCAGGCGTCGGCGCGGGTGGCGGTGCGGTTGTAAACGGTGACGTCATGGCCGGCGGCGGCGAGGTGACGCGCCATCGGTCCACCCATGACGCCGAGGCCGAGAAAAGCGATGCGCATTCGTGTGTCCCTCACAGTTCCGGTGGCGGTCCTAGCGGCGGCTACGCGCCGACGGAACTGCACGCCGCTCATGCCGAGCGAAGTCGAGGCGCGGTTGGCGCTTCGGGCGTGCCTCGACTGCGCTCGGCATGAGCGGGAGGAGACTCAGCCTGATTGCTAAACCACCGCGCCGAACAGCCGCCCGACGAGCGCCGAGGCCGCCATCGCCATCGCCCCCCAGAACAGCACGCGCAAGGTCGCCCGCCCCGCCGGCGCGCCGCCGAGACGCGCGCCGACCAGCCCCAGCAGCCCGAGAAACGCCAGCGCGCCGCCCGTCACCGCCCAGCCGAGCACCGCCAGCGGCACCAGCGCCGCCACCAGCAGCGGCAGCCCGGCACCACCGGCAAAGGCCAGTGCCGACGCCAGCGCCGCCTCGATCGGCCGCGCCGCGGTGGCGTCGTGCATCCCCAGTTCGTCGCGGGCATGGGCGGCAAGGGCATCATGCGCCATCAGCTGCGCCGCCACCCGCGTTGCGGTGGTGTCGTCGAGGCCGCGGTCGCGATAGATGCCGGCGAGTTCGGCCGCCTCGCCGTCGGGATCGGCGGCGAGCTCGGCGGTCTCGCGGGCAAGGTCGGCGCGCTCGGCATCGGCCTGCGACGAGACCGAGACATATTCGCCCGCCGCCATCGACATGGCGCCCGCCACCAGCGCGGCGACGCCGCTGAGCATCACCTGGCGATGATCCGACGCCGCCGCGGCGACGCCGACGAGCAGTGCCGCGGTCGAGACGATGCCGTCATTGGCCCCGAGCACCGCGGCGCGCAGCCAGCCGCCGCGGCCGAGACGATGGCCTTCCGAATCGTCGCGTGAAATGATCGGACTCCTGGCGGCGAGCGGTGCGAAATGCCTTGCACGCGCCACGCCGGCTGCCAAGGCGCAAGGCTCAGCCGGCGGCGCGGCTGCGACGTTTGGGGGCGGCGTCGGCGCCCGCCGCCACATCGCCGGCGCCGGTTTCGGTCGCCAGCACCAGCAGCGCCTCGGCGGCGGCATGCCCGCAGCGCCGCGCGTCGTCGAGCGGGGTGTTGCCCCAGCGGTCCTTCGGCGCCGGCGCCGCGCCATGATCGAGCAGGAAGCGCAGCACCTCGCCATGGCCCTCGCAGGCGGCGAGATGCAGCGCCGTGCGGCCATCATAGTCGGCGCTGTCGATGTCGATCTTCTTGGCGATCAGCCGGCGCAGTTCCGAAAGATCGCCGCGCGACGCGGCGGCGCACATCAGGAAGGCCGGCTCGACGGCGCTCGCCGTCTCGGTGCGGCGCGGGTCGCTCAAATGGCTGTCGGCGACCATATTGGCATAGGTGTGGAAGGGGAAAGTCTCGACCAGCCGCTTCGAGAATTCGACGCCGCGCACCGAATTGCCGAGCTTGTCGAGCCGCGGCGACCAGATGGCGATGCCGCAGACGCCCGGGACGACGATGAACAGCGACCCCGACACCCCCGATTTCGCCGGCAGCCCGACGGTAAAGGCATATTCGCCCGAAAAATCATACATGCCGCACGAATACATCAGCGACAGACAGTTCTTGGTCGTCGCCGCCGAGAACACCGCCTTGCTGGTCAAGGGGCAGATGCCGCCATTGGCGAAGGTCGCCGCCACCACCGCCATCTGGCGCGCGGTGACGGTCAGCGAGCAGGTCTGGAAATAGAGATCGAGCGCCGCCATGATGTCGGTCTTGGGCGGGAAGGCATTGGCCTCGCGCATGAAATAGGCGAGCGCGAAATTGCGGTCGGCGGTGTCCTTCTCAGAAAGATACACCGAATTGTCGAAGCCGACGCGCTCGTTGCCGGCCAGGCTCTTCCAGACGCTGGTGACATAGTCGAAGCGGTCGGCGAGCGGCGCCTGCGGCTTGATCAGCGACGCGCACATGATCGCCCCGGCGTTGATCATCGGATTGTGCGGCAGGCCGCGGCCATTGAGGGTCAACTCGTTGAACGAGCGGCCGGAAGGCTCGCGGCCGACATGGCTGTGGACGGTCTGCGGCCCCAGGCTGTCCAGCGCAATGGCATAGTTGATCGGCTTGCACGTCGATTGCACGCAATAGCGTTCGTCGTCGTCGCCAAGGCCGAAGCGCTGGCCGTCGACGGTGCACACCGCCATGGCATAATGTTCGGGATCGACGCGGGCGAGCTGGGGGATGTAGCTCGCCACCTCGCCCTGGCGATAGTCGCGGACGAAATGGAAGATCGACGCCAGCCGCGCCTTGAACTGCGGAAAATCGGGGATGACGAGATCGCCGCGCAGCGCGCGGTGCAGCAGGAAGACATTGGCCGGATGGACCAGCGCCGCGAAGCCGCGCTCGTCGATCGGTTCGAGGTCGGTCAGGCCCTTGAGCGCCTGGGCGGTTTCGCGGATGCGCGGGTCGCTCAGCAGCACGCCGGTCTGTTCGATCGCCGCTTCGATGTCGCGGCGGGTGACGATCCGGTCGGCGCTGCCGCGGATGGCGTCGAACATCGCCGCGACAAGGCTGTCGGCGGGCTCGCCGCCGGGATCGAAGCTTGGCGCGAACTGCATCGTCATCGTCGCTCACCCGATTGTTACTTGGGTTCTGCCGCCATAGGGCGGAAATGCGACGGTTTCGATGCAGCGATATTGCCGGTCTGCAACATTGGCGCGCCCGTTGCTGCCGCGACCGCCATCTGGCCAAGCGCCGAGCGCGCGCCTAAGGGCGACATCATGACTCCCGCTGCCGCTGCCGCCCCTGCCGATCCGACCGTGCTGCCGATCGGCCTCGCCGATGTCGAAGCCGCGGCGCGCGCCATCGACGGCGCTGTCGTCAAGACGCCGTGCCTGCGCAGCCAGACGCTTTCCGAACTGACCGGCGCCGATGTCTGGCTGAAGTTCGAAAATCTCCAGTTCACCGCCGCCTATAAGGAACGCGGCGCGCTCAACAAGCTGCTCGGGCTGACCGCCGAAGAGCGCGCCCGCGGCGTCATCGCGGCATCGGCGGGCAATCACGCCCAGGGCCTCGCCTATCACGCCCGCCGCCTCGGCATTCCCGCCACCATCGTCATGCCGCGCTTCACGCCGATCGTGAAGGTCCAGCAGACCGAGGGCCATGGCGCCAATGTCGTCCTCCACGGCGAGAAGTTCGAGGACGCCTCGGCGCACGCCCATGAGCTGGCGGCGAAGCGCGGTTACGTCTTCGTGCCGCCCTTCGACGATGCGCTCGTCATGGCCGGCCAGGGCACCGTCGGCCTCGAGATGCTCGCCCAGGCGCCGCACCTCGACACGCTGATCGTGCCGATCGGCGGCGGCGGGCTGATCTCGGGGATCGCCACCGCGGCGAAAGCCATCAAGCCGGGCATCGAGGTGATCGGCGTCCAGGCCGAACTCTATCCGTCGATGTACGCGCTGCTGCGCGGCGAAAGCGCGGTCTGCGACGGCGACACCCTTGCCGAGGGCATTGCGGTGAAAACGCCCGGCGTGCTGACCGCGCAGGTCGTCCGCGCGCTGGTTGACGATATCGTCCTCGTCGGCGAGCGCGACCTCGAACACGCCGTGTCGATGCTGCTCAACATCGAAAAGACCGTCGTCGAGGGCGCCGGCGCCGCGGGACTCGCGGCGCTGCTCGCCCATCCGCGGCGTTTCCGCGGCGCCAGCGTCGGCCTGGTGCTGTGCGGCGGCAATATCGACACCCGCCTGCTCGCCAATGTGCTGCTGCGCGAACTCGCCCGCGCCGGCCGGCTGGCGCGGCTGCGCATCCGGCTGAAGGACCGCCCGGGGCAGCTCTTCGAGGTGATGCGTATCTTCGACCAGAAGCAGGTCAATATCATCGAAATCTATCACCAGCGGGTGTTCACCAACCTGCCCGCCAAGGGGCTGATCACCGACATCGAATGCGAGACGCGCGACCGCGACCATCTCGACCGCCTGGTCGAGGCGCTGCGCGCCGCCGGTTATGACGTTCGGCTGATCGAAGCCGATTAGGCGCGTTGCGGGCTTCCCTCGTGCAACTTTACAGCTACGATGCCGTCCTGACTCCCCGGACAGGATGGCCGCTTGACCGATCAGAGTTTCAAATTTCCGCGCTTCTTCGTGACGGCGCCGGCACCCTGCCCCTATGTGCCGGGGCGGACGGAGCGTAAGGTATTCGCCGAGCTGAAAGGCCATGGCGCGCCCGAAATGAACGAAGCGCTCGGCCGCATCGGTTTCCGGCGCAGCCAGAATGTCGTCTATCGCCCCTCCTGCGACTTCTGCCAGGCCTGCGTTTCGGTGCGGGTGGTGGCGCCGCGCTTCCGCCCCAGCCCCAGCCAGAAGAAGCTGCTGCGCCGCCACGACGACCTCGAGGTGCATGCCTGCGAACCCTGGTCGACCGAGGAGCAATGGCAGCTGCTCCGGCGCTATCTGCGGCTGCGCCACCCGCAGGGCGGCATGGCGACGATGGACGGCCATGATTATGCCGACATGGTCGAACAGTCGCCGGTCGATACTGTCGTCGTCGAATATCGCGAGCCGAGCGTCGGCGGCCGGCCGGGGCGGCTGGTCGGCTGCTGCCTGACCGACAAACAGTCGGACGGCCTCAGCATGATCTACAGCTTCTACGACCCCGAGGCGCCCGGCCGGCCCGGCCTCGGCAATTACATCATCCTCGATCACATCGTCCGCGCCGGGCGGGCGGGGCTGCCCTATGTCTATCTCGGCTATTGGATCGAGGGCTGCGACCGCATGGCGTACAAGCAGCAGTATCGCCCGGCCGAGGCGTTGCTCGCCGGGGTGTGGCGAGATCTGGTGTGACCCTATCCCTCCCCCCTTGAGGGGGAGGGATGAGAACGCCACCTAGATCCCGACCCGCGCCATCAAATCCGCCGTCGACGCATCGAAGCCCCCCGCGCCGCCCTTGAGGATCGCCGTCGCCATTTCCTTGCCGAGCTCGACCCCCCATTGGTCGAAGGGGTTGATGCCCATCAGCACGGCGCCAGCGAAAGTCCGGTGCTCGTAGAAGGCGAGCAGCGCCCCCAGGGTGAAGGGATCGAGGCGATCGAGCAGGATCGTCGCCGAGGGCCGGTTGCCGGGGAAGGTCTTGGCGTGGGCCAGTGCCGCATCGCCGCCGGACAGCGCCAGTGCCTCGCCGAACGTCCGCCCGCGCATCAGCGCCGCCCCTTGCGCGAAGCAGTTCGCCAGCAGCTGGCGGTGGTGGGTGTCGGGCAGCGCGTGCCCCGGCTCCTTGACCGCGACGAACTCGACCGGGCCGACGACCGTGCCCTGGTGGAGCAACTGGAACACCGCATGCTGGGCATCGGTGCCGACGCCGCCCCAGGTCACCGTCGCCGTGGGCCCCGCGACCGGGGCACCGTCGCGCGTCACCGACTTGCCGTTCGATTCCATTTCGAGCTGCTGGAGAAAGCTCGGCAGCAGGCGCAGCCGCTCGTCATAGGCGAAGACGGCGCGCGTCGCCCGGCCGAGATAGCGTGCCGACCAGACATCGAGCTGCGCCGCCAGCAACGGCGCATTGGCGGCATCGGGCGCCGTGGCGAAATGCGCGTCCATGGCATGCGCCCCGGCGAGCAGCGCTTGCCAGGCCGGCACCCCGCAGCGCAGCGCCAGCGGCAGGCCGACCGCCGACCACAGCGAATAGCGGCCGCCGACGGTCTCGGCGAAAGGCAGCACCGCGCCCGCCCCCCAGGCGTGCGCCTTTTCGGGCGCGGCGGTAACGGCGATCGTGCGCCCCTGGGGGTTGTCGACCCCCGCCGCCGCCAGCCAGGCCATCGCCGTTGCGGCATTGGTCATCGTCTCGGTCGTCGTGAAAGTCTTCGAAACGACGACGACGCGGGTGCGAAGCGGGTCGCACGCCGCCGCGGCGCGGGCAAAGGCGGTGCCGTCGATATTGGCGACGATCTCGACCGCCGGGCCATCGCCCCTCGGCCCCAGCGCGTCGACGAGCAGCGCCGGCCCCAGCGCCGACCCGCC
>LJHX01000086.1 GCA_001295935.1 alpha proteobacterium AAP81b
CGCCCGCCGCTCGCCAGCCGCCACGCCGGCGAGGCCGGCGGCCTGTCGGGGGCGCCGCTCGCGCCGCTGGCGCTGGCGGCCTTGCAGCGTTTCGTCGCGGCGACCGGGGCCAAGCTGCCGATCGTCGCCGCCGGCGGCATCGCCTCGGGCGCCGACGCCTATGCCCGCCTCCGCGCCGGGGCGAGCGCGGTGCAGCTTTATTCGGCGCTGGTCTATGAAGGCCCCGGGCTGGTCGCGCGGATCAAGGCCGAGCTTGCAGCGCTGCTGCGCCGCGATGGGTTTGCGAGCGTCGGCGAGGCGGTGGGTGCCCAGAGTCCTTCCCGGTCAAATTGACCCTGAACATCGCTCATGCCGAGCGCAGTCGAGGCACGCCCTGGTGACCGAGCGTGCCTCGACTTCGCTCGGCATGAGCGGACTTGAGAGTCCAGCAAACCGAAAAGTCTCCACCCGCAAGCGGGAGGGCCGCTAGACCCTCGCAAACCGCCGGTTGGCCTCGGCCCAGCCATGGTTCACCATGAAGCCATCGACATAGGCCGCCGCCTTCGACCCGAAGTCGATCGCATAGGCATGCTCGTACATGTCGAGCGCCAGCAGCGGCGTCGCCCCGGCGAGGGTCTGGCTGTGGTCCGACGCCCATTGGTTGGTCAGCCGGCCGTCGCGCGGGCTCCAGGTCAGCAGCACCCAGCCCGAGCCGCCGCCCAGCGCCTTGCCCATCGCGGCGAATTCGCCCTGCCAGCGGGCAACGCTGCCGAAGTCGCGCTCGATCGCGGCGCCGAGCCCCGGCGCCATGGCGGCGCCTTTCACCAGCCCGGCGAAATAGAGTTCGTGGAGGATCATCGAGTTCCAGGCGATGAGTTCCTCGCGCTTGAGGCCGTTCCAGGCGAAGCCCGGCGCCGCCGCCGGATCGAGGCCGGCGATCTGGGCGCGCAGCGGCGCGAGGCGCTTCACCGCGGCGGTATAGTTGTTGTCGTGATGGCTGGTGATCAGCTTGTCCGACAGCCAGCCGAGATCGGCGGCGGCAAAAGGCAAGGGCTGGGGTTCGGTCGGCAGCGGCGCCGGCGATGCCGCGGCGGGCGCCGCGGCGAGGCTCGGGGCGGCAGCGATGCCGGCGAGCCCGGCGGCGAGCAGATGACGGCGATCGGCGATCATGCGAAAGGCTCCCCTTCGATCGGAACGCCTATAGCATCAGCCCCAGCCCGCCGCGAGGACCGACGGCTCCCCTCCCGCTTGCGGGGAGAAGAACGGGGGATTGCCCGCTTGCGTACCGTATTAGCACCATGGCACAGTGTCGCTACCCCCGGTTCACCTTGCATTCCGCCACGGTCATGCGTTGAGAGAAGCGCAATGCTGGTGCCCACCCTCCTCGCGCTCGCCGCCACCGCCGGGGTGCGCAGCCATGACGACCCGCGCGGGCTGATCCCCACCACGCCCCCCGTCGTCGCCGGCAGCGGCGCGCCGTGCGGCGAGGTGCCGGCGCGGGCACTGACCTTGCCAGACCTTGTCGACCTGGCGCTGTGCCGCAACCCGCGCACCGCCGTCGCCTGGGCCAATGTCCGCGCCGCTGCCGCCAATGTCGGCGTCGCGCGTTCGGCGGAATTGCCGACGGTCAACGCCACCATCGGCCCCAGTCTCAGCCGCTCGGATTCGCTGCGCAACACCGGCTTTGTCGATTCCAACGGCAATTTCGTTGGCGGCAGCTCGGGGCTGACCCAGGTCAACAGCACGGCGCGCCTCGCCGTCAGCTGGCTGGTCTTCGATGGCGGCAACCGCCGCGCCCAGATCGACGGCGCCCGCGCGCAGCAAGCAGCGGCGCTGGCGACCTTTGCCGACACCGCGCAGGCGGTCGTCCTCGATCTCGTCTCGGCCTATAACAGCCTCGCCGCCAACCGCGCCGTCGAGGACGCCAATCTCGCCAACCTCGCCTTCGCGCGCCAGTCGCGCGACCTTGCCGCGGCGCGCGCCTCGGCCGGCGTCGCCACCGGCGCCGATCGCCTCCAGGCCGAAACCTCGCTCGCCCAGGCCGAGCTGACCTTGACCCAGACGCGCGGCAATGTCGCGACCGCCGCGGCGCAGCTCGCTGTCGCCGCCGGGCTGCCGCCGGGGCGCGGCCTCGACCTCGCCCCGCCGGCGCCGCTGGCGTCGGGGGACATGCTCAAGGGCGGCGCCGACGCGCTGATCGCCGACGCCGAGCGGCTGCGCCCCGATCTCGTCGCGGCACGTGCCCAGGTCGATGCCGCCGACGCCGATATCCGCGCCGCGCGCTCGGCCGGACGGCCGAGCCTGTCCTTGTCGGCGAGCGACAGCCTCAGCGCCATCGACGCCAACCTCGATCGCAATTCGGCGCAGCTCGGCGTGTCGTTGTCGGTGCCGCTCTTCTCGGGATGGAACACACGCTACCAGATCGCCAACGCCCGCGCCCGCCGCGACTCGCAGGCAGCGACCTTGGAGAACAGCCGTCAGCAGGCAGGGCTCGCCGTTTACTCGAATTATGTCGCGCTGCAGACGTCGCTCGCCGCGCTGACGACGGCGCGAGCGCTCGTCACCAGCGCCACTGCCTCGGCCGATCTGGCGCAGGGCCGCTACCGCGCTGGAGTCGGCACCTTTGCCGACCTGCTCAACGCCCAGAGCGCCCAGGCCAGCGCCCGGCAGCAATTGGTCCAGGCCGAATTCAACGTCCGCACCGCCAATGCCCAGCTGGCGCGCGCCGTCGGCGCGATCGGCGAAGCCATCGAATGAGAGCGCGCGAATGACCCGTCGGATCTGGATCATCGTCATCATTGTTGTCGCGCTCGGCGCCGGCGCCGCCTGGTGGTGGACGCGCCCGACGGCGCCGACCGTTACCTACCGAACGGCGACGATCGATCGCGGCGACCTCCAGGAGACGATCACCGCCAATGGCATCATCAACCCGGTACGTGTCGTCAGCGTCGGCACCCAGGTTTCGGGCACGGTGCAGGCGCTCTACACCGATTTCAACGCACGGGTGACGGCGGGGCAGG
>LJHX01000087.1 GCA_001295935.1 alpha proteobacterium AAP81b
GGCCGGCGCATCGGCAGCCCCGGCCGCATCCTGTAAGGCCATCGCCATCGCTACCTCCCCCGGACGTTGATCTTCGGTCGCACCCCGCCATCGGGCGGCTGCGACACCATCGAAACCAGCTCGCGCAGTGCGTAGACAAAGGGTTCCTGCGGCAAGAGGCCGAGCTTGCGATCCTGGTCGAGGAAATCGACCATCGATGTCTCCAGCCGGCTGCGATCGTCGAGATCGATACTGAAATCGGCAAAGCGCCCGAATTCGCGCAGGAAGCCGTCCATTTCCTGCAACAGCGGCTTGTCGCCGAAGGAATAGACGGGGCGCGCGGGTTCGCTGTCGTCGAAGGCGGCGAGATCGTCATTGGCCGTGGCGAAACCGCTGAGATCGATGCCGCTGTCGAGCATACCCGCCGCGACTTCGATCTTCAGCTCGCGCGAGAAGAACACCGAGGCGAGCTTGGGTTGTTCGACCCCGGCGGCGCGCGCCACAAGGCCGAGCAGCCGGCTGACCGGCGTGCGGGCATTGGCGTCGTCGCTGGCGTGGATACGCTTGAACAGCCCGGCGCCGCGGCCGCACAGCGCCACGGCGATCTGCCCGTCGAGCAAGCCCGCGTCGATGACGCCCTCGCCGACCAGGCGCCGGATCTCGCTGCCGACATGCCAGGCGACGCCGCCGAGATAGACCAGCGCTGTCTGCAGCAACCGCTGGACCTCGTCGCTCTGGCTGATCTCGTGCCAGCTCGCCTCCATCGCGGCGTTGAGCGACTTGCCGCTGAACAGCAGTTCGCCAACGTAGCGCCGCAGCTCGGGGGTAAGCGTCGCGCCGTCGCCGGCGGGCGTCAGCACTTCGGTCCATTGCGGCAGGCCGAAGCTGGTCAGGATGCGCGGGTTGTTGATGATATGGCCGGTGAAGAAGGCGCCGCCGGCAAGACGCAGCGATCCCGACCACAACAGCCGCGGGTGGATGCTGGCGGCGCGCGGGTCGCCCTTGCTCCAAATGGCGATATCGGTGGTGCCGCCGCCGATATCGAGGATGACGTTGATGTCGCGGCGGGTGAAGCTGCGGTCGCCCTTGCCGCTGAGGATATGGCGCGCGGCGCTCAGCCCTTCCGAGCGCAGCCGCGACTCGAGCGCGTCGGGCGGTGCGTCGGGGATGATCTCCTTGATCTGATTCCAGATGCTGGTGCGGAAATCACCGTCGTTGGACATCGATTCGGGCCGCGAGAAACGCCATTTCAGCCGCTTGGGATCGATTCCCTGGTCGGCGGCCTCGGCGGCGAGCATCAGGATGACCTGGCGCAGATAGCGTTTCGACGCGGTGATGGTTTCGGGATCGATCGACCATTTCAGGTTGAAGATCGTCCGCGTCAGCAGCCCGCGCCAGTCGTTGATGTTGAGCGCGCCGAGCTGCTCACCCGGCGCCGCCACCGGCTGGAAATAGACGAGATGTTCGAACATCAGCTGGTTGGCGACGTCCGATCGCGCCAGCGCGGCGCGGCCTTCGGCATCGAGATCGCGCGCGATGACGACGCTGGGTGTCGGCATGACATGGTCGTCCGGCGGCATGAAGTCCTGGAAGTTCTTCGCCATGTCGGTCGTCGCGCGCTTCAGGAAGTCGGGCGTGCGCGAGCCGATCGGGTGGACGATGCGCGTCTGGAAGCGCACCGGCGCTTCGGTATCGATGCAGGCAACGGTGTTGGTCGTACCGAAATCGACCGCGACGACGCCGCCGCGCGTCGGCGCCGCCAGCGGCGGGCGCAGATTGACCAGCGCCATGCCGGCGGGCAGCGGCTTGCCGTCGCGCGGGCGAATGGTGAACAGCACCGCCTCGAACGCCGTCGGCGAGGTCTGCAGCTCGACGACGACATTGTCATAATCCTTGCCGCGCAGCCGCTTGAGCCAGGGCGCGGCGAAGACGCGGTCCTTGAGCGGCGGCAGCGGATCGGGACCGTCGCCAAAGGCCCGGGCATCGCGCCAGGGCTCGACGCGCTGCGCGCGCATGGCGTTGACGACGGGATCGCCGAAGCCGTCGGCGGTCAACGTGCCGTGCATCAGCATCGCCGCGATGGCATCCCCCGAAGTCACCAGCCGGCCGCGGATACGGCGGTCGGTCAGCGTCGGGAAGGTCAGCCTGGCGCAATAATGGCGCCATTCCGGCGATTTGAAATCGGGCCAGAGCGCGACGTCGCCATAACCCCACGCCATCCTGTCCAGCAGCAGCCCGTCGCCGGGCCGCGGCTCGGCGGCATAGTTGCGCCGCACCAGGTGACCGCGGTCGCCATCCCGGAGCCGCAGCGCCAGGCTGACGCTGCCTTCCTCCTCGACGCCGATCACCTGTTTGAGATCGCCCGGGCTGGCGACCAGCAACACCAGCGGCGACAGCGGCAGCAGCGCATTGGCGAAAGCCGCCGGGTGCGCCGCGATATGGCCGTCGCGCTTGTCGTCGTTCAGCCGCACAAAGGCGTCGGTGAAGAAATCCTCCGGCGTCACCAGCAGATAGCCCGCGTCGGCGGCTTCCTTGGCGACGCGCGCCCGCACCGCGGCGCTGTCGAGCGCCATACGCAGGGTCGTCTTGCCCCATAGCGCGATGCGGTTGGCGCTGCGGCCGAGCGTATCCTGCAAGCCGGCATCGAGCAGCACCAGCCCGGCGAAAGGCTTGACGGCAAGATCCTCGCGCAACGGCACCATGCACGCCGAGGCGCCGAGCGGCGGGTCGCCGATGACGGTGCTACGCCGCAACTGGCGGTAGAGCGGCGCCATGCCGGTGCCCGTCGGCGGGTCCGACACGATCTCGAAGGCGGCTTCGGCGACGCCGGGTTGCAGCATCGGATCGCTGCAATCGGCGGCAAAGCGCTCGATGTGCGCGCACAGCCGCGTCAGTTCCTCATTGTCGTCACCGCATTGCGCCTTCAGATCGGCGCGCAGTTGCAGCAGATAGTGGCGAAGCGCCGCCATCTGTTCGAGCGGCAGCGCTGCTTCGCCGCTCAGCCGGGCGGGATCGGTCAGCCCGCTGCGCAACCAGGGGATGGCGCCGACGGCGAGCTTTTCGACGTCGCGGCCGGGGGCGATCAAGGTCAGCGGGTTGAGCACGGCGATCGGCCGCGCGCCGGTCTCGCCGGCGAGCTTGAGCGAGACCACCACCGGGCGCAGCCAGGTCGCGGCGTCATTGGCGGCGTTGAGCGGCAACTGGCGGCGCGGCGCCAGTTCGCGCAGCACGACGGCCAGCGGCGACCCGCTCGCCGCCAGGTCGAGCGTTTCAAAGCCGAGGGTGTAAACGTCGGCATATTCCCGGCCAAGCGCCAGCAGCGCCAGCAGCCCGCGCCATTGCGCCGTGACATCGCCGAGCATCGGCTGCGGATAGAGCAGCGCATCGCCGAAGACGCGCAGCTGCGCCCAGGGATCGGGAATCGACCGCACCGGATCGACGGCGATATTGTCGGCAACGGCGATGGCGCCGCTGAGATCGGCGAGCGTGCCGCTGATCGGCGCCCAATCGCCGGGGCGAACCGCACGCCCCAGAGCAACGCCTTCGCGCAGCGGCGGAATATTGTAGATCGGCATCGCTGGCGGCCCCTTCTCAAACCCGGGCGGCGTGGTGGAGCGCGGCGAGCACCCGGCCCATGCCCCTGGTTTTGCCGATGGTCTTGCGGCTGGCGTGGAGTTCGGCGAACAGGTCTCCGGCGGTGCGCGTCGGCCTGGCGGTGTCACGGCCGCGCAGCACGTCCTCGAAGGCAGCCTTGGCAAGGACCTCGTCGTCGAGATCGCGCGCCGCCAGCGGCGGCTCCTTCAGCGCCACCGGGTCGGTCGGCTGGCTGCGATCGCAGCGGTCGAGCACCGGCGCCAGCGACCACAGCCGGAAGGGGTCGCCCGCCTCGGGGTTGATGAACAGCTGCATTGCCGCCGCCCATTCGAGCAGGCCCTTGAAGAAGCCGCGCAGATGTTCGCGGGCATCCTGCGTCGGCTGGTCCCAGACGGTATCCCTGGCGAGTTCGCGCAGCCAGGGCTGCTTGATGTCGCCGACGCGAAGCTCTTCCTTGCCGAACAGTGACTTGTGGCGGCGATCGAAGGCCGGCTCCATCCGGTAACGCCACCAGATCGCCGTCCGCAGCAGCTGGCCGAGGCGGTTTTCGACATCGATCTTGAGCGCCTCGCCGGCGGGCAGATCGGCCCAATCGACGAAGCCAGCCTCCTTGCGCGCCGAGGCCAGCGGCGCCGTCTCGGCGGCACGCGCGGCGCCACCGAAGAAGTCGATCGCCGCCAGCGCGCCGACGAGTTCGGGGATCATCGCCGGATTGTGCTGATTGCCGCTGCCCGCCGAATGATAGTTGAGCTGGATCAGCTCGTTCCAGCCGGCAAGATAGAAGCGATCGAACAGCGCCTCGCGGTCGAAGAGGCGGTGGTAGAAGTTGAGCGCGATGCGCGACTGCGGCAGCAGATCGCCGGCGCGAACGACGTTGCTGCCCGCCTCGCCGTCCTTGAAGCCGAAATAGGGCAGCATCATCACTCCGCCGAGCTTGACGCGTGCGCCATCGACCGAGCGGCTTTCGCCAGCGCCGACGGTGGCCTTGCGGAGATTGTCGATCTTGCGGGCGATGGTCGGGAAGCCGGCGGCGCCGGTACCGCCGAAGATCGACCCGGCGAGAAAGATACGAACCTCGGTGCCCTGCGTCGTCTGCTTGAGCAGCTCCGAAAGCCGGTCGATCAGCGCGGTGTTGTCGATCAACAGGCTGGCGAGCAGCGCCGCCGAGCCGACATGGGCGCGGCCGCGATAGCCTTCGGCGAGGTCCATCGTTTGTTCTTCATGCGCGGGGCTGGCCGCCTCACCGCGGAACAGCAGGTCGAACAGCGCCTTTTCGCCGTCGGACATTTCGGTTCGCCCAAGGATCTGCGCGAGATTGCCCTGGTCGGCATCGGCGGGGCGCCAATGCGCGGTCCGGGAAAACAGCGGCTCGATGCGGGTGCGCAGGAAGGGCGTGCCGCCATCCTCCGGCCGGGCGTCCCAATCGAGGGCGTTGTTGCGCGGCGGCTCCCAATCGGCGCGCAGGGTACGCAGCTTCTCGACGAGCTCGTTGGTGCGCGCCAGATTGCCATTGCCATTGTCCTGATCGACGAGCCCGACAAGGACCTGGCCGACGTCGCCCGCGCCGGCGGCAAGCAGATAGAGCGCCGATTCGACGACCTTGGCGCCAGTACCGCCGATCCCGATGAGGATGTTGATCATGGCAGAAACTCCTAGCGGCCGCCGAGCAGGGCGTTGCCGCCCGGCACCGAGACGCGCGACGGCGGGAAGACGCCGAGCGCGGTGACGAGGTAATAGAGCAGCGTGGCGGCAAGCTCGCCGGCGAGCAGGCATTGCACGCCAAGCCCCGGCGCCATCGTCACGGCGATCGCGGCGTAGATCAGGCTGGCCCAGACAAGAACACCGACCACCAGCCAGGTGACGAGCAGCATGATCGCCCAGGATCCGCGTTTGGCTTTGGCGGACGCGTCGCCGATCGGCGGGGCACGTTCGACGAGGAAAACCCAGCCGAGCCCGAAGACCAGCGGCACCAGCATGGAGAGAATCGCCGTCTGCAACAGGCGGTTCCACAGATCGTCGACATAGGGCTGCAACAGGCTGACATCGCCCTGTCCCAGCTGCCGCGTCGCATCGGAAAGCGCCGCCTGGTTGGCGCCGAGGAACCAGAACAGCCCGAGCAGCGCGACGATGATGACGAGCGCCGCCGCGACGGCGCGGAACAGGCGACTGGCGAAGGACGGCATGGGCGAAAAGCTCCTATTTGACGCGCAGCGCGACGGCGAAGCCGCCGGTGACGACGGGGTCGGCTTCGGCGGCGCGGATCAGCGCCGCTTCGAGCAGGCGGGCGGTTTCGTCGAGATTGAGCGTCGGCATCACCGGCCGGGTGAGCGCCTCGGCCTCGCTGGCGGCGTTGAAGCTCCAGTCGCGCAGCCATTTCGACGCGGGGTTGGGGCTGTCGAGCGCGGTGCGCCGCACTTCGCCGACGAGCATGTAGATGCCGGGCGTCAGCCGGCGCGCCGCCTGCCCCGGATCGAGGGCGAAGGCGCTGCCCTGCCAGCCGTCGGCGTTCTCGCCGAGCGGCCGCCACGACGCCGGCGCGCAATTGTCATCGGCCTGGCGGAACACCCGCGTGCCGCCGCGCACCGGCCCGGTCCATACCGCACCCTCGGCGACGGCGTCGGCCGCCGGCCCGCGCCATTGCGCCGGGGCGCCCCCCGTCGTCGCGGCGCGCAAGCCAGCCGAGCGGTCGAGATCGAACTGCTGCACCCGGACATTGTCGTGCGTGAGGAAGATGCCGCCGGCCAGCGGGCCACCGCCCGGCATCGCCAGCGGACGGTCATCGGGCTTGAGGTTGATCGCCGGGGCGCGGGTGAACAGCGCGTATTTGGCTTTGCCGCGCACCGACGCCGAGGGCGCCAGCGCCATGGCGCGGCGCAGCGCCTCGAGCCGCGCCGGTGGCGCAATGGCGATCATGTAGAAATGGTGGCGCGCCGGTCGCACATCGCCGCGTCCACTGGGCAGCCCCGAGACACGGCCATCGAAGGGACTTTCATAGCCGTAGATGGCAATGCCGTCGCCGCGCGCGAAGATCGCGTCGAGCGGCGCCGCCAGCGCCACCGCATCGCTGGTGTTGAGCGTCGTGTTGTCGATCCACAGGTCGGTCAGGATCACCGACAGCGTTCCCGGCCGCTGCCGCGCCGCATCGGCGAGCGCTGCATCGATGTGGCTTTCCTGATGGTCGCAGTCAGGCTCGCCCGCCGGGCACAGATAAGCGTCGGCCTCCTCCATGGCGATGAGTTCGGCGGGCGACAGCGGCGTCAGCCGGCGGTCGAAGCGTGTCGCGGTGACGGCGGAATGGTCGATGCCGGGCAGTTGCGGCAGCATGCCGATCAGGTCGGCGAAGGGCCGCTCGCCGCGGGTGCCACCGCGAACGAAGCCGACCATGCTTGCCGAGCCATCGACATAGACGTGCAGCGCGCCGCGGTCTTCCGCTGCCGACAACGAATCGGCGGCGTTGACGACAATCCAGCGCCGCGCCGCTTCCGGAACACAGGCGGCGCCGCCATCGGCCTTGGGCGTGCATGAAATAAGCGCAAACGCCGCCAGGAACGCGGCGAATGCGGGTCGAATCTGCATCGCATTCCCCCACCAACGCGGCGGACATTCCTTTCCACTCGCCGGCTTGTCCAGTGCCAATCTTGGCGAAGAATGAACGGCGCACGAGTGATGTCGATCACGCGCGCCGGATTTTATTGCCGGGGCGCGACGGCGGGAGGCGGCGATGCCTCAGGCGGGTTGCGCGACGGCGGCGGCGGGCGCCGCACCCTCCCATTTGGCGATGACCGCGGTGGCGATGGCGTTGCCGATGACGTTGGTGGCGCTGCGCCCCATATCGAGAAAGTGGTCGACGGCGAGGATGAGCAGCAGCCCCGCCTCCGGGATGTTGAAATAGGGCAGGGTCGCGGCGACGACGACGAGCGACGCGCGCGGCACCCCGGCGATGCCCTTCGACGTCACCATCAGCAGCAGCAGCATGGCGATCTGCTGGCCGAGGCTCAAGTCGATGCCATAGGCCTGGGCGATGAACAGGCTGGCAAAGGCGCAATACATCATCGAGCCATCAAGGTTGAAGCTGTAGCCGAGCGGCAGCACGAAGCTGGCGATGCGCCCCGGAATGCCCTGTTTGTCGAGGGCTTCGAGCAGCTTGGGATAGGCCGCCTCCGACGACGCCGTGGCGAAGGTGATGAGGAAGGGCTCGCGCACCCCGACGATCAAGCGGCGGACATTGCCGAAGCCGATGATCGACCCGCCGGCGACGATCAGCAGCGCCCAGAGCAGCGCCAGCGCCAGGTAGAAGCTGCCGATGAAGGCGGCGAAGGTCCACAGGATGCCGAGGCCTTCGACGGCGATCGCCGAGGCGATGGCGGCGAAGACGGCGAAGGGCGCCACCTGCATGACATAGCCGGTAATGCGCAGCATCATGTGCATCAGCGCGTCGAGGCCGCGCAGCAGTGGCCCGGCGCCTTCCCCCATGCCGAGCAGCGCGATGCCGGCGAACAGCGAGAAGACGACGATCTGCAGGATCTCGTTGGTCGCCATTGCCTCGATGATCGACTTGGGCACGATATGGCTGATGAATTCCTTGAGATCGAAGGCCTTGGTGGCGATGCCCGCCGACGCATCGGCGCCCGGCAGTTCGAGGCCGACGCCGACGCCGGGATGCAGCAGATTGACCATCACCAGCCCGAGCGACAGCGAAATCAGCGACGCGCCGATGAACCAGCCGAGAGTGCGGCCGAACATCCGCCCGACGGTTTCCCCCGACCCCATGTGCGCGACGCCGACGATCAACGTCGACAGCACCAGCGGCGCGATGATCATCTTGATCAGCCGCAGGAAGACATCGGTGACGATCGACAAATAGCCGGCGATTTCCTTTGCCTGGGCGGGCGACGCCGCCAGGGCGTTGATCGCATAGCCGGTGGCAAGGCCAAGGACGAGGCCGATGAGGATGCGGCGGGTGAGGGCGTTGGCGTTCATGCCGCCAATTGGTCGCGGCACGGGGCGGCGGCGTCAAGCGGCGAACCGCGCGCCGGCGGCGGCCGACCGACGGTTCACAGCCAGCGGCGCACCCGGCAGCGATAGTCGGCATAGGCGGCGCCGAACCTGGCTGCCATGGCGCGCTCCTCGGGCAGTATCTGGAAGCGGGTGATGAAGGCGACGAAGAGCAGCGGCCCGGCGAGCGCCGCGGCATTGTCGAGCGCCAGCGCCAGCGCGGTGAGCAGCAGCGCCATCGACACGTACATCGGGTTGCGGCTGCGGCCGAAAGGCCCGGTGGTGACCAGCACCGAGGCGCGGTCGATCGCCACCGGGTTGATCGTCGTGCCGGCGCGGGCAAAGGCGCCGATCGCCGGGAAGCCATAGCCGCCGGCGAGGAGGAACAGCGCGCCGGCAAGCCCCCAGCGTGGCCCGGGCGGCAAGGGCAGCGGCGCTGCCACCAGTGCCGCGATGCCCGCCATGGCGAGGCCGGTGGCGACCATCACCAGCGGCGGCGGAATGCGGTTGTCGAGCCCGGCCATCTTCCTTCTCCTCAGGCCGCCAGCCGCAGCGCCGCGGCGCCGGCACCCGCGTCGGCCATCTGTCGGCCATGCTGCGCCCGCCAGACCGGCTCGTCGATGCCGAGGCTCGGCGTCGCCGCTGGCGGCAGCCGCAGGCGGCGGTCGAGACCGTCGGTGTCATAGCCCGGGACCAGCGGGGTGATCAGGAAATTGGCGAGCGCCTTGAGGCGGTTCGCACTGGTGGCGCGGGCGAAGGGCAGCGCCGCATAGCGCCGCGCGATGGTCTCGAAAGCCTCGGGCGCGCGGCCGGTCAGCCGCTCGACCGTATCGGTGACGCCGCCTTCGAATTCGAAGGTGCCTTGGGCATGGTCCTCAAGATAGGTGATCAGCAGCCGCACCTCATAGGGATCGACCCCCTGCAGCCGGGCGACCTTGCGGAACATCCACAAGGGCAGTTCGAAGGGCAGCACGCCATGGCCGAGGGCACGGCCCACCGCCGCCGCCATATCGCGCCCCGACAGCAACGCCGGGCCGGTCGGGCGGATGCTCTGGCCGGCGAAGCGTGCCGGGTCGGCGAGCAGCACCGCGGCGGTGCGTGCCATGTCCTCGCTCGAAACCGGCGCCGAACGGCCGCGATGCGCCAGGATCGGATAGATGCCGAGCAGGCTGGCGAAATCGATGACCCGCAGGAAATTGTCGGCGAACATGCCGGGGTTGAAGGTCACCGAGGCAATGCCGGGCAAGGTCGCGAAGAGCTGGTCGACCAGCCAGGTCTGGCGGGTCATCGGGGTCGGGTGATGGCGGTGCGAGGTCCATTGGCTCATGTGGACGATGGCTTCGACCCGCGCCGCCTGCGCCGCGACCGCGAAAGTGGCGGCGCTTTGGATCATCAGCGGCGCCATCGGCGGCAGATACCAGGCGTGCTGGACGCCGGTCAGCGCCGCGGTCAGCTGGTCGGGATCGTAGAGATCGGCGACGACGACCTCGGCGCCCTGGGCGGCGAGCGCGGCGCTGCGCGCGTCGTGGCGGCGGACGAGCGCGCGCACCGGCAGCTCGCGGGCGCGCAGTTCGGCGACGAGCGCGGTGCCGACCTTGCCGGTGGCACCGGTGACGAGAATCAGGGGAGTGGCCATCGCTGCCTCGCGTCTTGGATGATGAATGACCTCTATAATCTGCGACCCCGGCTGCTTTGAGTCAAGCTCGAAAGATGATGTGCATCATCTTTGCTTGGTGCCGCGCGGGCGAGCGGCTATGCCGCGGGCGGAGGTGCCGAATGCGCGTATCGCGAGCCGCGAAAGCCGAAAGCCGGGACAGGATCGTTGCCGCGGCGGCGCGGCGGCTGCGCGCCGCCGGCGTCGAGGGAAGCAGTGTCGGCGACATGATGGCCGACGCCGGGATGACCCATGGCGGCTTCTATCGCCATTTCGCCAACAAGGACGCGCTGGTCGCCGCCGCGATCGCCGCGGCCTTCGCCGAGTTCAGCGAGCCACTCGCCGCCGGCGTCGCCGCAGGAGAGGCGCCGGCGGCCGCGGCGGATTTCGTGGCGCGCTATCTCGGCGACGGCCATGTCGCCCATCCCGAGCTCGGCTGCCCGGTGCCGGCAACCGCCGCCGACATCGCCCGCAGCGGCGACGCGGCGCGGGCGGCCTTCGGCGCCGGGGCAACGGCGGTGGTCGATGCGCTCGCAGCGGCACTGACCGGCCCGCGCCGCCGCGAGCGTGCCTGGCGCCAGTTCGCCATGCTGGCGGGCGCGGTGCTGATCGCGCGGGCGAGCGACCCCGCCACCGCTGCCGAAGTGCTGGCGACGGCGCGCCGGGGCAGCCTCTAGAACCCCGCTTTCACCCGCACACCGATGGTCCGCGGCCGGGCATAGGTCAGGTAATCGCCGGCCTGCCAATTGCCGACGTACGCCGCGCGCGGGATGACGTTGGTGATCTTCGTGCCATTGGTCAGGTTGGTGCCGAACACGCCGGCCTCCCAGCGGCCGAAGCTGTAGGCAAGGCCGAGGTTCAAGGTGTCCTGCGGCGCAATCCGCCGATAATTGAAGGCGTTGCTGGTACCCGAGGTCGGGTCGCCATTCTGGTTGTAGAGATTGCCGTAAGGCGCGCGATACTGCCAATTGGCGGTGAAGTGGACGACCCCGCTGCCGACCGGGCGATCGTAGATGGCGCCGATGCCGACGACGGTATCGGGGAAATTCGGCACCTTGTCGCCGGCGCGCGCCTGGGCGCCGGGGACGTCGATCTCGGTCTTGGCATCGGTATAACTGCCGGCGAAGGTCAGGGTCAGCTCGTCGGTGACGCGCGCGGCGATTTCGAGTTCGGCGCCGACGCTGCGCACCTGGCCATTGTTCTGGATGTAATAATAGGCGCATTGCGGCAGCACGACGCGGTTCTGGACCTGGCTCCAGTCAATGTAGAAAGCCGTGGCGTTGACGGTGAGGCGCTTGTCGAACAGCCGGGCTTTTTCGCCGACCGAATAGGTCCACAGCGAATCAGGGCCGAAGGTGCCGGGCGCGGTGCCGCCGACCGATGCGAGCTCCTGGTCGCAGATCGCCGAGCGCGGGATCGGCTGGTTCACGCCGCCATAGCGGAAGCCCTTGGCGGCCTCGAAAAAGACCAGCAGATCGTCGGTCGCCTTCCATGATGCGACGAAGCGCGGGTTGACGCCGCTCGCCTCGCGCGAGTCCTTGACGGTGATCGGCTGGTTGGCGCGCGGCCCGATGGTATCGACGCCATAGATGCCGCCGAAATAGAGATCGAAATCCTGGTGCCAGAAAAAGCCGCGCAGCCCGGCGGTCAGGCTCAGCCGCGGCGTCACGTCGAAGGTCACCTCGCCGAAGCCTGCGACCTGATATTCGTCGATATTCTGCAGGCCGGCGAAGACGTTGTTCGGCGAGAAGGCGCCATGCGTCGTCTGGCTGTTGTAGGGATTGCCGGCGTTGGCGGGGTCGGCGTTCCAGCCCTGCGCGACATAGGACAGCGTATCGAAGCCGGGCAGCGGAATGTCCTGGACATAGCGACGGCGCTGCGACTGGAAGAAGAAGCCGCCGGTGGCGCGCAACCGACCACTCTGGTCACTGCTCAGCCGGATTTCCTGCTGCCAGTCGTCGATGCGGTTTTTGATCGAATAGCTTTCGACCGGCAGCTGGTTGACCAGCGCCTGGTTGTAGGGGTTCGGCGGCGCGAACGTCCCATTGACGTTGAAGGGATTGTTGGGGCCGGGCGCCGCGAACTGGAAGAAATAGGCGACCGTCGGTTCGAGGCTTTCGAGGAAATCGAGGTCGCGGTGGGTGTAGCTCGTCGAGGAGACCAGGCTGACCGGCCCAAAATCATGGGCGATGGTCAGGTTGACGAGGTGAAACTTGTCGTAGTTATGCTCGGGGCCGTTGCCGCTGAAGGTATAGTCAGGCAGCCCGGCGAAACCGCGGTAGAGGCCGTGGGCGGCGAGATCGAGATAGGTGTAGCTGAGATCGACGTTGGTATCATCGCCGGCCTGCCAGCGCAGCGCGGCGCGCACCTGGACGGTATCGACGCTATTGGCATCGCGCTTGTTCTGGGCGCCGATATTGTCGATGAAGCCGGCGTCATGGCCGTAATAGCCGGTCAACCGCAGCGCCAATTTGTCGGTGACCAGCGGCAGGTTGAGCATCGCCCGCACCGCGCCATTGGGGCTGCCCGACTTTTCGGTCTGCGACAGGATGCCCTCGGCGGTGCCGAAGCTCTTCGAAGGGTCGGGCTTGGCGGTGATGTAGCGGATGGTGCCGGTCATCGACCCGGCGCCATAGAGCGTGCCCTGCGGCCCGCGCAGCACTTCGACGCGCTCTAGGTCGATGACCTTGAGATCGGGATTCTGGCCCTGCAGCGAGATCACCGCATCGTCGAGATAGACGGCAACAAGGCTGCGATCCTGGACGTCCGAGGTCGAATTGGGAACGAGCTGGCCGGTGGTCAGGCCGCGGATCTCGATCTTGTTGATGCCGGGGCCGGCCTCGACGATGTTCAAGGCCGGCGTGTAGCGGGTGAGGTCGGCAAGGGAGAAGCTCGCGGTGCGGTCGAGGCGATCGGGGGTGATCGCGGTGACGGCGATCGGCACGTCCTGAAGATTCCTCGCCGCGCCGCGCTCGGCGGTGACGATGATTTCGTCGGTTGGCGCTTCGGTTTCGGCGGCCGATACCGCCGTCGCCGCAACGATTGACAGCAGCGATGTCGAAATCGCCACGAATTTGAGCGCCCCCGGCGCCCCCCGCAGGTGGTTTTTCATGGTCGCCGCCTTGTTTCAGACCGCAACAATTTGCAATCGAAAAGGTGCCTTGCTGTTGCAATGCACTCCCCGACGCGGCGCCACGGCCACAGCCATGTCGGCGCTTTTGCCGGGCGCCGAATGCGCTTAGACAGGCGCGATGATCCGCATCCTCACCCTGTCGCTGCTCCTCGCCGCCCCGGCGCTCGCTGCCCCCGGCGATGCCGACGACGCCAAGGCGATGCTCAAGGCCGGCATCGGCTTTGCCACCGTCAAGGGCCGCGGCCAGGTGCCGGCCTATGCCGACTGGCTGAAGTCGCGGCTGGTGGCGGGCGGTTTCGCGCCTGGCGATATCGTCATCACGCCGGCGGGCGAGACGGCGCGGCTGCACCTCGTCTGGAAGGGGTCGGGGAAGCGCCCGCCGCTGGCGCTCGCCGGGCACATGGACGTCGTCGAGGCCAACCCCAGGGACTGGACGCGTGATCCCTTCACCGCGGTCGAGGAAGGCGGCTTCGTCTTCGGGCGCGGCGCTTCCGACAACAAGTTCGACACGACGATGATCGCCGCGACTCTGATCGCCTTGAAGCGCCAGGGCTTCAAGCCGGGGCGCGACATCCACTTCTTCCTGTCGGGCGACGAGGAAACCAGCGGCGCCACCGCCGCGGCGCAGGCCGCCGAAGCCAAGGCAGCGGGGGTCGAATTGCTCCTGAATGGCGACAGCGGCGGCGGGCTGGTCGACGACGCCGGCAAACCCTTGTTCTACTCGCTGTCAGGCGCCGAGAAGAGCTATGCCGACTATGCCCTGACCGTCACCGACCCCGGCGGCCACAGCAGCCGGCCGACGGGCAGCAATGCCATCGCGATCCTGGCGGCGGCGACGGCGAAGGTCGCGGCGTACCAATTCCCCGCCGAGATCAGCGACATCACCCGCGCCTCGCTGCGCGACGCCGGCACCAAGACCGGCGGCGCGCTCGGCGCGGCGATGCTCGCCTTTGTTGCCAACCCCAAGGATACGGCGGCGATCGCGACGCTGCGCGCCAGCCCCGATACCGTCGGCCAGATCGGCACGACCTGCGTGCCGACGATGGTCAGCGGCGGCCATGCCGAGAACGCCCTGCCGCAGAAGGCGGTGCTCAATGTCAATTGCCGGATCTGGCCGGGGGTCGGCCTTGAGACGGTACGCGGCGACCTCGAGCGCGTCGTCGCCGATCCGAGGGTCAAGGTGGCGCTCGCCAACGACGATTTCCATTCGGCGCCGCCATCGCCGCTGCGCCCCGATGTCGTCGCCGCGGTGACGAAAGCCGTGGCAACGGCGCGGCCGGGGGTGGTGCCGGTGCCGGGCATGGACGCCGGGGCCAGTGACAGCCTGTTCTACCGCGCCGCCGGCATCCCCAGCTATGGCGTTTCGGGGCTGATGATGCGCGGCGAGGATGTGCTGATCCATGGCCTCAACGAGCGCGTGCCGGTGGCGGCGATCGCCCCGGCGCTGGTGCATTGGCGCGTGCTGATCACCGAAATGGCCAAGTGAGGCGATGGGTGCGCTGAAGCTCGCGGTCGGCGACGACCAGGCCGATTTGTCGCTGCCGGCGTGGACCTATCGCGACGCCGAATTCTTCGAGGCCGAGAAGGCCGCGGTGCTGCGCGGCGCTTGGCAGATCGTCTGCCATCTCTCCGACCTCGCGGCGCCGGGCGACTGGCATACGCTCGACTATCTCGGTGAAAGCATCCTCGTCGTCCGCGGCGACGATGGTGTGGTGCGTGCCTTCACCAATGTCTGCCGGCATCGCGGCTCGCGGCTCGTCGATGGCGCGCGCGGCTGCGCGAAGCGGCTGGTCTGCCCCTATCACGCCTGGACCTACGACCTCGCCGGCCGGCTGACCGGCGTTCCCGGGCGCAGCGAATATCCCGGGCTCGACTTGGGCGCGCATGGGCTGGTGCCGGTCGAGATGGAGGTGTGGCAGGGCTTCGTGTTTGTCCGCCTCGAAAGCGGCGGGCCGTCGGTGGCGGCGATGCTGGCGGTGTTCGGCGACGAGATCGCGCCGTATCGCTTCGAGGCATTGCGCGCGCTGGGGCGGGTGACCTTGCGGCCACGCCCGGTCAACTGGAAGAATGTCGGCGACAATTATTCCGACGGCCTGCACATCCCGGTTGCCCACCCCGGCCTCAAGCGCCTGTTCGGGCCGAGCTATGTCGTTTCCGCCGAGGCGCATTGCGATCGCATGGCCGGCGACATCGGGGAGGGCTCGGGCAGTTGGTCGGAACGCCTCTATCGCCGCCTGCTGCCGCGCGTCGATCACCTCGATGCCACCGGCCAGCGCCGTTGGCTCTATCTCAAGCTCTGGCCCAACATCGCCTTCGACATCTACCCCGACCAGGTCGACTTCATGCAATGGCTGCCGGTCTCGGCGACCGAAACGGTGATCCGCGAAATCAGCTACGCCCTGCCCGACGATCGCCGCGCGATGCGCGCGGCACGCTATCTCAACTGGCGGATCAACCGCCAGGTCAACGCCGAGGACACCGCGCTGATCACCCGCGTCCAGCAGGGCATGGCCTCGGCGAGTTTCAGCCAAGGCCCGCTGGGGACGAGCGAAGTCTGCCTCCGCGCTTTTGCCAGCCGCATGCGCGAGGCGGTTCCGGCGGCGCGGCAGGCGCGAGCACCAGCGCCGGGGTGGTCGCGCGGTTGAAGTCAGCGCATTCCGGTTTCGGTGCCGGTCCGCTATAAGCCGCAGCATGACGAGCGTCAGTTTCGCCGAACTCCGCAAGAACCTTGCGGTCTATCTCGATCGCGCCAGCGAAGGTCGCGACGCGATCCTTGTTAGCCGTCGGGGCAAGGCGCCGGTCGTCATGGTCGCGGCGAGCGAAATGGCAGGCTGGGCGGAAACCGTTCGCCTGCTCAGCAACCCGCGCAACGCCCGGCGCCTGCTTGAATCGATTGCCGACGCCGATGCTGGAAAATTCGTTAAGCATGATCTTGGCAGGTAGATTTGTAACGCATGCCAAGTTTAGCGTTATCTAATCTATGATAAGAAAGTGGGCCTCCGGCGGCAGGGCCTGAGGCCCTGGACCCACTTTTGTTGGTGCCGACCTTATGCTGGAAAGGCAGGATCTTCCGGAAAGTGGGTCCAGGGGCTCAGTCGCTGGCCGCCGGAGGCCTCTTTTCTTTATGGGTTGGAATAAATGCGACCTGGCAATAGGTAGCTGACGGAGAATCCGAACGGAGCCGTCCGCCGATGACCGCCAATCTCGCCACCAATTTCGTCCATCTCGGCCTCGGCGCGACGGCGGTGCCGCAGCCCGCGTTCAGCGGCATGGACTGGTACCAGGGTTATGGCGCGCGCCACGATGGCGACGGCGCCGAGGGGCGGCTGGTCAGCCTCTACACTTTCGATAGCTCGTGGGACTCTTGGGAAATGCACCCCGCCGGCGAGGAGCTGGTGGTCTGCACCGCCGGCAGCATCACCCTGACCCAGGAGGCGCCCGATGGCACGCTGACGACGGTCACCCTCGATCCCGGCGACTATGTCATCAACCCCCGCGGCGTCTGGCACACTGCCGACGTGACCACGCCCTGCACCTGCCTGTTCATCACCGCCGGGCTCGGCACCGAGCACCGCCCGCGCTGAGCGATGCCCGCGCCGGCGGTTGACGCGAGCGCCGGGCTTTCCTACATGGCCCGGCTCGACAGCCGTTCGGGACATGGCGTTCGCGCAAGCGCCATACGAAAGGAACGGCTATCGTCTCCGTGCCGTGCCGGTGCTGGCGGCCCCTTTGGGGCTGACGCGCTGGCGCTGTGCGGTCGCGCTCCCGCTATTCTTTCGTCGGTGAGGCAGATTCTTCTTATGGCCACCCAGATCAAGCCGCCCTTCGCGTCGGCGGCGACGCCTTTCAATGCGCGCCGGCGCATCCGCAAGACCTTCGGCAAGATCGGCGAGGTGGTGCAGATGCCGAACCTCATCGAAGTCCAGCGTGAGAGCTACGAGCATTTCCTGCGCTCGCGCCCCGCTGACAATTATGTCTCGGGCCTCGAAAAGACGCTGCGCTCGGTGTTCCCGATCCGCGATTTCGCCGGCACCGCCGAACTCGACTTCGTCCATTACGAACTCGAAGACCCGAAGTACGACACCGACGAGTGCCGCCAGCGCGGCATGACCTATGCGGCGCCGATGCGCGTCACGCTGCGTCTGATCGTCTTCGAAGTCGATCCGGATACCGAAACCCGCTCGGTGCTCGATATCAAGGAGCAGGACGTCTACATGGGCGACATGCCGCTCATGACCAACAACGGCACCTTCATCATCAACGGTACCGAACGTGTCATCGTGTCGCAGATGCACCGCTCGCCGGGCGTCTTCTTCGACCATGACCGCGGCAAGACCCACGCCAGCGGCAAGTACCTCTTCGCCGCGCGGGTCATCCCCTATCGCGGCTCGTGGCTCGATTTCGAGTTCGACGCCAAGGACATCGTCAACGTTCGCATCGATCGCAAGCGCAAGCTGCCGGTGACGACGCTGCTCTATGCCCTCAACTGGAATTCCGAAGAGATCCTCAACCTCTTCTACAACCGCGTCATCTGGAAGCGCGGGCATGGTGCGGGCGGCGAAGCCGGCTGGGTGGTGCCCTATGTCGAGGTCAACTGGCGCGGCCAGAAGCCGACCTTCGACGTCGTCAACGCCGAAACCGGCGAGGTCGTCTTCCCGCTCGGCACCAAGATCACGCCGCGCCTCGCCCGCAAGGCGGTCAGCGACGGCCTCAACGCCCTGCTGATCCCGACCGAGGAAATCTTCGGCCGCTATTCGGCCTTCGACATCATCAACGAGGCGACCGGCGAGATCTACATCGAGGCCGGCGACGAGCTGACCGCCGAGAATCTCGACAAGATCGACAAGTCGGGCCAGTCGGTGATCGAACTCCTCGATATCGACCATGTCTCGGTCGGGCCGTGGATCCGCAACACGCTGATGGCCGACAAGGTCGAGGAGCGCGACCATGCGCTCAGCGAGATCTATCGCGTCATGCGCCCCGGCGAGCCGCCGACGCGCGAGACCGCCGAAGGCATGTTCTACGGGCTGTTCTTCGATCCCGACCGCTACGACCTCAGTGCCGTCGGCCGCGTCAAGATGAACATGCGCCTCGATCTCGACGTCGCCGACGACATGACCGTGCTGCGCCGCGAGGATATCTTCGAAGTCATCAAGACTTTGGTGAACCTCAAGGACGGCAAGGGCGAGATCGACGACATCGACAATCTCGGCAACCGCCGCGTCCGTTCGGTCGGCGAGCTGCTCGAGAACCAGTATCGCGTCGGGCTGCTGCGCATGGAGCGCGCCGTCAAGGAGCGCATGTCGAGCGTCGATATCGACACCGTCATGCCCAACGACCTGATCAACGCCAAGCCGGCGGTTGCCGCGGTGCGCGAATTCTTCGGCTCGTCGCAGCTGTCGCAGTTCATGGACCAGACCAACCCGCTGTCGGAAGTCACCCACAAGCGCCGCGTTTCGGCGCTCGGCCCCGGCGGTCTCACCCGCGAGCGCGCCGGCTTCGAAGTCCGCGACGTTCACCCGACGCACTATGGCCGCATCTGCCCGATCGAAACGCCGGAAGGCCCCAACATCGGCCTGATCAACAGCCTCGCCACCTTCAGCCGCGTCAACAAATATGGCTTCATCGAGACGCCCTATCGCAAGGTCGACAATGCCCGGCTGACCGACGAGGTCGTCTATCTGTCGGCGATGGAAGAGGCCAAGCACACGATTGCCCAGGCCAATGCCAATATCTCGGCCGATGGCAGCTTCACCGAGGAACTGATCTCGGCGCGCGAAGCCGGCGAATTCCTGATGGCGCCCAAGGCGCAGATCACGCTCGCCGACGTCTCGCCCAAGCAGCTCGTCTCGGTCGCCGCGTCGCTGATCCCCTTCCTCGAGAATGACGACGCCAACCGCGCGCTGATGGGCTCGAACATGCAGCGCCAGGCGGTGCCGCTGGTCAAGGCCGAGGCACCCTTCGTCGGCACCGGCATGGAAGGCACCGTGGCGCGTGATTCGGGCGCCGCGATCGCCGCGCGCCGCGCCGGCATTATCGACCAGGTCGACGCGACGCGGATCGTCGTCCGCGCGACGCAGGACGTCGAGCCCGGCAAGTCGGGCGTCGACATCTACACGTTGATGAAGTTCCAGCGCTCCAACCAGTCGACGTGCATCAACCAGCGCCCGCTGGTGAAGGTCGGCGACATGGTCGCCAAGGGCGACATCATCGCCGATGGCCCGTCGACCGAGTTCGGCGAGCTGGCGCTCGGCCGCAACGCTCTCGTCGCCTTCATGCCGTGGAATGGCTACAATTATGAAGACTCGATCCTGATCAACGAGAAGATCGTCAAGGAAGACATCTTCACCTCGATCCATATCGAGGAATTCGAAGTGATGGCGCGCGACACCAAGCTCGGCCCCGAGGACATCACCCGCGACATTCCGAACGTCGGTGAGGAGGCTTTGCGCAACCTCGACGAGGCCGGCATCGTCTACATCGGCGCCGAAGTCGAACCCGGCGACATCCTGTGCGGCAAGATCACCCCCAAGGGTGAATCGCCGATGACGCCGGAAGAGAAGCTGCTCCGCGCCATCTTCGGCGAAAAGGCGTCGGACGTCCGTGACACCTCCTTGAAGTTGCCGCCGGGCGTTTCGGGCACCGTTGTCGGCGTGCGCGTCTTCAACCGCCACGGCATCGACAAGGACGAGCGCGCCCTGCAGATCGAGCGCGAGGAAATCGAGCGCCTCGAAAAGGACGCCGCCGACGAACGCGGCATCCTCGATCGCGCTACCTATGCGCGTCTGCAGACGGCGCTGCTCGGCCAGGCGGCGGTTGCCGCCCCCAAGGGCGTCAAGAAGGGTGCGACCATCGACGAGGCGCTGCTCGCCGAGCATCCGCGCCGCGAATGGTGGAAGTTCGGTGTCGCCGACGACAGCGTCCAGGCCGATCTCGAGGCCTTGAAGGCGCAGTGGGACGAAGCCCAGGCGTCAATCACCGCCAAGCTCGACGACAAGAAGGGCAAGGTCCAGGCCGGCGACGAACTGCCGCCGGGCGTGCTGAAGATGGTCAAGGTGTTCATCGCGGTGAAGCGCAAGCTCCAGCCCGGTGACAAGATGGCCGGCCGCCACGGCAACAAGGGCGTCATCAGCCGCATCCTGCCGCAGGAGGACATGCCCTTCCTCGCCGACGGGACGCCCGTCGACATCGTCCTCAACCCGCTCGGCGTGCCGAGCCGGATGAACGTCGGGCAGATCTTCGAAACGCACCTTGGCTGGGCCGCGCGCGGTCTCGGCAAGCAGATCGGCGCGATGCTCGAGGACATCTACGACCGCGGGCGCAGCTTCGCCTCGGGCGACACCGACGAGATCCGCGAAAGCCTCAAGGCGATCTACGGCCGCCAGTATGACGCCGAGATCGAGGGCCAGACCGACGACCAGGTGCTCGAACTCGCCGGCAACCTCGCCGGCGGCGTGCCGATGGCGACGCCGGTGTTCGATGGCGCCCGCGAAGCCGATGTCAGCGCGATGCTCGAACTCGCCGGGCTCGACTCGTCGGGCCAGGTCGAACTCTTCGACGGCCGCACCGGCGATCAGTTCGATCGCAAGGTGACGGTGGGCTATATCTACATGTTGAAGCTTCACCATCTCGTCGACGACAAGATCCACGCACGCTCGATCGGGCCGTACAGCCTCGTCACCCAGCAGCCGTTGGGCGGCAAGGCGCAGTTCGGCGGGCAGCGCTTCGGCGAAATGGAGGTCTGGGCCTTGCAGGCGTACGGCGCCGCCTACACCTTGCAGGAAATGCTCACGGTCAAGTCGGACGACGTCGTCGGGCGCACCAAGGTCTATGAAGCGATCGTCAAAGGTGACGACACCTTCGAGGCCGGCATCCCCGAGAGCTTCAACGTTCTCGTCAAGGAAATGCGGTCGCTGGGGCTCGATGTCGAGCTGCAGTCGAACGAGAAGGTCGAATAGGCGCCGATTTCCCCTCTCCCCTCGAGGGAGAGGGGTGGCGCGCAGCGCCGGGGTGAGGGTGAGTGCCAGATTCACCCTCACCCCGCTCGCCCAAGGGGCGAGTCGCCCTCTCCCTCAAGGGGAGAGGGAAGGCAGTTAGAAAGGAACGGTTATGAACACCGAACTGATGAATTTCTTCTCGCCGGCCGCCAAGCCCGAGACCTTCGACCAGATCCAGATCACCCTGGCGTCGCCCGACCGCATCCGGTCGTGGTCGTTCGGCGAGATCAAGAAGCCCGAGACGATCAACTACCGGACGTTCAAGCCCGAACGCGACGGCCTGTTCTGCGCGCGCATCTTCGGTCCGATCAAGGATTACGAGTGCCTGTGCGGCAAGTACAAGCGCATGAAGTACAAGGGCATCGTCTGCGAAAAGTGCGGCGTCGAGGTCACCGTCTCGAAGGTTCGCCGTGAGCGGATGGGCCATATCGAACTGGCGGCGCCGGTCGCCCACATCTGGTTCCTGAAGTCGCTGCCGTCGCGCATCGGCATGCTGCTCGACATGCAGCTCAAGCAGCTCGAGCGCGTGCTGTATTTCGAGCAGTATGTCGTCATCGATCCCGGCGTCACGCCGATGAAGAAGTTCGACCTCCTCACCGAGGACGAACTGCTGACGGCACAGGATGAATATGGCGAGGACGGTTTCCAGGCCGGCATCGGCGCCGAGGCGATCCGCCGCCTGCTCGAGGAGCTCGATCTCGAAGGCGAGATGCAGGCGCTGCGCGAGGAACTCGCGGTCACCAAGTCCGAGCTGAAGCCCAAGAAGATCATCAAGCGGATGAAGGTCGTCGAGAGCTTCATCGAATCGGGCAACAAGCCCGAATGGATGGTGCTGACCGTCGTTCCGGTGATCCCGCCCGAACTGCGTCCGCTGGTGCCATTGGACGGCGGCCGCTTCGCGACGTCGGATCTCAACGACCTCTATCGCCGCGTCATCAACCGCAACAACCGCCTCAAGCGCCTCATCGAACTGCGCGCGCCGGACATCATCGTCCGCAACGAAAAGCGCATGCTCCAGGAAGCCGTCGACGCGCTCTTCGACAATGGCCGTCGCGGCCGGACGATCACCGGCGCCAACAAGCGGCCGCTGAAGTCGCTCAGCGACATGCTCAAGGGCAAGCAGGGCCGCTTCCGCCAGAACCTCCTCGGCAAGCGCGTCGATTATTCGGGCCGCTCGGTCATCGTCACGGGTCCCGAGCTGAAGCTCCACCAGTGCGGCCTGCCCAAGAAGATGGCCTTGGAACTCTTCAAGCCGTTCATCTACTCGCGCCTCGACGCCAAGGGTCTCTCCATGACCCTCAAGCAGGCGAAGAAGTGGGTCGAGAAGGAGCGCAAGGAAGTCTGGGACATCCTCGACGAGGTCATCCGCGAGCATCCGGTGCTGCTGAACCGCGCCCCGACGCTCCACCGCCTCGGCATCCAGGCCTTTGAACCCGTCCTCATCGAGGGCAAGGCGATCCAGCTGCACCCGCTCGTCTGCTCGGCGTTCAATGCCGACTTCGACGGCGACCAGATGGCCGTCCATGTGCCGCTGTCGCTCGAAGCCCAGCTCGAAGCGCGCGTGCTGATGATGTCGACCAACAACATCCTCAGCCCCGCCAACGGCAAGCCGATCATCGTGCCGTCGCAGGACATGGTCTTGGGGCTCTATTATCTGTCGATGGAGATGGAGAATGAGCCGGGCGAGGGCATGGCCTTCTCCGACATGGCCGAAGTCCATCAAGCGCTGAACGGCAAGCATGTGACGCTGCATTCGAAGATCACCGCGCGCGTCATGGCGGTCGACGAGCACGGCAAGCTCTATCGCCGCCGCGTCCAGACCACGCCGGGCCGCCTGCTGCTCGGCGAGACGCTGCCGAAGAACCACAAGGTGCCTTACGAGACGATCAACCGCCTGTTGACCAAGAAGGACATCGGCGAGGTCATCGACGTCGTCTATCGCCACACCGGCCAGAAGGAGACGGTGCTGTTCGCCGACGCCATCATGACGCTCGGTTTCCGCCACGCCTTCCATGCCGGCATCAGCTTCGGCAAGGACGACATGGTCATCCCGGCCGCCAAGGTGAAGCTGGTCGATGACACCAAGACTGCGGTCAAGGACTTCGAGCAGCAATATCAGGACGGCCTCATCACCCAGGGCGAGAAGTACAACAAGGTCGTCGACGCCTGGGCCAAGTGTGGCGACCAGGTCGCCACCGAGATGATGAAGGAAATCAGCGCCAAGAAGAAGCTGCCCAACGGCCGCGAAAAGCCGATCAACTCGATCTACATGATGGCGCACTCGGGCGCGCGTGGCAGCCAAGCGCAGATGAAGCAGCTCGCCGGCATGCGCGGGCTGATGGCCAAGCCGTCGGGCGAGATCATCGAAACGCCGATCATCTCGAACTTCAAGGAAGGCCTGACCGTCCTTGAGTACTTCAACTCGACCCATGGCGCCCGCAAGGGCCTCGCCGATACCGCGCTGAAGACCGCCAACTCGGGGTACCTCACGCGGCGTCTCGTCGACGTGTCGCAGGATTGCGTCGTCATCGAGGCCGATTGCGGCACCGAGCGCGGCATGCTGATGAAGGCGATCGTCGAAGGCGGCAACACCATCGTGTCGCTGGGCGAGCGCATCCTCGGCCGCACCACGCTCGTCGATGTCGTCGACACCAAGACCGGCGAGCTGATCGTGCCGGCGGGCCATCTGCTGACCGAGGCCGACATCGTCCGCGTCGAAAAGGCGGCGGTGCCCGAGGTCAAGATCCGCTCGCCGCTGCTTTGCGAAACCCGCGGCGGCGTCTGCGGCACCTGCTACGGGCGCGACCTCGCCCGCGGCACGCCGGTCAACGCCGGCGAGGCCGTCGGCGTCATCGCGGCGCAGTCGATCGGCGAGCCCGGCACCCAGCTGACCATGCGCACCTTCCACATCGGTGGGGCGGCGCAGGTCAGCGAGCAGTCGACGCTCGACAGCCCCGTCGATGGCACCATCGAGTTCCGCGCCCTGTCGACGATCGCCGACAGCCGCGGCCGCAACATCTCGATGGCGCGCAACGGCGAACTCGTCCTTCGCGACGCCGAAGGCCGCGAGCGCTCGATCCACCGCATCCCCTATGGCGCCACCCTGATGGTGCCCGAGGGCGCGACGGTCTCGAAGGGCGATCGCCTCGCCGAATGGGATCCCTATACCCTGCCGGTCATCACCGAGAAGTCGGGCAAGGTGAAGTATCAGGATCTCGTCGAGGGCATCTCGCTCCGCGAGGAAGTCGATGAAACCACCGGCATCACCAACAAGCTGGTGACCGACTGGAAGTCGGGCAACAAGAAGGACGATCTGCGCCCGCGGATCACCCTGCTCGACGAAACCTCTGGCGAAACCGCGCGCTACCTCCTCGCCGTCGACGCCGTGCTGTCGGTCGCCGATGGCCAGGATGTCTTCGCCGGCGACGTGCTGGCGCGCATCCCGCGCGAAGCCGCCAAGACGCGCGACATCACCGGCGGTCTGCCGCGGGTGGCCGAGCTGTTCGAAGCGCGCATCCCCAAGGACAATGCGATCATCGCGCGCATCAACGGCCGCGTCGAATTCGGCAAGGACTACAAGACCAAGCGCCGGATCAGCATCCGTCCCGATGATGGTGGCGACCTTGCCGAATATCTGGTTCCCAAGGGCAAGCACGTTGCCGTTCAGGAAGGCGATTATGTCCGCAAGGGCGATTACCTGATCGACGGCAATCCCAACCCGCACGACATCCTGGAAGTCCTCGGTGTCGAGCCGCTCGCCGAGTATCTCTGCACAGAGATCCAGGAAGTCTATCGCCTGCAGGGCGTGCGCATCAACGACAAGCACATCGAGGTGATCGTCCGCCAGATGCTGCAGAAGGTCGAGATCACCAAGTCGGGTGACACGACCTTGCTCGTTGGCGAGCAGGTCGATCGCGAGGAGATGGAGCAGGAGAACGCCAAGCTCCCCGCCGGCGGCGACCCCGCCGAGGGCAAGCCGGTGCTGCTCGGCATCACCAAGGCGAGCTTGCAAACCAAGTCGTTCATCTCGGCGGCGTCGTTCCAGGAAACCACCCGCGTGCTCACCGAAGCCGCGGTGCAGGGCAAGATCGACACGCTCCAGGGCCTCAAGGAGAATGTCATCGTCGGCCGGCTGATCCCGGCAGGCACCGGCGCCGGGCTGCAGCGCCTGCGCGTCACCGCGACGTCGCGCGACGCGGCACTGCGGGCCAGCCAGGCCGCCAAGCTCGGCGCTGCCGAAGCGGCGACCATCGCCGCCGAGAAGGTGCCGGCGGCCGAATAGGCTCGACCGACTTGCCGGAAATCGGGCCGCGCTTCACCAGAAGCGCGGCCTTTTTTCTCCCCTCCCGCTTGCGGGGAGTCGAAGACGGCGCGCAGCGCCAGCGGTCGGGGGAGGGAAGTCGCTGCCCCAAACGAAGTCACGCCGCCGCCCAGGCGCCACCCCGCACGAATCGCGCCCCTGCCCCACTGCCGCCCAACCTCGGCCAAGATTGGCGCGTAAAGGCAGCCAAGTCAGTTTGAGGATGCTTGCCCTTGGCCACGGCCTATCGCCTGCCCGACCCCGTCCCGGTGCCTGTCGCCGAGCCCCCCTATATGCCCCCCGCACCGCCCCTTTCGCTCGCCACCCGCCCCCTGCGCATCGCGCTATTCTCGGGCAATTACAATTACGTCCGCGACGGCGCCAACCAGGCGCTCAACCGCCTCGTCGCCTTTTTCGAATCGCGCGGCAACATCGTCCGCGTCTTTTCGCCAACGAGCGATACCCCGGCCTTTCCGCCGGCGGGCACGCTGATTTCGGTGCCGTCGATCGGCTTTCCGGGGCGCGGCGAATATCGCGTCGCGCGCGGCCTGCCCGAAAACCTGAAGCGCGAGATCCGCGCTTTCGCCCCCGACATCTTCCATCTTTCCTCGCCCGATCTGCTCGGCCATTCCGCCAAGAAGCTCGCCAAGGCGATGGGGGTGCCGGTCGTCGCCTCGTTCCACACCCGCTTCGAAACCTATTTCGAATATTATAACCTCGGCTTTGTCCGGCCGATCATCGAGCGGGTCTATCGCGGCTTCTATGCCGGCCTCGACGAGATTTTCGTCACCTCGGCGGGCTTCGGCGAGGTGCTGCGCGAGAAGAATTACATCCCGCATTGGGCGGTGTGGAGCCGCGGTGTCGACAAGCTGCGCTTCAATCCCGCCAAGCGCTCGCTCGCCTGGCGGCGCGAGATCGGCATCGCCGACGATGATGTCGTTATCGGCTTCGTCGGCCGGCTGGTGCTGGAAAAAGGTCTCGACACCATCGCCGCGATCGTCGCCGAACTGAACGCCCGCGGCATTCCCCACAAGCTGCTCGTCGTCGGCGACGGGCCGGCGCGCGAGCATTTCGCGGCGCAGGTCCCGGGTGCCATCTTCACCGGGTTCCTCGACGGCGAAGCGCTGGCGCGCGCCTTCGCCAGCGCCGACATGCTGCTCAATCCGTCGACCACCGAAACCTTCGGCAACATCAATCTCGAAGCGATGGCAAGCCGCATCCCCGTGGTCGCGGCGATCGCCACCGGCAGCAATTGCCTGATCGACGATGGCGCCAATGGCCGGCTGGTACCCGCCGGCGATGTCGGCGCCTTTGCCGATGCGCTGACGCTCTACCTGACCGACGCCGAGGCGCGCGCCGCCTCCGGCGCCGAAGGCCTGCGCCGCGCCGAAGGCTATGATTGGGACAGCATCAACAACGTCGTGCTGACGCGCTATCACGAGATTCTCGCCGCCAAAGTTGCAAACTAGCCGGCAAGGCCCCATATCGGGCGCGCCGGGCTTCGGCCCGGATATGGCGATAAACGATGTCGTGGAATAGATGCAGCGGACCCGGGGGCAGTACCCGGCGACTCCACCAACACCCCCCGGTTGTCGCGGGATGAATGGGGTCGAACCAGGATCGACGTGTATTCAAAGACGATGTTTTCGCCCGGCCTGAATGCGCCGTAAAACCGTTCATTCACACAAATGCCAACGACAACGAGGCATTCGCAATCGCAGCGTAACCCGGTCCTAACGGACTAAGTTACACTGGCCGAAAGCGCGGGACGGGCCGCCCCGGGCAACAGAAGCGGAAACCGGCGGTACGGGGAGCACCGAGCAACAGAAGCTCCCCACTTTCGCCTTTCGTCCCCGCCCGGCTTGACCCCGGCGCCGCCCCGCGTCACCTAGGCGCCTGCCCCGTAGCCGAGTTTTTCCGTGTCCGAGACGCCCGCCGACAGCCTGATCCCCTATGACGAGATCGTCCAGGACGCGCTGCGCACCGTCGTTCGGCGCGTGCTGCTACGAATCGATGCCGAGGGCGGGCTCCCTGGGGCGCATCATTTCTACATCGCCTTCCGCACTCGCGCCCCGGGAGTCGATATCCCGCGCCACCTGCTCGAACGCTATCCCGACGAGATGACCATCGTCATCCAGCACCGCTATTGGGACCTGAAGATCGAGGAGGGTTTCTTCGAGATCGGCCTCAGCTTCAACCAGGTGCCGGCGAAGCTCGTCGTGCCCTTCGATGCCGTTACCGGCTTCGTCGATCCGGCGGTCAATTTCGCCTTGCAGTTCGCGCCCAAGGAAGGCGACGCCATTGCCGCCGCCGAACCCGAGCCCGAACCGCCGCCGCCGCAGGACCCCGGCTCGAACGTCGTCACCCTCGATCGCTTCCGGAAAAAATGACGATGCGGACCGAAAGCGACTCCTTCGGTCCGATCGAGGTTCCCGGCGACGCCTATTGGGGCGCCCAGACGCAGCGATCGATCGGCAATTTCCCGATCGGCGACCAGCGCATGCCGCTGGCGCTCATCCACGCGCTCGGGCGCATCAAGCAGGCAGCGGCGCAAGTCAATCGCGCGCACGGCCTCGACGCGGGCCTCGCCGACGCCATCGAGACCGCCGCCGCCGAAGTCGCCGACGGCAAGTTCGACGACCAGTTCCCCCTCGTCGTCTGGCAGACCGGCAGCGGCACCCAGACCAACATGAACGCCAATGAGGTGATCGCCGGCCGCGCCAACGAGCTGCTGACCGGGACTCGCGGCGGCAAGACGCCGGTCCACCCCAACGACCACGTCAACCGCTCGCAATCGTCGAACGACACCTTCCCGACGGCGATGCATGTCGCCACCGCGCTCGAACTCAGGAACCGCCTGCTCGCGGCGTTGCGCGACCTCGCCGTGGTGTTCCGCCGCCACGAGGCGGAATGGGCGGGCCTGGTCAAGATCGGCCGCACCCATCTGCAGGACGCGACGCCGATCACCTTGGGCCAGGAAGCCTCGGCCTGGGCGCAGACCTGCGAGGATGGCGCGGCGCGGATCGTCGCGCTGTGGCCGCGACTGTCGCGGCTGGCGCAGGGCGGCACAGCCGTCGGCACCGGGCTCAACGCGCCGGCGGGCTTCGGCGAGGCCTTTTGCGCGGCGCTCGCCGAGTTGACCGGCGGCGTGCCCTGGGTATCGGCGCCCAACAAATTCGAGGCGCTGGCGACCAACGACACGATGGTCGAGGTCGCCGGCGTGCTGACCACCATCGCCACCGGGCTGATGAAGATCGCCAACGATCTCAGGCTTTTGGGCTCGGGACCGCGCTCGGGGCTCGGCGAGCTGGCGCTGCCCGAGAATGAGCCGGGCAGCTCGATCATGCCCGGCAAGGTCAACCCGACGCAGTGCGAGGCGCTGACCATGGTCTGTGCCCAGGTCATCGGCAATGGCGTCGCCGTCACGGTCGGCGGCCTGCAGGGCCATCTGCAACTGAATGTCTTCAAGCCGCTGATCGCGCACAATGTGTTGCAGTCGATCGGTCTGCTGGCGGACGCCTGCGACAGCTTCCGGGCGCGCTGCGTCGAGGGGATGACCCCCAACCGCGACCGGCTCGCCGAGCTGGTCGAACGCTCGCTGATGCTGGTGACGGCGCTGGCGCCCGAGATCGGCTATGACAATGCTGCGGCGATCGCCAAGAAGGCGCATCACGAGGGGCTGTCGCTGCTCGACGCGGCGCTGGCGCTGGGGTTGATCGACGAGGCGCGGTTCCGCGACGTGGTGCGGCCGGAGACGATGATCTGACCCGCGGCGGGGACGCCTCTACTCCCCTCCCGCATGCGGGAGGGGAGCCAGCGCCGTCGCGCGCGTTCGGCGATCCTGGCGTGACGACGCCCCTCGCATCCGCTAACGCCCCGCGATGACCAGCTTCGCCCGTTCCTCGCAGCGCACCCCCGCCCGCCGCGGCCTGATGTTCGTGCTGTCGTCGCCGTCGGGCGCCGGCAAGACCACCCTCTCGCGCCGCCTGCTCGCCGAGGATCCCGGCATCCTGCTGTCGGTCAGCGCCACCACCCGCCCGCCGCGGCCGGGCGAAATCGACGGCAGCGACTATTATTTCGTCAGTCCTGCGCGTTTCGCCGAAATGGTGGCCAATGACGAACTTCTCGAATGGGCGACGGTGTTCGGCAATCGCTATGGCACGCCGCGCGCCCCCGTCGAGGCGGCGCTCCACGCCGGTCGTGACGTCCTCTTCGATATCGACTGGCAGGGCACCCAGCAGTTGCAACAGACCGATGCGGCGTCGGACCTCGTCCGCGTCTTCATCCTGCCCCCCGATTTGGCCGAGCTCGAGCGCCGGCTGACGACGCGCGCCACCGACGCCGACGACGTCATCGCCGGGCGCATGGCGCGCGCCCGCGACGAGATCAGCCATTGGGGCGAATATGATTATATCCTGATCAACGACGATGCCGACGTCTGCCTGGCCGAGATCCGCTCGATCCTTGCCGCCGAACGCCTGCGCCGCAAACGCCAATTGGGCCTCGCGGCGTTCGTCCGCGACATGCTGGGTTAAGCCGTTGGCGGGCAGGAGAAAACCCATGCGCTTCTGCCTCCTGCCGCTCTGCCTTGCGCTTGCCGCGCCGGCGTTCGCCGCGCCACCCCCCGACGCCAGCTGGCAGGCGTTGATCCGCCCCGACGACCGCAAGCGCCTGACCGGGCTGTGGCGCGCCTGGACGCGCGCGGTCGGCGAAGTTCATCAGGAAGGCGCCGACCTCGACGCGCTCGGCGCCCTCGGCGACCCCGGCGCCGCGCGCGCCGGCCTGCCGCCGCCGCCGGGACGCTATCGCTGCCGACTGGTGCGCCTCGGCCGCGGTGACGCGGCGCCCAGCGGCATGCCGGTGGTCGGCGAACTGCCCGGTGGCGCCTGCACGGTGACCGCGGTCGATGGCGGGCTGTGGTTCGAGCAACTGGAAGGGCCGCAACGGGTCGCCGGCAAGCTGTGGGCCGATGGCGAGCGCCAGGTTTTCCTGGGGTCGATCAAGCTCGCCGGCGAGGCCGGCGTGATGGCCTATGGCGACGACCGCGCCCGCGACCAGGTCGGCGTGCTGCGCGCCATCGGAGAGGGCCGCTGGCGACTCGAACTGCCGTGGCCGCGCTGGCAGTCCGACCTTTGCCTCGTCGAGATCGTCGCCGGCTGAGCGCTTGCCTTTGCGCGGCCATCGCCCTCCTATGCGCGTATGATCCTTCGCCCGCTCGCCATCGCCGCTCTCGTTGCCGTGCCTGCCACCGCCCAGCCGGCGCCGCCCGCTCCCGGCGGCGATTTGGTGGCACTCTACAAGGACCTGCATCGCAACCCCGAACTGTCGCTGCAGGAAGTCCGCACCAGCGCCATCCTCGCCGGCGAGGCGCGCGCCGCGGGCTTCACCGTCACCGAACAGGTCGGCGGCACCGGCGTCGTTGCCGTCCTCAAGAACGGCGCGGGGCCGACGGTGCTGGTCCGCACCGACATGGACGGGCTGCCGGTCAAGGAGGCCACCGGGCTGGCGTTCGCCAGCGCCGCGATGGGCAAGGCCAGCGATGGCAGCGCGACGCCGGTCATGCACGCCTGCGGCCATGACCTGCACATGACGGTGTGGACCGGTGTCGCCCGGCAGCTTGCGGCAACACGGGCGACATGGTCGGGCACCGTCGTCATGATCGCCCAGCCCGCCGAGGAAATCAGCAAGGGCGCCGCCGCCATGCTTGCCGACGGCCTCTACACGCGCTTCCCCAAGCCGCAGTTCACCCTGGCGCTGCACGACGACAACCGCATTCCCGCCGGGCAGGTCAGCGTGCCGGCGCGCGCCGCGCTGTCGATCTCCAACAGCGTCGACATCGTCGTGCGCGGCGTTTCCGGCCATGGCGCCTATCCGCAGACGACCAGGGACCCGGTGGCGCTGGCGGCGCGCATCGTCATGGGGCTGCAGACCATTGTCGCGCGCGAGAACGATCCGTTCAAGCCGGCGGTGGTCACCGTCGGGTCGATTCACGGTGGCACCAAGCACAATATCATCCCCGACGAGGTGCGGCTGCAACTGACGGTGCGCAGTTACGACAAGGCGCAGCAGGCGCGACTGCTCGCCGCCATTGCGCGGGTGGCCAAGGGCGAGGCGATCGCCGCCGGCATGCCCGATGCGCTGCTGCCGATCGTCACCGGCAACGAGGGCACCCAGCCGACGCTCAACTCCCCCGAACTGGCGGCGCGGGTGACGACGCTATTCGAGACGCGCTTCGGCAAGGACCGCGTGGTGACGCTCGACCCGTCGATGGCGAGCGAGGATTTCTATGCCTTCGGCGCCGCCGATCCGGCGATTCAGACGGTGATCTTCTGGCTCGGCGCCGCGCCGCACGATGCCTTTGCCGCGGCCGCGGCCGGCGGGGCGCCAGTGCCGTCGCTGCACAACAGCGGCTGGGCGCCGGAAGCGCCGCTGGCGATCACGACCGGGGTGGAGGCGATGACGGCGGCGGTGACGATGCTGCTGCCCAAGCGGTAGCGGCGGCGGAGTCGAGATACCTCCGTAAACTCGTTCATGCCGAGCGAAGTCGAGGCACGCTCCAGCGGCAGCGCGTGCCTCGACTTCCCTCGGCATGAACGGAAAGTAGCGACGCTCCAAGCGTTGGCAGCGTCGGGCCGCCAAGACATTCGATCACACTCAGCGAAAGCCTTCATTGGCAACTTCTGCGAACGCCTCGCATTAAGGTCGGACATCCGCCGGAGACCGCCCATGCCCCGCGAACTCGCCAAGACGCTGACCTATCTGTCGATCCACCTCACCGTCGGCTTTTCGGTCGCCTATGCGCTGACCGGATCGATCGAGATCGCCGGCGGCATCGCGCTCATCGAGCCTTGCATCAACGCCGTCGCCTTCTTCTTCCACGAGCGTGCCTGGCGGCGCTTCGATGCGCGTGCCCGGCCGTCGCCGCCGGCCGCCGAGGCAATCCTGACCGGCGTGCGGGCCTGACAAAAAGCCCAAGGCGGCGATCGGGGACCCCCATGCTACAAGGCCGGGCAAAACCTGCCTTGGGGAGTCCGTCATGCGCGAATATCTGAAGTTCTATATCGATGGCGCCTGGGTCGATCCCGCCACGCCGGCGACCCTCGACGTCATCAACCCCGCTACCGAAGCCGTCGCGGGTGTCATCAGCATGGGCAGCGCCGCCGATGTCGACGCCGCCGTCGCCGCCGCCCGCAAGGCCTTCCCGAGCTATTCGCGCACCAGCGTCGCCGAGCGCATCGAGCTGCTTGGCGCGGTCGCTGCCGAATATCAGAAGCGCTATGCCGATATCGCCGCAGCGATCACCGAGGAAATGGGCGCGCCGGGCTGGCTTGCCATGCAGGCGCAGGCAGCGCTGGGCATCGGCCATATCTCGACCGGCATCGAGGTGCTCAAGAATTACAAGTTCGAGGAACTGCGCGGCACGACGCTGATCGCCAAGGAGCCGATCGGCGTCTGCGGCTTCATCACGCCGTGGAACTGGCCGATCAACCAGATCGCCTGCAAGGTTGTGCCCGCGCTCGCCACCGGCTGCACCATGGTGCTCAAGCCGTCGGAAGTCGCGCCCTTCTCGGCGATCCTTTGGGCCGAGGTGCTGCATGCCGCCGGCGTGCCGGCGGGCGTCTTCAACCTGATCAACGGTGACGGCCCGACCGTCGGCGCCGCGCTGTCGGCGCATCCCGGGGTCGACATGATGAGCTTCACCGGCTCGACCCGCGCCGGCATCGAAGTGGCGAAGAACGCCGCGCCGACGGTCAAGCGCGTTCATCAGGAACTTGGCGGCAAGTCGCCCAACATCGTCCTCGACGACGCCGACCTCGAGGCGGCGGTCAGCGGCGGGGTCAAGGCGGTGATGATGAACAGCGGCCAGTCGTGCAACGCGCCGACGCGGATGCTGGTGCCCGCCGCCAAGATGGATGCCGCCGCGGCGATCGCCAAGGCGACCGCCGAGGGCCATACCGTCGGCGATCCCAATGGCAATGCCGCGATGGGCCCGGTGGTCAGCGAGACGCAGTGGCACAAGATCCAGGGGCTGATCCAGAAGGGCATCGAGGAAGGCGCGACGCTGGTCACCGGCGGCCCCGGCCGGCCCGAGGGGCTGGAGACCGGCTATTATGTCAAGCCGACGGTATTCGCCAATGTCACCAACGACATGACGATCGCCCGCGAGGAAATCTTCGGCCCGGTGCTGGCGATGCTGCCCTATGAGGGCGAAGACGCGGCGATCGAGATTGCCAATGACACCGTCTATGGCCTGGCCGGCTATGTGCAGGGCGAGCCCGAGCACGCCCGCCAGGTGGCGCGCCAGATCCGCGCCGGCCAGGTCAACATCAACGGCGCCGGCTTCGACCTGATGGCGCCCTTCGGCGGCTACAAGCAGTCGGGCAACGGCCGCGAATGGGGCGACCATGCCTTCGGTGATTTCCTCGAGACCAAGGCGATCATCGGCTGGGGTGCTGCCGAAGCAGCCGAGTAAATGCAGCCTTCCCCTCTCCCCTCGAGGGAGAGGGGTGGCGAGCAAAACGAGCCGGGGTGAGGGTGAGTGCCGCATCGACCCGACTAGGATGCTGCCAAGCTTGTCCTCCATGCCCGCGTGTTGCGCGCCGATGCTCCACCGGCGGAACGTGAGCTTTGGGAGATGGTCCGCGGTGGCAAGCTCGGCGTGCGTTTCCGCCGGCAGCAACCGGTGGGGCCGTTCATCGTGGACTTCTACTGCGCCGAGGCGAGATTGGTCGTCGAACTCGACGGCGCCGGGCACGCGGATCGGGCCGGCTACGACGAGCGCCGAACTCAATGGCTCCAATCCAAGGGGCTGACGGTGCTGCGCTTCCGCAATGAAGAGGTGCTTGACCGGCCGCACGATGTGTATCTGGCGGTGATGGCTGCCTTGCAGACTCACCCTCACCCCGGCGCTTCGCGCCACCCCTCTCCCTCAAGGGGAGAGGGGAAGAAGGATAGAATATGACCATCCACACGCCCATCTGCACCATGCTCGGCGTCGAGCATCCCGTTCTCCTCGCCGGCATGGGCGGCGTCTCCTATGCCGAGGTCTGCGCCGCGGTCAGCGCCGCCGGCGGCTTCGGGTCGCTCGGCATGGCCGGCCTGCCGCCACGCTTCATCGCCGACCAGATGGCGCGGGTGAAGGATTTGACCGACAAGCCCTTCGGCGTCGATCTGCTCACCGCCCAGCCGGAAACGCTGACCGCCAGCGTCGATGTCATCATCAAGGGTGGCGCCAGGGCGTTCATCGCCGGCCTCGGCGTGCCGGTCGCCATCATCACGGAATTGAAGCAGGCGGGCGTCGTCGTCATGTGCATGGCGGGCAACGTCCGCCACGCCGTCAAGGCGGCCGAGGCCGGCTGCGACGTCATCATCGCGCAAGGCACCGAAGGCGGCGGCCATACCGGCTCGGTCGCCTCGGTGGCGCTGTGGCCGCAGTGCGTCGACGCCGTCGACATTCCCGTGATTGCCGCCGGCGGGCTGTTTGACGGTCGCGGGCTGGCCGCCGCGCTGGCTTTCGGCTGCGCCGGCGTCTGGATGGGCACCCGCTTCATCGCGTCGGACGAGGCGCACGCCGGGCAGAAGTACAAGGATGCCATCGTCGGGATGAGCGAGAGCGATACCGTCATCTCGAAGGTGTTCACCGGCAAGACGCTGCGCGCCATCGTCAACGACAGCAACCGCGACTTCGACAATCGAAACGCCAAGCCCTTCGCCGCGCAGGTGGCGGAATCGGTGCAGCTCAACCGCCTGGGACCGATCGCCGGGGTGCTCGACGTCATCCCCGAGACGCAGTGCCTGGCGGCGGGGCAGGGCGGCGGCGGCATAACCGAGGTGCTGCCGGCGGGCGAGATCGTGCGACGGACGGTCGCCGAAGCCGAGGCAGCGCTGCAGGGATTGCCCAAGGTCGGCTGACCGGTCAGGATCGGGCGTCCCGATTGGAGTCCTCGATGCGCCCGCTTTTGCTGCTTGCCGCGCTGCTGCCGTCCACCGCGACCGCGCAGACTTTCCACCCCGGCCCGGTGTTTCCCGACATCGCGCCGATCGCCACCATCGAAAGCGACATGGCGATCCCGCCGGGCGCGGTGTTCAAGGTGGTCTATGACGTGACCGAACAGGCCCCGCCGGGGACGCGCAATCGCAACTTCGAAACAGCGGCGCGCTTCATCAACGGTCATGTCGAGGCGGGCGTGCCGGCGGGCAACATCAATGTCGCCTATGTCGTCCATGGCAAAGCGATCATCGATCTGTTGAAGCCCGCCGACCATGCCCGGCGCGCCGGCGGCAAGGCCAATGCCAGCGCCGCGGCGATCGCCGCGATGCAGGCGAGGAATGTCACCTTCTACGTCTGCGGCCAGAGCGCGGCGTCGCAGGGGATCGCCAAGGCGGAACTGCTACCGGGGGTCAAGATGGCGATCTCCGCATCGAGTGCGCATGCCCTGCTCGGGATGCAGGGCTATACGCTGATCCCCTTCTGATCGGCGGAACCAAGCCTGACGTCAGTCGACCAATTCCAACCGGCGCTTGATGCGGTCGACATCGCCCTGCAGGCGGTCGACACTTTAGGCGAGATGGGCATTGACCTCGGCATCATTGGCGTGATCGCGACGGACAGCAGCCAAGCCGATGGCAAGGTCGTTCAGCCGCAGCCTATGGTCGCGCAGCGTGGTACGCACCTCGCCGAGCTCGTGACGGATGTCACGCAGCATTTCCAGGACAAGGTTCGTCGGTTCAGTCATCATCGCAAATTAGCGTATTGAGCCGTCCGCAGCCGTCTTCAACCCTTCAAACTCGGCGCCAGCCGCGCCGCCTCCTCGGGCGTCGTCTCGGGGCCCGGCACGCCCGACTCGGTCTCGCCGCGCGCGGCGCGGTGGATTGCCTTGCGGATGCGCGGATAGGTGCCGCAGCGGCAGAGGTTGGTGACGCCGGCGTCGATCTCGGCGTCGCTCGGGCGGGGATTCTTCGCCAGCAGCGCCGCCACCGCCATGATCATCCCTGACTGGCAATAGCCGCACTGCGGCACCTGCTCGGCGATCCACGCCTGCTGGACGGGGTGCGAGCGGTCGTCACTCAGCCCCTCGATCGTCGTCACGAAGCTGCCCTCGATGCTGCCGATCGGCACCTGGCACGAGCGCTGCGCGGCGCCATCGATATGCACCGTGCAGGCGCCGCACAGCCCGGCACCGCAGCCATATTTGGTGCCGGTCAGATTGGCGGCGTCGCGCAGCGCCCAGAGCAGCGGCGTTTCGGCCGGCATCATGAATTGCACAGGATTGCCGTTGACGGTGAACTTGGTCATTGCCTCGGGGCGCTATTCTGGGAGCGATGCCATGAACCTTACCACGCTCGATTACCAAGTCGACGGCCATATCGCCCGGGTCACCATGAACCGCCCGGCCGAGCTCAACACGATGAACAAGGCTTTCTGGAGCGAACTGATCGAGGTGTTCGCCGCGATCGACGCCGATCCCGCCATCCGCGCCGTCATCGTCGCGTCGACCGGCAAGCATTTCACCGCAGGGCTCGACCTCGGCTTCGCCGCGGCGGCGCAGGGACACAGCGAGGGCGACCTCGGCCGCCGCCGCGAAGCCTTCCGCCGCCACGTCAAGGAAATGCAGGAGACCTTCAACGTCGTCGATCGCTGCCGTGTGCCGGTGATCGCGGTGGTGCAGGGCGGCTGCATCGGCGGCGGCGTCGATTTCGTCACCGCCTGCGACATCCGTATCGCCTCGGCCGAGGCCTTCTTCACTATTCAGGAGGTCAACATCGCCATCGTCGCCGATGTCGGCACTCTGCAGCGCATCCCGCATCTGCTGCCGCAGGGGCTGATCCGCGAGCTTGCCTATACCGGCCGGCGCTTCCCCGCCGCCGAGGCGCTGCGCTTCGGCTTCGTCAATCGCGTTGAGGAAAGCCACGCCGACGCGCTCGCCGCCGCCGAGACGATGGCGCGGACGATCGCCTCGAAATCGCCGCTGACGATCACCGGCATCAAGCAGGTGCTCAACTTCGGCCGCGACCATTCGATCGACGACGGGCTGGAATATGTCGCGGTGTGGAACGCCGGCATGCTGCAGGGCGAGGACGTTCCCCATGCCATCCGCGCCCAGCTCGCCAAGCAGGAAGCGCAGTTCGCCGATCTCGTGGCATAGCCACCCCGGCCGCACCGATGCCGTAGATGTCGCAATGCGGCAATGTCGCGCTTGCCCCCCCGGCGATGGCGCGCCTATAGACCGCGCGTTATCGCCGGCACCGTCCGGCTCACCTTGCTATGGGGCCCTATGCGCAGTCTGACGCGCCTGATCCTGCCGATCCTTATCGCCGTGGCGCCGCTGCCGGCGCTGGCGCAAGCCGACGCGCCTGCGGCGGCGCCGGTCGCGACCGTCACCACCACCGACGTGCCGACCGCCAGCCTCGATGCGGTCACCGCCGATGCCGCCTTTGGTCAGCCGCGCGGCGGGGTCGATTTGCAGACGCCGGTGACGCCGATCGCCCGCGAGGCGCATGCGATGTCGGTCAACGTCCTCAACCCGCTGATGATCGCCGTTGCTGTCTTCGTGCTGATCCTGATGGCCTATACGATCATCCGCTACAGCGCCCGGGTCAACAAGGTGGCGTCGCGCACCAGCCACAACACGCTGGTCGAGGTGATCTGGACGGTGGTGCCGGTGTTGATCCTCGTCTGGATCGCCGTGCCATCCTTCCGGCTGCTCGCCAACCAGTACAGCCCGCCACGCGCCGACATCACCATCAAGGCGACCGGCCACCAATGGTACTGGGAATATGAATATCCCGACCAGGGCGGCTTCAGCTATGATTCGGTCATGCTGACCGAGGCCGAGGCGGCCAAGCGCAAGTCGCCCAACCTCCTCGATGTCGACAATCGCATCGTCGTTCCTGTCGGCGCCACGGTGAAGGTGCTGACCACCGCCGCCGACGTCATCCACAGCTTCGCCGTGCCGAGCTTCTGGGTGAAGATGGACGCCGTTCCCGGCCGCATCAACGAAACCTGGTTCAAGGTCGATCGCCCCGGCGTCTATTTCGGCCAGTGCTCGGAGCTGTGCGGCACCAAGCATGGCTTCATGCCGATCGCTGTCGAGGTTGTTTCGAAGCAACAGTTCGCCGCCTGGGTTGCCGCCAAGCAGAAGGAAAACGGTATCGATCCGGCGTCCGCCGGCGCGCCGCCGGCTGCTGCCGCGCCCGCCACCGCCGCCGCGACGCCCGTCGCCGCGCCCGCCGCCTGAATTCGAGAGGGAATCTCATGGCCAACGCCAACGCTCTCGCCGGTGCTGCCGACCACGCACACCATGACGATCACGCCGACCATAAGCTGGGCTTCATCCAGCGCTGGCTGTTTTCGACCAATCACAAGGACATCGGCACCCTCTACCTGATCTTCGCGATCCTCGCCGGCACGATCGGCGGCGCGGTTTCGGGCATCATGCGCTGGGAACTGGCGCAGCCGGGGATGCAGGTTATCAACACCTTCTTCACCGGCGACAACATCGACGCCGCCTATCATATGTGGAACGTCTTCGTGACGGCGCACGGCCTGATCATGGTGTTCTTCATGGTCATGCCCGCCATGATCGGCGGCTTCGGCAACTGGTTCGTGCCGATCATGATCGGCGCGCCGGACATGGCCTTCCCACGCATGAACAATGTGTCGTTCTGGCTGCTGGTGCCGTCCTTCCTGCTGCTTTTGGGCTCGATGTTCGTCGAAGGTCCCGCCGGCTTCAACGGTGCCGGCACCGGCTGGACGGTCTATCCGCCGCTGTCGACTGTCGGCCACCCCGGCCCCGCCGTCGACATGGCGATCCTGTCGCTGCACATCGCCGGCGCCTCGTCGATCCTCGGCGCCATCAACTTCATCACCACCATCTTGAACATGCGTGCCCCGGGCATGACCTTGCACAAGATGCCGCTGTTCGTCTGGTCGGTGCTGGTCACCGCCTTCCTGCTGCTGCTGTCGCTGCCGGTTCTCGCCGGTGCCATCACCATGCTGCTGACCGACCGTAACTTCGGCACGCACTTCTTCACCGCTGACCAGGGCGGCGATCCGGTGCTCTACCAGCATCTCTTCTGGTTCTTCGGCCACCCCGAGGTCTACATCCTGATCCTGCCGGGTTTCGGCATCGTCAGCCAGATCGTCTCGACCTTCTCGAAGAAGCCGGTGTTCGGCTACCTCGGCATGGCCTATGCCATGGTGGCGATCGGCCTGATCGGCTTCATCGTCTGGGCCCACCACATGTTCACCGTCGGGCTCGACGTGAACACCAAGATGTACTTCACCGCCGCCACCATGATCATCGCGGTGCCGACCGGCATCAAGATCTTCTCGTGGATCGCGACGATGTGGGGCGGCTCGATCAGCTTCAAGACCCCGATGCTCTGGGCGATCGGCTTCATCTTCATGTTCACCGTCGGCGGCGTTACCGGCGTCATCCTCGCCAACGCCGGCGTCGACACCTATTTCCACGACACTTACTACGTCGTGGCACACTTCCACTATGTGCTGTCGCTGGGCGCCGTGTTCGCCATGTTTGCCGGTTTCTACTATTGGTTCGGCAAGATGAGCGGCAAGGCCTATAACGAGTTCCTCGGCCAGGTGCACTTCTGGTTGTTCTTCGTCGGCGTCAATGTGCTGTTCTTCCCGATGCACTTCCTCGGCCAGGACGGCATGCCGCGCCGCATCCCCGATTATCCGGCGCAATATGCCTATTACAACGAAATCGCCAGCTATGGTTATGCCATCATGGCGTTCAGCATGATCTTCTTCTTCGTCAACATCCTCATCAGCCTGATGTCGAAGAAGCAGGTCGCCGGCAATTACTGGGGCGAAGGCGCGACGACGCTCGAATGGACGCTGAGCTCGCCGCCGCCGTTCCACCAGTTCGAGACGCTGCCGGTCATCAAATAAGCCAGGGTCCCCTCCCGCTGGCGGGGAGTCGCAGACGGCGCGAAGCGCCAGCGGTTGGGGGTGGGGGGTGCCTCCGGCTGACGACTGCGCTCGAACAGATAATTCACACCCCCGACCCCTCCCGCAAGCGGGAGGGGGGAAGAAGAAGACGATGCCCTTGACCGCTCCCGCCCTTGCTTCCGCGCCGCCGACGGCGTTCGCGGAATGGCGCGATTATTTCGCGCTGCTGAAGCCGCGGGTGATGACGCTCGTCGTCTTCACCGCCTTCTGCGCGATGCTCGTGGCGCCGGGCCACCTCCACCCCTTCCTGGCATTCACGGCAATCCTGTGCATCGCCGTCGCCGCCGGTGCGGCGGGCGCGCTCAACCAATGGTATGAAGCCGATATCGACGCGCTGATGAAGCGCACCGCCAAGCGGCCGCTGCCCGCCGGGCGGATGGCGCCGGCCGATGCACTGGCCTTCGCCGTCGTCCTCGGCGCAGGCGCTGTCACCATCATGGGGCTGGCGCTCAACTGGGTCGCCGCCGCCTGGCTCACCGTGTCGATCCTGTTCTATGTCCTCGTCTATACCGTCTGGCTGAAGCGCCGGACGCCGCAGAACATCGTCATCGGCGGTGCCGCCGGCGCCTTTCCCGTTGTCGTCGGCTGGGCGGCGGTAACCGGCGACACGCCGATGCTGGCCTGGGCGATGTTCGCGATCATCTTCCTGTGGACGCCGCCGCACTTCTGGGCGCTGGCGCTGTTCATGGAGGCCGACTACGCCAAGGCCGGCGTACCGATGCTACCGGTGACGCATGGACCGGCGCACACGCGGCGCCAGATTCTTGCCTATACCGCGCTGCTGCTGCCGGTCTCGGTCGCCCCGGCGCTGCTCGGTTGGACCGGCACGCTCTACGGAGTTGCCGCGGCACTGCTCGGCGGCTGGTTCCTCGTCCTTGCGGTCCGCGTCGCCCGCAACACCGCGACGCTGGCTGCCGGCATGGCGCCCGAAAAGGCGCTGTTCCGCTTCAGCCTGCTCTATCTCGCGCTGATCTTCGCGGCGCTCGTCATCGATCGGCTGCTGGCATGAGCCTCGACTGGACCCCCGCCGAGCGCGCGGCCTTCGAGGCGCGCCGCCGCCAGCGCAATGGCGCGCTCGGGCTGCTGCTTTTCGCCCTTGTCGCGCTGTTCTACGGCATCACCCTCGTCCGCATGACACCCGGCATGAAGGCGGCGCCCGCCGTCGCGGCGAAGTGAGCGATCTCGCCGCCCGCCGCCGCACCGGGGTGCTCGCCGCGCTGCTCGCCGTGGCGATGATCGGCTTGGCCTATGCCGCGGTGCCGCTCTACCGCATGTTCTGCGAAACGACGGGTTTCGGCGGCACCACCGGCCGCGCCCTGGCGCTGCCCGACGCCGGGGCGCTGCGCGGCGCCGCCGGGCGGACGATCAAGATCCGCTTCGATTCGAACACCGCTGCCGGCATCGCCTGGCGCTTCCAGCCCAAGGTCAATGACGTCGCCGTCAAGATCGGCGAGAAGAACCTCGCCTTCTTCACCGCCACCAACCTCGCGGCAACGCCGACCAGCGGCCAGGCGGGCTTCAACGTCTCGCCCGATGTCGCCGGCGCCTATTTCAAGAAGATCGAGTGCTTCTGCTTCACCCTGCAGACGCTCAAGCCCGGTGAAACGGTGCAGATGCCGGTGACCTTCTTCGTCGATCCGGCGATCCTCAAGGACCCGATCGCCTCGAAGATCGACGAGATCACGCTGAGCTACACCTTCTATCCGGTGGACAATCCGCCGGCCGAGGCGGTAAGCGCCGCTGCAACGCAACAACCCAACAGGGGCTAACATGGCCGCCGGCAAGACTCACGATTATCACATCCTCAGCCCGTCGGCGTGGCCGCTGCTCATGTCGACCGCGGTGCTGATCATGGCGGCGGGCGCCATCGCCTGGATGCACAAGATCGGCTGGGGGGGCCCGGTGTTCTTCGTCGGCCTCGCCGGGGTGACGGCGATGTTCACCCGCTGGTGGATGGACGTCGTCCATGAAGCCAATACCGGCGACCACACCCCCGTCGTCCAGCTCCACCACCGCTATGGCATGATCCTGTTCATCGCTTCGGAAGTGATGTTCTTCGTCGCCTGGTTCTGGGCCTATTTCAATGCGGCGCTCTATCCGAGCGTCCATGAAGGCATCAACGGCGTCTGGCCGCCCTCGGGCGTCGAGGTGCTCGATCCCTTCGTCTTCCCGCTGCTCAACACGCTGATCCTGCTGTGCTCGGGCACCACCGTCACCTGGTCGCACCATGCGCTGATCCATGGCGACCGCGAGGCCGCCAAACAGGGCCTGTGGCTGACCATCGCGCTCGGCTTCATCTTCAGCTGCATCCAGGCCTATGAATACAGCCACGCCAGCTTCTCGATCGCCGGCAATGTCTATGGCTCGACCTTCTACATGGCGACCGGCTTCCACGGCTTCCATGTCATCGTCGGCACGATCTTCCTCGCCGTCTGCCTGTTCCGCCTCTATCGCGGCGATTTCACCCCGCGCCAGCATTTCGGCTTCGAGGCCGCCGCCTGGTACTGGCATTTCGTCGATGTCGTCTGGCTGTTCCTGTTCATCGCCATCTATGTCTGGGGTTCGCACTTCGGCGCGGCGGTGGTCCATCACGCCTTCGGCTAAGCCATGACCGCCGGGGCGACCCCGGCGCTGGCGGCGATCGCGCTGCGCGGCTGTTGCCCGCGTTGCGGCAAGGCGTCGATGTTCGCCGGAGTTATCGCCTTCGCGCCGCGCTGCCGAGTGTGCGGGCTGGATTTCGCCGCTTTCAACGTCGGCGACGGCGCGGCGTCCTTCCTGATCCTGATCGTCGGCGCGATCGTCACCGGCCTCGCCATCTGGGTCGAGCTCGCCTTCGAACCGCCATGGTGGCTGCACGTCCTGCTCTGGCTGCCGCTGACGATTGCTCTGACCCTGGCGCTGCTGCGGGTCTCGAAGGCGCTGCTGCTCGCGCTGGAGTTCCGCAACAACGCCGGCGAAGGGCATCTGTGACCGCGGCGCGCCGGCGACTGCCGCTCGTTCCGACGCTGATGACCCTGGTCATTGCCGTCACTTGCCTCGCCCTTGGCGTCTGGCAGCTGCAGCGCCGCGAATGGAAGCACGACCTCATCGCCCGTGCCGGCACGGCGGTGTCGCAGCCGCTGCTCGAGCCCCGCGACTATTATCGCGCCATGATCGGCGAAGCCTCGGTGCAATATCGCCGCGCCGAGCTGCCCTGCTCGCCGGGCACGGTGCTGCCCTATGATCTGCGCGGCGGCGCCAACCGTGCCGGCCAATCGGGCTTTCTGGTGCTGGTCAGCTGCCGGCCCAACCGCAAGCCCCCCGACATCGTCGCCGTCGCCGGCTGGACGGCGCGCCCCGACGCCGCGGCGCTGCCCGTAACGGTGGACACGGTGTTCCGCGGCATCATCATCGAGCGCCCCTATGGCCGCGCCAAGGCCCGGCCGCTGTTCATGCTGATCCCCGATACCGCGGTGCCGCCGTTGCAGCCCGCCGCACAGCCCACCCCCGACGACCTGCCCGACAACCATCTCAGCTATGCGCTGCAATGGTTCGCCTTCGCGGTGACGGTGGTGGTGATCTATGGCCTGTGGTTGCGGCGACGCCCGAGCTGAGCCGCCAACGCGCTCGGCCTCAGTGCGCCGTCCAGCCGCCGTCGATAACCAGCTCGCTGCCGGTCATGTAACGCGACTCGTCCGACGCCAGGAAGATGATGCCATCGGCAATGTCCTGCGGCTGGCCGGGAAAGCCGAGCGGTGCCGCGGCGCCGAGCAGCGCCGGATCGATGGCATTCTGCCCCGCCGGCAGGCCGAGGCCGGCGGCGAGCACGCCCGAATCGTCGATCTTGGTCCAGATCGGCGTATCGATGATGCCGGGATGAACGCTGTTGCAGCGGATGCCGTCGGCGGCGCATTCGATGGCGACGGCCTTGGTGAACAAGCGCACCGCGCCCTTGGTGGCGCAATAACCCGACAGCCCGGCTGACCCGGTCAAGCCGGCCACCGACGAGATGTTGACGATCGAGCCACCACGATAGCCGGCCTTGGCGAGCTTCATCGCCGGGATGGCGTGCTTGCAGCCGAGGAAGACGCCGGTGACGTTGATGGCGAGCTGGCGGTTCCAGGCGGCCAGCGTCATCTCGGTGACCGCGGCGCCGTCGCCGATGCCGGCGTTGTTGACGAGGACGTCGAGCCGGCCATGCTTCACCACGACTTCGGCGACGAGCTCGGCCCAGCGCGGTTCCTCGACGACATCCTGGCGGGCAAACCAGGCACTGCCGCCGGCGGCGGTGATCTCGGCGACCGCCGACTCGCCGCCGGCGCTGTCGATATCGGTCAGCAACACCGCGGCGCCTTCGCGCGCGCAGGCGATCGCCGCGGCGCGGCCGATGCCGCTCGCCGCGCCGGTGACGATCGCCACCCGTCCATCCAGTCGCTTCATGCCAGCCTCCCCGTTCGCGCCGGATCTGCGCCGGCATCGTGGCAAGACGCTGCCCCGCCGACGCGCGCCAGCAAAGCCCTGCAATAGGGCAGGCGGATCAGAAGATGAGCTTGGCGACGCCGCCCCACAGCCCGGCGACGAGCAGCACCATGGTCGGCAGCAGGGTGATCATGAAGCCGGCGCTGCGCTTGGCGGGATCGCCATAATAGGCCTGGGCATAGACGATGCGGCCGATCGACCAGATCAGCGCCAGGCCGCCGGTAATCTGATCGCCGAGCACCGGCGCCGCCAGTGCGACACCCGGCAGGAACAGCGCCAGCTGCTCGAGGGTGTTCATCTGGACGCGGTAGCGTTTGTCGAACTCGGGATGTCCGCTCGATGCCGGGGCCGGGCAATTATAGGTGGCACGCGCCTTGCCGGCGACCGCCGACACGCCGAAATAGACGAACAACGCCACGACGACAGCGATCGTCGTCAATGGATAGGCGGCGAGCATGGTGTTTCCCCCAGGAATTGTGTCCCGCTCAAAACTTAGGCTGGCGGCGCGGGGCGCGCAAGCCGCGGCGCTCGGCGCACTGCTGCTTGGCGCCGCGCCGCTGCCGGGCGATGCCGCGCCGCCGCTGGCACTGCCGCTCGTCTGCACGATCGGCAAGGATTGCTGGGTGCAGAACTGGCCCGATGCCGACAAGGGGCCGGGCGTCGCCGATTTCGCCTGTGGCGCGCGCAGCTATGACGGCCATGACGGCACCGATTTCCGCATCGCCAGCGTCGCCGCCCAGCGTGCCGGCGTCGCGGTGCTCGCCGCCGCCCCTGGCACGGTGCTGCGCGTCCGCGACGGCGAGCCCGACCGGCTGCTCGCCGAAGGCGAACGCCCGGCGCCGGGGCGCGATTGCGGCAACGGCGTTCTTGTCGACCTGGGCAGCGGCTGGCAGGCGCAATATTGCCATATGGCGCAGGGCAGCGTCGCGGTCCGCCCTGGACAGTCGGTCGCCACCGGCGCGGCGCTCGGCAAGGTCGGGCTGTCGGGCGCCACCGCCTTTCCCCATGTCCATCTGACCTTGCGCAAGGACGGCGCCGCCATCGACCCGGCGGCGTTCGGCGCCGTCCCCGGCCAGTGCCGCAGCGGTCAATCGCTGTGGGCGCCGGCGAGCGGGGTGCGCTACCGCGAGGGCGACGTCATCGCCGCGGGGTTCACCACCGCGCCGCCAAGCGTTGCCGACACGGTGGACCGGGGCGACGCCCTGCCCCGCCCCGATGCCGCGGCGCCGGCGATCGTCGCCTATGTCCTCGCCATCGGGCTGGCAGCGGGGGACGTCCAGACGCTGGTGCTGACCGCCCCCGACGGCAGCGAGATCGCCCGCAACACCGCGCCGCCCCTGGCGCGGGCGCGGGCCCAGCAATTGCTCTTCGCCGGGCGGCGACGCCCCGCCACCGGCTGGCCGGCGCGGCTGGGAGCGCGCTACCGCGTCGAACGCCGCGGCGCCGTTGCCATCGATTGGCGCTTCGAAATCACGCTGTCGGGCTGAGCCCTGCCAGGGCGGGCCGGCGGCGCCGGCAGGGGTGATCTGGTGCGGTCAAGAAGACTCGAACTTCCACGGCCTTTCGGCCACAACGACCTCAACGTTGCGCGTCTACCAGTTCCGCCATGACCGCACGATCAGGTGTCCGGGGGCAGGCCCCGTCCGGCAGGAGCGGGCGATTAGCAGAGCCCGCCGCGCCGCGCAATGGCACTACTTCACCTTGTCGGGGCCCTGTCGGGGACACGGCGCATTGGCGATGTGCGCGGGCACATCGGTGATGACGTTGCCGCAGAAGCGCCCCGCCGATTCGACCAGTCGGACGTTGGCCTTGAACTTGGCGCCGGGCAGTTTCGCGGCCTTGTTGCCGACAACGGTGCAATCCTCGCAATCGATCAGGCTGATCGCCGCCGGATAGGCGATGTTGATGGTGTTGCCGGTCACCACGACGCGGGCATAGCCCTGGCCGCGCGGCCCGAAGAAATTGATGCCCTGAGTCTCACCTTCGATGACATTGTCGCGAATGATGATGTCGGTCATCCGCGGGTTGGTCTTGGTCGTCCACAGCTGGATCGCGTCGGGGTGGTCGCCATCCTTCCAGGTGCCGTCGGCTTTGCTGCCGGTCGCCTTGACGGGCGTGAAGTCGGTGAAGCGATTGCCTTCGACCAGCACGTCGCTGGAGCCGGCGATGTTGATGCCGTCGATGCGCAGGCCGGTGAAGACGCTGCGGCGAACGGTGATGGCGCGGCTGTCCGAGACGACGATGGCGCGCGCGGCGCCGGAACAGGCAATATTCTCGAAGGCGATCCGGGTGCTCTCGCGGACGTTAACGCAATAGCCGGCGAAGCTGGCGCCGGCGGTGCCGCCTTCGGCAACGAGATTGCCGTTCTTCCAGATGATGCCGCTGCTCTTCCAGATACGCAGGCCGCGGACCCGCGCCACGCGGGCGTCGATCGTCACCGGCGGGTCGAAGCGCTGGCCCATGATGGCCAGCGGGCCGGTGTCACCGGCAGCGAGCGTCACCGTCTTGCCCGGCGCCAGCCCGGCGATCGGCGCGCCGACCTTGTTCGATTCGAAATAGCCGAGAAAGCCGGGGGCCAGGGCAAGCAGGATGGGAATCATGCCGCCCCCAAGGCACCAAAGCGGCGCGTGAGGCAAAGGCTTTTCGGCAAGGAAACCCCGCCGGCGGGCCAAACCGCCGGCGGCGCAAGGTCAATTGTAGCGGCGCAGCTCGTTCTTGGCGATCGCCTGGCGATGGACCTCGTCGGGGCCATCGGCCAGCCGCAGGGTGCGCTGCTGGGCATAGCCCGAAGCCAGGCCATAATCCTGGCAGACGCCGCCGCCGCCATGCGCCTGGATGGCGTGATCGTGAATGAGGCAGCTCATGTTGGGGCCGACGACCTTGATCATGGCGATCTCGTTGGCCGCGGCCTTGTTGCCGACAGTGTCCATCATATAGGCGGCCTTGAGGGTCAGCAGCCGCGATTGCTCGATGGCGATGCGCGAATCGGCGATGCGCTCGTGCCACAGGCTGTGCTCGCTGATCGGCTTGCCGAAAGCCACGCGAGATTTCAGACGTTTGACCATCTTTTCGAGCGCGCGCTCCGCCGCCCCGATGCTGCGCATGCAATGGTGGATGCGGCCCGGGCCGAGGCGCCCCTGGGCGATCTCGAAGCCCTTGCCTTCGCCAAGGATCATGTTCTCGGCGGGCACGCGGACATTGTCGAGGATGACCTCGAAATGGCCGTGCGGCGCGTCGTCATAACCGAAGACACTCAGCGGCCGGACCTTGGTGATGCCGGGCGTGTCGAGCGGCACGAGGATCTGGCTCTGCTGGCTGTGGCGCGGCGCGCTGGGATCGGTCTTGCCCATGACGATGGCGATCTTGCAGCGCGGGTCGCCGACGCCCGACGACCACCATTTGCGGCCGTTGATGACATAGGAATCGCCGTCGCGGGTGATCGACGTCTCGATGTTGGTGGCGTCCGACGAAGCGACGGCGGGTTCGGTCATCAGAAAGGCCGAGCGGATTTCGCCGGCCATCAGCGGCCGCAGCCACTGCGCCTTCTGCGCCTCGCTGCCATAGGTGCGCAGCACTTCCATGTTGCCGGTATCGGGGGCGGAGCAGTTGAACACCTCGCTCGACCAGCCGACACGGCCCATTTCCTCGGCGAGCGGCGCATATTCGAGGTTGGTGAGGCCGGGGCCCTGCCACTCGCCGGTATCGTGATCGCTGATGTTGAGGAACAGGTTCCACAGCCCGGCCTCGCGAGCTTTCGGCTTGAGCTCCTCGATGACCTCGAGCACCTTCCAGCGGTTGCCCTCGGCGACTTCATGCTCGTAGCGCGCTTCGTTGGGATAGACATGCTCGTCCATGAAGGCGCGGACGCGCTCGACGAGCGCCTTGGTCTTGGCGGAATATTCGAAGATCATCGATCGGCTCCTGATACTGGTCGCGCCGGGTTCTAGGCCGCCGCCGCCGCCGCCGCCACCCGGCAACATGGGCAGTAGGGACTTCTCCGGAAGCCCAGCGAATCAGCGCCCGGCGGTGACGCTGAGCGCCGTCGCGTCGGCGGGGAGGCCGGGGATCGTGCTGGCGAAGGCCGCCGAGGCGCCCGGCCCGAGTTCATCGACCGGCGGCGCGATCGTCCAGCGGCGAACGACGCCCTGCGGCCCGGCGAGGCTGGCGCGCAAGGTCGGCACGGTGATGCGCTCGGCGCCGGGGTTGCTGACCGTGCCGGTAACTTCGAGCAGGCGTTCGCCCGGCGACAGCACGGTGACATGGCCCTCGACGGCGATCGCCAGCGGCGGCGGGGCGGCGACCGCGAAGGCGGCGGCGACGCGGTCGAGCGGCGGCGGCAGGCGCGACGGATGGAGCTTGCCGACCCACAGCCCGGCGGCGGCAACGGCAAAGGCGGCGCCGATGACGAGCGCCACGAGCGTTTTCAGGATCGGCCAGCGGCGTGGCGGTTCGGGCTCGGGCTCGGGCTCGGGCTCGGGCTCTTCGGGCTCGGGATCGACTTCGGCGGGCGGCTCGGAGTCGGGTTCGGGCGCGATCGCCGCGATTTGCGGCGCCGGCGGCAGCGCCGCCCCGAAGGACGGCATCGCCGCGACGGGTTCGGCAGGCAGGTCGCCGCGCAGTTCGGCGGTGGCGGCGGCGAGTTCGTCGTCCTCGTCGCGCAGCGGCGGGGGGGGCGTCGCGTCGGCCGACGCCGGCTGCCAGCGTTCGCCGCACTCGGCGCACTTCATGCGTCGCCCGGCGGTCACCGCCGCCGCCGCGTCCTCCCCGAGCCGAAAACGCGTACCGCAGTTGGGACAGGTAACGATCACGGACGCACTCTATGGTGTTGCGCGCCCGCCGAAAAGGGCCGGTTGTCGTGGTTTCGGTGTCGCCTGGCGCTTGCCTCGCCCGCCGGCTTGGCGGATAGCGCCGCCATGCACGATATCCGCGCCATCCGTTCCGATCCGGAAGCGTTCGACGCCGGCCTCGCCCGTCGCGGCCTGGCGCCGCTCGCCGCGGCGCTGCTCGCCGCCGACGCGCGGCTGCGCGAGGTCCAGACGTCGCTGCAGGCGGCGCTTGCCCGCCGCAACGAGGCGTCGCGCGACATCGGCGCCGCCAAGGCGCGCAAGGACGACGATACCGCCGAGGCGCTGATGGCGGTCGTCGCCGGCCTCAAGGAGCGCATCCCCGGCCTTGAAGCCGAGGAGCGCGAGGCCGCGGCAGCGCTCGAGGCGCGAATGGCGGGGATCCCGAACCTGCCCGCCGCCGATGTTCCCGACGGCGCCGACGAGACCGGCAATGTCGTCATCAAGACCGTCGGCGCCCCGCCAACGTTCGATTTCGCGCCGGCCGAGCACGACATCGTCGCCGCGCGGCTGGGCTATGACCCCGATGCCGCGGCGCGCATCGCCGGGGCGCGCTTCGCCGTGTTGCAGGGCGGCCTCGCCCGGCTGCACCGCGCGCTCGGGCAATGGATGCTCGACGTCCAGACGCAGGAGCATGGCCATGTCGAGGCGGTGGTGCCGCTGCTCGTCCGCGCCTCGGCGGCCTATGGCACCGGCCAGCTGCCCAAGTTCGAGGAAGACCTCTTCAAGACCACCGACGACCGCTATCTGATCCCGACCGCCGAAGTGTCGCTGACCAATCTCGTCAGCGGCCAGATCGTCGACGAAGAGGCGCTGCCGCTGCGGCTGACGGCGCTGACGCCGTGTTTCCGCTCGGAGGCCGGCAGCGCCGGGCGCGACACCAAGGGGCTGATCCGCCAGCACCAGTTCGACAAGGTCGAACTGGTGACGATCTGCGCTCCCGAAGCCGCCGCCGCCGAGCATGAGCGGATGACGCGTGCCGCCGAGACGATCCTCGAACGCCTGGGCCTTGCCTACCGCCGCGTCCTCCTGTGCACCGGCGACATGGGCTTCCAGTCGGCGAAGACCTTCGACCTTGAGGTCTGGCTGCCCGGCCAGGGGGCGTGGCGCGAGATTTCGAGCATTTCCGACTGCGGCGACTTCCAGGGGCGGCGGATGAACGCGCGCTTCCGGGCGCGCGGCGAGAAGGGCAGCAAGGGCTTCGTCAACACCTTGAACGGCTCGGGGCTGGCGGTCGGCCGGGCGCTGGTGGCGGTGCTCGAGAATTGCCAGCGTGCCGATGGCAGCGTGGCGATCCCGGCGGCGCTGCATCCTTACATGGGCGGGCTGACAGAGCTTAAGCCGTAACGGCTCCCCCCCCCCCCCCCC